>JAZQBR010000258.1:0-4926 GCA_045545855.1 Kiritimatiellia bacterium | reverse complement strand
AATAGAGGCGAAGGTTTTCTCGCAGGCATCCCCATACCCCCCTACCCAATAGGGGCAAGGCTTTACTCCGCACCCCTTTCGGGTCACTTCAGGGGCCATCATGCCTGAGTATACGACCTTCACTCGCTTTATTCAAGGGTCTAATTCACCTTTTGACTGCCTAACCGAGTTTTCAAAACATAGTATACATTTTTTCTCCGGAATTTTCAAGTGGGAATTTTCAAAATTTTCATTGGCTGACTTCATCCCTGCCCGTCCGGCCCATCCCCCTCCCCACGTCCCAGACAGCGACAGCTCAGCGCCAAATTCACTCAATAACAGCAATTATCCCTTCCCCTCGCGGGGTCTCTCCCCACGAAATCGCGGGGTCTCTCCCCATAGATTCCAATGCCCATACACTATGGGCATTTACTTTGGCAAGTCAGCGCGGACGAGATTTCCGCAAGTTTTCCCGTCCGTGGGCCTGATTTTTTGGTATAATATGCACCGTCAAAAGGGCGAATTCCCTGGCGACACATAGATTTCCCACGCAGGGAACCGCCAAAAGCGACCACCTGCGGACATGGGAAGCGTCGGATGAAAGCCTGAAAAACTTCACCGGAAAGACGCCAGACAGAGGACGCTGCCTTCGGGCGGATTCACCTCCTTCAATGCATCTTTCCGGGCTCTCTCAGGCGCCTCATCCGATGCATCGGAGGAGGTTTCCGTTTCCCGCCTTTTCCGGTGTCTGCCAGGGCGCAAACCCGAGGAGGATGAGGCCGAGCCGTTCCGTGCCGCAAGGATGGTTGTGCCGAGATAAAAAAATGCGGAGCGAAGGAGGAATGCAATGTTGTTTTCTATGCTAATGCTAATACATAGATGGTTGCGCCATAGCTGGTTTTGGTTTCCGCTTCTGTTTCTAATATATATTGTTTTAACATTGGTTCCTTTAACTGTGGGCCATTCGATTAAGCCGCTGGTAGGCCCGATGTGCTTATTGCTGTGCTTATTAGTACTCATTCTCATTATCGAGATTGGCATGGATTTACTTAGACATTTTCGATCTGCCAAGTGGCGTGAATTAGGGCTTCGGTATGCGCTGGAGGCGAAAGGCGACGGTTGTGACAGCCATGCGGTCAAGGCGGCAAAGTATTTTATGAAGAACGCACTTCTATTCGATAACACGGCAATAGTCAATCTTGGTTTATGCTATGCATACGGTTTCGGTGTTGAAAAGGATCCCCGAAAAGCGGCGAAGTGCTACCGCGTGGCGGCGGGGGAAGGAGACTCGCATGCTAAACTTGCTTTGGGGCTCTGCTACGCCGATGGAATTGGTATCGAGAGAGATAAAATCAAGGCGGAAGACTTATTTTCCAAAGCTCTTTGTTACTATGCAATCCCCAACATATTTTGGAATCCAAATGAAGTCTTGATGTGGTTGCGAGAAGCCGGAGAAAGAGGAAATGCTAGTGTACAGATGAGTCTTGGCAACTACTACAAGGATGGGAAAGATTATTCAGAAGCCGTAAAGTGGTTTCGCAAGGCAGCCGAAATAGAGTATGATTATTCCGCACTGCATGATTCCTCTTTTCGCGGCAGAAAGAAGAGAGATGAAGCCTTACGTAAACTTTTCATCAAGGCAAGTACTTACACGCAACTTGCTAAAATCTATCTTTATGGAGGTAATGGAGTTGGGAAAGATGAAGTAGAGGCGGTTCGATGCTTTAAAAAAGTCGCTGAGTCGGAATCTATTGATTTTGCGATCTCTAATAAACACGTTGATTTATCATGGGGACCAGGAAAATGTTATCTTGAGTCGCAGATTGAACTTGGCAGGTGTTATCTCACCGGGACCGGCGCGGAAAAGAACGAAGTTGAAGCAGTGAAATGGTTCCGCAAAGCGGCTGATCGGGGTAATGATGAAGGGCAAGTCTTGCTCGGAGTATGCTATTTCAATGGCTTGGGCGTGGAAACTAACGAGCCAGAAGCAATAAGATGGTTCCACAGAGCCGCGAAACAAGACGGTTGTTTCGCAGAAGATGCAACGCAGTATCTCAAAGCCATAGAGGATGGCGATCCTGAAGCACAATGTTGCCTTGCACGCGACTATGAATGGGGAAGGTTCTTTGTAGAGAACAAAGCCGAGGCTGTTAAATGGTACCGCAAAGCTGCGGAGCAGGGCAACGCCGACGCACAAGCCGCACTTGGAAATTGCTATCGCTACGGTGACGGTGTTGGAGAGGACGAGACCGAGGCTGTCAAGTGGTTCCGCAAAGCGGCAGAGCAAGGTAACACAGACGGACAAGTCGCGCTTGGTAAATGCTATTGCGCCGGAACAGGCGTGGAAAAGAATGAAGTCGAAGCGGTTCAATTGTTCCGCAAGGCGGCGGAACAAGGAAACGCGTTGGCACAAATATTATTGGCTGGTTGCTATCTCGATGGCGTAGGCGTGGAAGTTGACGAGCCAGAAGCAATAAGATGGTTCCACAGAGCCGCGAAACAAGACGGTTATTTCGCAGAAGATGCAAAGCAGTATCTCAAAGCCATAGAGGATGGCGATCCTGAAGCACAATGTTGCCTTGCACGCGACTATGAATGGGGAGGGTTCTTTGTAGAGAACAAAGCCGAGGCTGTTAAATGGTATCGCAAGGCGGCGGAGCAGGGCAACGCTTACGCACAAACAGCGCTTGGAAATTGCTATCGCTACGGTAAAGGTGTTGGAAAGGACGAGACCGAGGCTGTCAAGTGGTTCCGCAAAGCGGCGGAGCAAGGTAACACAGACGGACAATCCGCGCTTGGTGAATGCTATTGCGCCGGAACAGGGGTGGAAAAGAATGAAGTCGAAGCGGTTCAATTGTTCCGCAAGGCGGCGGAACAGGGAGACGCATCGGCACACATATTATTAGCCAGTTGCTATTTGTCAGGAACAGGTGTTGCAAAAGATGAAACAGAAGCGATAGTATGGTTACGCAGAGCCGCAAAGCAGAATAGCGACGACTGCATTGTAGAGATTGCAAAGAAGTGTCTTAAGGCTGTGGAAGATGGCGATCCCGAAGCGCAATTTTATCTTGCATCAGCCTTTCATGGAATGGAGTTCTGTGTAGAGAATGATGCAGAGGCCGTCAAATGGTACCGCAAGGCGGCGGAGCAGGGCAACGCCGACGCGCAAGCCGCACTTGGAAATTGCTATCGCGACGGCATAGGTGTGGCAAAGGACGAGAATGAAGCGGTTAAATGGCTGAATAAAGCCATCGCTCAAGGGCATGCCGGAGCGAGAGAAAGTCTTGAAACGATAGGCGCTAACAGTGGAAGCAACACCTAAAACGTAAACCGATGAAAAAAGAGCAAACAACATGAATATCAAATTCATCCTATCAAGGTTGTCGGTCTGTGCGATTGCGTTTGCGCTCGCTATTGGAATTGCCGGATGCGATTCAAAGGAACGTGAGGCCAGTCGAGCTATAATCGGGAGAGTATATCCCGATCCGCCGATATCGATTACAATGCGCGCATCATTGCTTACTGGAGCTGTTTTGCAATTGCACAATACATCGCCGGTCCGGCATGTTTGCACCGTTCACGTCGAAAACAAGCCAAATGGCAAACAGAGGAGCGCGTCATTCGGAATTACTCCAAACGGCGAACAGGAGGTCGGCATACTTGAAATGGATTGGGCGTTCGAGGCAGGTGAAAATGGTTATGTAAGCGTAGATGGCTATACGAAGAAATGTTATTTCGAGATTCTGCCGGACGGACAGTACAAAACATGATACGAGCTTTAAAGAAGATTCGTTGCACAATGAAACGATATATGAGATGCGCATCGCGTGTTTTGTTGTGCGCTGGTGTTGCGACGTCGGCGGGGTGCAGGTATGGCGAGGTTGGGCGAGTGGGGATCGCATATGACTATGTTGTGAAGGATGCCGATGCCTTTGCTCGTGATTTTGGGAATTTCCTTGATTGCTATGTGAACGAGGTTCGGGATGTCTTTGGCGACAAGAACCTGGCGAGCTACTTCGAGCCGGATGGCGGCGACTTCTACATGCTGACCACACGGGAATACAAGTCCGAATACAAGGTCGCTTATACCGACCAACGGACGTTCTTCAGTTATCGCGCTGAATGCTTCCGGTACACTGGCGGAGCGCATGGCGGCACGATTGTCAAAGTCGGGACGATAGATGTGAGGACGGGGAAGCGGCTGACTACCGCCGACGTAATCCCGGAGGACAAACGCGCCGAGGCGATTGCAAGGGTGCGAGAGGCCGTCGTCGCCAAGATCGGCGGCGAAAAGAATCTGCTGCCGACGGCAAACGAAGTGCTCGCCATGCTTACAGAGAATTTCTATGTCGGCAAAGACGGCCTGCACTTCGTTTTCGCAGAATATTCGGTTGCGCCCTATCATTATGCGCCTGAAATGTACGGTCCGGTCGAAGTAGTGATCCCTGGGTATGGGATGTTGCGGTAGCGGCAGAAGAATGCGAGCTACGGTGCGGCTGGCGGAGCTGGAAGCTCGGCAGAACGGCGCTCCTCATTGATGGTGCCCTAAATCCATGGGGTCTCTCCCCATGAAATCGGGCAATTTGCCCGAAATTCAGGACAAATTGCCACCCTATAATAATATAATAAGTAAATAACAACAACAAAGAAGCCGGGGTTGTTGTTGTCGGTGACGAGATTTTGTTTGTGTTGAAAATGGCGACGGCGGCGACTAGCGCCACCCCCACTTTTAACCAGCCCCCAGCCCGCCGCGCTATCTAGGCTAGACATCTCAGCTTTCTAGCTAGACTTGGCAACTTTCCAGGCTAGACAACTGAACAATTCTAGCTAGTTTAGCGCGCTTGGTCAGTTAGGTTGCTGTGAGGGTCAGTTAATCTGCTGTGAGGTCTAGCTAATATTGCGCGCTGCTCCAGAGGGGGTCGTGTTTACCCCTCACGGGGTCTCTCC
>JAZQBR010000257.1:0-12345 GCA_045545855.1 Kiritimatiellia bacterium | reverse complement strand
AGGTAGGCGAGGTCGTCGGGGTGTCGCTACACGAGTTCTTCAAGACTACGGGCTGGGACGTGAGGCACATACCCCTCAAGTGCGCCAGCTACTCCGGAATCGGCGAGAACGCGGGAGAGGTCGTGTTTACGCTCGGCGAGGAAATATTCGGCATGCTGCGCCCTGGCGACAGGGTGCTCGTCGTGGACGACGTGTTTGACACCGGCAAGACCGCCAAAGCCGTCAAAACGCGAATCGCCAGGACGGGGGCCGAGATGCGCATGGCCTGCGTTTACTGGAAGCCCGCCAAGAATAAGACCGACATGACGCCCGACTATTATGTCCGCGACGTCGGCAATGACTGGATAGTCTTCCCGCATGAAATCGAAGGCCTGACTGCCGACGAGATGCGCGCCAAGGACCCTGTCCTGGCGGAACTCGTCTTCAAAAACATGGAGCCGTCAGCATGAGGCGGCTTCTTGCCACGGCGTTTTTCCTGGCCACTCTCGCCGCGTGCGGGGCGGACGTCAAGATCGAGGTCGCCGCCGCCAGAGCCGGCAAGGGCGTTCTCGTGCTGCAGACCGGCAGCGACTGGTGCGTCAGCGGCGAGAAGGTCAGAAAGGTGTTCGAGAGCGCCGCGTTCGCAAAGGCTGTCGGCTCGAAGTACGTTCTCGCGGTCTACGACGACATGGACTCGCCCACCGATGCCGTGAAAGCTGCCAACGAGACGGTTGCCGGCATTCTGATACGCACGAAGCGCTTCCCGGCGATAACGTGCTACGCGCCCGGCGCGAAGCCCCGCGTTTTCGCCCAGCTGGAGAACGTGCCGGCGAGCGTCACGCCGGAGAAGCTCGCGAAGGCCGTTCAGCGCGTCGCGGCCCAGAAGGACAGGGCCGAGGCGCTTTTCAAGAAGGCGGCTGCGGCCAAGGGCAAGACCGCGGCCGACTTGTACGGCGAGGGGTTCGACATTCTCGCCACGATGATGGGCCAGTTCCATTTTGGCGAACTCGTGAACGGCAAGTGCGCGTGGGCTGCGGAGTGGGCCGCGCTGCAGAAGCTCGACAAGGACGACGGGTTTGGCTGGCTGAAGCACTTCGAACTCGATGAATACAAAACAGTTGCGCTGATGGAAAAGGCGGCGAAAGCAAAGGATGCCTCCTTCGTCAAGCGCATGAAGGCAATCCCCCAAAACCATTTTACCGCAAATCAGAAGCAGTTTGTCAAGGTGCTCGAGTATGCGCTGACCTTTGACGGCACCAATAAACCCTTGAAGCCGGCGGAACGCCAGCTTCTGAAGGAGGCGTTCGACATGGGGCGCTCGACCTTCTGGGGCCAGTTCGCGATGGGGCGCCTGATGATGGCAGGCGAGAAGATCGAGTCCAAGGGCCTTGATCGCGCCGTGGTCAAGGCCCGCCCGGCCGGCAACACAGGCGGCATAAAGCAGACGTACCCCCTCGCACAGGTGAAGAACGCTATCGCCACAATGAAACCCGACGCCAGGCCGACCGAGGCGCAGAAGCTCGCGATAGCGCGCTGCCAGGCGTTGACGCTTATCGGGCAGAAGGGGTGGGACGAGCTCGTCGCGCGCCCCGGCTCGTCACAGTTCGTCAAGGCTTTCATGAACGATCGCGTCTGGCTTGAGGACTTCGCTTGGAGTGGTACGTTCCCGGCGAACAGCACCGACGGCTGGGCCAAGGCGGGCGACGGCCCGGGCGACGGCGCCAAGGCGGTTCTCGCTCTTGAGTCGCTTGTCTACCAGGACGGCGGCAGATGGGTGCCGTATGCAGACGGCGCGTATGCGGACAACGAGGGGCGGCGTTTCATGACGGCGCTCGCCATGGTATATCCAGACAAGGACGAAGCCTGGCTCGCCGATGTTCTGGACGCCTATCGCGCGACCGCCCTCGCCGGGCGTCTGCACAAGACCGCCTACAGCCAACCGGTGTGGCTGTGGCGCTTTGCCGTCCACCAGGGCCATGGTTCGGCCAGCACGGACAACATGGCGGCTCAGCAGCGCCACCTTGACAAGTTTGTCAACCTGCCTTTGAGGGAGTATGGCGGAACATGCTGGATGATACAGTACCGCACGGAGAATTGCTTCGGCGACTCGGTGCAGGGGCCGCTCTACTACAAGCCGTGGTCCACGGCGGGCGAGTGGCCCAAGCGCAGGTACTCCCAGATTGTCGGCGGAGTTTGCGGGGAGCTCTCGAAGTTCGGCAGCGCGACCGCCAACGCCCACGGCTTGCCGTCGACTACCGTCGGCCAGCCCGCCCACTGCGCCTATTCACGGCGCCTGCCGGACGGCAGATGGGTGGTTGACTACAGCGTGACCGGCCACTCGCAGATGCACATGTGTTTCTGGAACAAGCACCCGTGGCAGTATTCGGTGGCCATCGAGAAGACGTACGCTTGCGAACGCGAGAAGCGCCTTGCCGCAGAGCGGCTCCTTACGCTCGCCAGGCTCGCTGAAGAGCGCGGCGCGAAACCGGCGGACGTCGAGTCTTACTATCGCCAGGCCTGCCGTTCCTGCCCGGCCCATTACGGCGCCTGGCGCGCCTACGGCAACTGGGTGACGCGCTCCAACGCGTCGCTCGACACCATGCGCGTCTGGGTGCGCGGGTGTGCGCGCGGCATGAAGACCGGCCGCCAGCCGCTCTGGGACTTTCTCACGCCATACTTCTCGCGTCTCGCCAAGGAGAAAGGGCGCGAGGCGCTTGCCGGCGACCTTGTATTCTTCGCCCGGCTTCTAGCACAGAGCGGTGAGAAGATCCAAGAAGAGGCTGATTTCAAGGAGATGCTCAAAACATGGGCGGCCCCGCTCGGCGGCGACATAAAACTGGTTGTGCCGGTCCTGAAAGCGATGCTTGCCGCGCAGTACGGCACGCGGGACTATTTCTCTCAGGTGCTCGGCTGGGGCGGCGAAGTGATGATGGGTGACGCCGGGAAGTCGGCGCTTTACATAAAAACGCTCGGCGAAGTGGTGGCCGAGAAGGCCAAGAGCGGCGAGAAGGCCAAGCTGGATTTCAATCCGCTGATTCTCGGCGCGTCGCGAAGCGGCAACCTCGACGCCTTTCGCCAGCTCGCGTCATTGCAGGACAGGCTGGAGCCCTATTCCGGCGGCGGCAAGAAATACCCCGAAACCGATTTCGGCGGGAGCCTTCTTTCGGCAGAGGGCCTGCTCAAGACTTCCACCACAAGCGGATGGGATTCGCCCCGCTCCTATGCCCGCTGCATAGATGCGACGCCCTGCGCCGGGAATACTTTTCACACTGACAGCGAGACCGCGCCATGGGCGATGGTCATGCTGAAAGGTCCGGGCGAAATCGCCGGAGTTGTAATCGAGAACCGTTGCGGCGCGCAGAACAAGCATCGTCAGGCGCCGCTGGAGCTGCAAGTCTCTGAAGACGGCGAATCGTGGCAGACGGTCTACAGCGACGACAAGGTGCGCGACACATACAGGATAGACCTGCGCGCTTCGGCTCCACGCGCGCGGTACGTCCGCGCCAGGCGCACCCCCGACGCCAAGAAGGATGTCTACCACCTCAGCAAGTTTCTCGTCTATGGCAAGAAGCTTTATTGACAGCCGATGAAATGCAAGATTCATATCGAAGGCAATCTCCCTAAACGGCTCGGCCTCGGCAGGTCGGACTTGTGTGCGGCCGCCGCCTTTTTTGCCGAGAGGTCGGCCCGCCGTTCGGGGCTCGTCTTTCGCGAGGTGAGCGTCGTCCTTCAGGATGACGCGGCCTCCGACGAGACGCACCGCGGCATAATGGGCGTCGCTGGCGCGACGGATGTGATAACCCAGGCGTATGGGGCGATCCCGCCGGAACCGGCGGGTGTGTACGGCGAGCTGTATGTCAACGTCGACCAGGCGCTGCGCGCCGCGCCGAAGCGAAAGGGATGGTCGGCCGCCAAGGAGCTGCTCTTGTACGTAGCCCATGGCATTGACCACCTCTCTGGTGTCGACGACCGCGAGCCGGCCGACTATGCGCGCATGCGCCGCAGGGAGCTGGGCTGGCTCGGCGACCTCCCGGCCGTCAGGAAAGGGCGAATGTAAAGACATGAAAAACATCCTGAAGCTTTTCGCCCTCGCGGCATTCTCGTCCCTCTCGGCGGCCGGAAGCGCGGCCGATATCGACTACGACTATGTCGAATATGACTTCGAGCGCTGGTATATCGACACCGGGGCCACTGTCGTGCTGCCGCAAGGCTCCGGCAGTATGCGCAGGCTCGGCGGGGCGACGGCGCGCCTGGGGTATTACACCGGCGATTTTCTCGCGCTTGAGGCCTCGACCGCCTGGCTTGAGGATTCCGCCGGGTTCGGTTTCGGCGCGCTTTGGCATTGGTGGGGCTACGAGAAGTTCGACCCGTTCTTCACGTTTGGCGGCGCCGGCTGGACCGGCGGACAGGCGGGCCCGTCGCTCGGCTGGGGCACGTTTTGGCATTTCGACGACAATTGGTCGCTGCGTTTCGACGCCAATGCGACTCTTGGCCTTAACGGCGACACCGAGATGGTTTATTCGATTTCGTTTGGGCTTCAGTTTGCTTTTTGACTGCTTTCTCGAGCTCGCGAAGCTTGGCGTCCGCGTTTGCGCCGCCAAGGTCCCGTACAAACGCGATTTCTCTTGAGCCGTCGACGTAGAAGACTGCCCGTGTGCCGCGCACATCGACGTGGTTTATGCGTCTCTTGGCGCAGGCGACCCTTAGCTCTGCGAGACGGACGAGCCTCTTCGCCTGTATCGGCGGCGTACCGAAACGGTCGGCCATCTCGGCCTCTATCGCGCGCACGGTTCCTGTGTCGGCGGCCTCGGCAAGCCGCCTCATGAGGCCCATGCGCTGTGCGTCGTCTTCGACATAGGAGAAGGGTATCGCCGCGGACGAGTCTTCATCGCCCGGTGCAGGCGAGGCGCTGATAAAGTCGAGATTCAGCTGCACATCGATGACATCGTTGACTTTTTCGCCCTTGAGAAGCGCGACAGTGCGCTTCAGAAGCTGGCAGTAAAGGGAAAAGCCGACGGCCGCGATATGGCCCGACTGCTGGGAGCCGAGAAGGTTGCCTGCGCCGCGCAGCTCCAGATCGCGCACCGCGAGCCCGAAGCCCGCGCCAAGACCACCGTGCCGTTTCAGCGCGGCGAGCCGCTCGCGCGCATCCGAGTCGACAAGGCCTTCGGCCGGCAGCAGAAAGACCGCGCGCCCCTGGCGCGACGAGCGGCCGACGCGTCCTCTTAGCTGGTACAGGTCTGCAAGACCGAACGTATGGGCGTCGGCTACGATTATCGTGTTTGCGCGCGGTATATCTATGCCCGACTCTATGATGGTCGTCGACAGAAGTATGTCATAGTCGCCGCGTTCGAAGTCGCGCATCTTGCGGGCGAGCGTGCGGGAGTCCATCTGGCCGTGGGCCGTGATGATTCTCGCTCCGGGGCAGACCGCCTTGAGACGGCGCTCCATCTTGCCCATTGTCGTCACCCTGTTGTAGAGAAAGAACACCTGGCCGCCGCGGGCGAGCTCGAAGTCGACCGCCGCGCCTATTGTGTCGTCCGAGTCTCTCGTGATTGTCGTCTCGACCGCGACTCGTTCACGCGGCGGCGAACGAAGCAGCGAAAGGTCGCGCGCTCCTGTCATGGAGAGATAGAGAGTGCGCGGTATTGGTGTCGCCGAGAGCGTAAGCACGTCGGCCGTCGCCCTCAGTTTTTTCAGAAATTCCTTGTGACGCACGCCAAAGCGCTGCTCTTCGTCGATTATTATAAGACCGAGGTCGTGAAAGGCCGCCTTGCCGGTGAGTATGGCGTGAGTGCCTATTACAATGTCGCACGCGCCGGAAGCCAGCCTTTTGAACGTGCCTTTATGCGTCTCGCCCGACTGGAAGCGCGAGACGGACTCTATCCTGACGGGCGTGCCGTCGAAACGCGATGTAAAGGTCTCGAAGTGCTGCTCGGCGAGAACGGTTGTCGGCGCCAGAACCGCGGTCTGCTTGCCGTTCAGCGCCGCTATGTAGGCTGCGCGCATCGCGACTTCGGTTTTGCCGTAGCCGGCGTCGCCGCATATGAGCCTGTCCATCGGGCGGCGCGAGGCCATGTCGGCTTCCACCGCTTTTATGGCGGCGAGCTGGTCTGGCGTCTCTTCGAACGGAAAGGCCGCGTCAAAGGCGTCGCGTCCCTCGCAGTGCACGTCGTACGCGAAGCCCGGCACGACCTCGCGCCTGGCCTGCGTCTCCAAAAGCGATGCGGCCAGATCGGCCACGGCCTTCTGCGCGTCGGCTTTGTCCTTGCTCCAGCGTTTGCCGTCGAGACGGTGCAGCCTGACCTCCTGACCCCTTACGCCGATATACCGCGAGAGCAGGTGGGCATGCGCGGCCGGCACGTGCAGCTTCGCGCCGTCGGCGTACTCGATCGTGAAGACTTCGCTGCGCTTGCCGCCTAGCTGAATCACCGACGAGCCGATGAACCGCCCGACGCCGTGGTCGACATGCACTACATATTCGCCGGGCTCAAGCTCCTCGAAATCGCTCAGTCGCGCGCCCTGAGCCGTGACATGCTTTGGCGCGCGCGTCTTCTTCTTCGTGAACACCCGGTCGGCCTTTGTGACGACGGCAAGTCCTTCAAAATTCTCGTCCGGCGGCAGTTCGAAGCCGCCCGAAAGTCCGTCCAGTTCAACGACGGTTTCGCCTCGCCGCTTTGCAGTCTCTATGTGTCGCGCCAGTCGCGCGCGCGCCGCTTCGAAGAGTTCCGGGTGGTGGGCCTCTTCGGCCCCCAGTTCGCCGAAGCCCGGCAGCGGCGTTGTTTGGAATCTGCAAGTCGCGACTCCCGCAGGCGCCGGGTCGCCCGTATACACTCTCGTCAATGCTTCGCCCTGGCTGCCGCCTGTCTCCGGGAGGGTGTAGGAGTTGTGGTCGATGGCGAGTATCGTTGACGCGCGCGGTATGATGGCGAGAAGCGTGGCCGGGCTCCCGCCGCCACCCTGCGTCGCGTCGCCGTCCGCCGCCGTTTCCTGCGCCGGCAGCACCTGCGCCGAGGCGATGCGCTCGATAGAGCGCTGGGTCGACGCGTCGAACGTCCTCAGGCTCTCGAGATCGTCGCCGAAGAACTCCGCCCTGACTGGGAATTCCTCTCCAGGGCTCCACATGTCTATTATGCCGCCTCTCACCGACCAGTCGCCTTCGCTTTCCACTGCCGGTACGCGCCTGTAACCGAACGAAGAGAGTTTCTCGCAGAGCTCTGCGTGGCGCATCTGGACAGCGCCGAGGCGCACTGGTGGCGGCGTCTGGCGCGGTATCGGTATCGCGAGCGCCGGATATGCCGCCACCACGATGCAGGGGTAGGGGTTCATCTCCCATGCTTTCAGCGCGGCGATCGTCTTGAGACGTGCGCCCAGCGCCGACTTGTCGCCGTCGAGCGCCGGCGGAAACTCGAACACCCTCGCTCTTTTCGCGGCGGCGGAGGCTTCGGCGGCGGCGCCTAGCGTCGCGAGGTCGTCCGCCAGTCTGTCGGCGTCCGGGAGACCCGGCGTAACTGCGACAACGACCCGCTCTTCGCCGCCAGCCGCGCCTGAAAGGGCCATCGCCAGAAACGCGTCGGCTGAGCCGGTCGGCGATGGGAGCGAGACGCTCCCGGTCGCCGCGAGGGCGTCGAACCGGCAGCGTGAGGCGAAAATCTCAAGGACATCTTTCATATCGTTTCGCTCAAAGCTCGTGCGCCGCTTAGAACCTCCCGTTGAGAAAAGGCAGGACCGGCGCCCAACCGCCTTCGGCGATTATGTTGACAACACCTATCTGAAGACCGTGCGCCATCGTCCCCGCATAGTTGACAATGCCGATTTGGCAACCATCTACCTCGCCGCAGGCGATATTAACGCCGAATATCAGCCAGTTGCCGCACTGCACCCCGCAGACATCGTTCGCCGCGTTCAGGAGCCCCTCCTGCAAGCCGAAGAAGGTTTCAGTGGACGTGTTGACGAAGCCGTCCTGCAGACCGGCGAACGTGCTGGAGTGGTTTATTATGCCGAACTGAACCAGACGGGATCGTTCGTCGTATGCGGCCGGCCCGTTCGCGTTACAGTTTACAAGGCCGATTTGGACGCCTCGCACGGCGTCTGAGACGATATTGAGGCCGCCTAGGCCGAGGCCGGCGAAGTTGCCGCAGGTGCGGTTGGAGAGTCCAATGTCGAAGCCGGTAAAGTTCTCGCACTCGCCGTACGCGAGCGAAAGTCTGAACCCCTCGATGTCAGAGGCCGCCGCCGGCGCTTGAACGGGCGTGACGAGCGAGACCATCACCGGCGAGGCGCCGGCGGCAAACGCGGCGAACGCCACCATCGCCGTCAGTGCGACAGTCCGCTTTATTGCAAGAACTATAGTAAGAGTCATTGGCGTCAATTATACCACAGTTGCCGTCAAAGTCAATGCGTCCATGATGTGTTTTCGCTGCTCCTTTGCGCCGCCGCAAAAGGTACGAAGAAAACGCACCGCTGATCTAGTAACGTGGTGAGCGTCTCTCCGGTTAAAAAATTTCAAAATACCCCCTTGCGCCCGCGGGGGGTAATATGATATAATATACCCCGTTTTCACCACTTGGGGATATAGCTCAGTTGGTAGAGCGTCTCAATGGCATTGAGAAGGTCAGGGGTTCGACTCCCCTTATCTCCACCACCTTGGATTGTGTGCAAATACAAGGGTTTCCGCGCTTTCTGGTCTGCGCGGTCGCCCGCCCGGACGGGGCGTTTTGGGGTGTTTTAAGACACTTTAAGACAAGCCGCACGGGTTTGCCGGAAACGGCGGAAAGTGTGCGCACAAATGAAGATGAAGCAAACGGGGTCGGTCTGGGACAACCACGGCCTCTGGTATTACTCGGTGAAGCTGCCGGGCGAAAAGACGCGGCGGAACGTGCCGCTCAAGGCTCCCAACTCAAACCACACGATGCGGACGGATCGCCCGCGCAAGATGGCCGAAGACGCCGCCGCGCGGTATTGGGAGGAACACACACGGCAAGCCGCACGGCATGAGCCTCGCGGCGCAACGGTCGCCGATCTCTGCGCGGCTTGGGCCGATCATTGCCGCGAATACTACAAGGGCACAAGCACGGCGGTGAACGCCGTCCTCGACGTGCGCCTGTTCCGCGAAATGTTCGGCGGCGCGGCTCTGGCCGAATTGACGCACGGCGATATGCTGCAACTCCGGGACGCCCTTGTGCGCTCCGGGGTTTCGCGCTCGACGGTCAACGCCCGGCTCTGGCGGGTCAAGTACATGATCGGGTGGGCCTTGGACGAGGCACTTATCCCGGCGACGGTCAAGGCCGAATTGACGCAAGTGAAGGGCGTGAAGCGCGGGCGTTCCGCCGCCCCGGAACGGCAACCCGTCCGCCCTGTGGACGACGCGACGATTGCGGCGACGGTCGCACACATGATGCCCAACACGGCGGACATGGTGCGCGTTCATCGGTTGACGGGGATGCGCCCTTGCGAATTGTGCGCCCTCAAATGGTCGCTGATAGATACAAGCCGGACGCCGTGGGTTTACCGCGTCCCGCCGGAAGTGAACAAAAACGAATGGCGCGGCGAATTGGGCCAGCCGCGTGTCGTCTGTATCGGGCCAAAGGCGCGGGCGATTCTCGAACGCCACAAGGACGGCGGCGACGTGCCGTTCTCGCCTGTCCGGGCAATGGCCGAATATATCGCCGCCCGCCATGCCGCAAGGGTCACGCCCGTGTACGGCAAGCGGAAAGACGCACCGCACGTCCCCCGCGTACTCGGCGAACAATGGACGACGGACGCCTATACCAAAACGATCCACGCCGCCTGTGGCCGCGCCGGGGTCGCGCCGTGGGGATCGAACAGGCTCCGGCACACGTTCGGCACGGAAGTCCGGCGGGCTTTCGGCTTGGAAGCGGCGCGGGCCGTCCTGGGGCATACGGGCGGCGGGTGTATCACGGACGTGTACACGTTCGACGCCGTGGCCGATGAAATGGTGCGCACGGCGTCCCCTGCGGTCGAGGCTCTTGGGTAAAGAAATGCCCCCGCGCCGGGCAAGGCAACGGGGGCGGCGTGGCCGAAAGGACGACTTTCAAAACCACGGCGGATATTATACCACAACGGCGGTCACTTGGGGGCGCAATCCGTACAGGCGGCGCAATCTTCCGCCGTGACGGTCGTGCCGTCCTCGAACGTGCAAGTGCCGTCCTTACACGTCGCGGTGGTCGTCGTGCCGTCCTTCTTCTTGAGCGTGACCGTGCCGTTCGTCTTGTTCGCAATCGCGGACTTCAGGGCGGCAAGCCCCTCGGCTGATAGCGTCTCGGCAAGTTTCTCGACGATCCCGGCTGCGCCGCCTGTTCCGGCTGCGCCGCCAGTACCCCGGTTTGTGATTCCGCCGCCCTGCGCGTAGTTTACATTGACGTCGGGTTTGATCTCCGTCGTCGGCGTCTGCGTGTTGGCCTGGCCGAATGTGTCCGTCGACCCCGTGCTTTCAAGGCTCTGGGTCAACGTGAACATTTCGAGCGCGGGCGCGGCGTCGCCCTCGGCGACAATCACGCCGTTGCTGATCGTCGTCTTCGCGGCCATGACGAAAGTGCAACCGTCGAAGCGGTTTTCTTGCGTCTGGCTCTTGGCGGGCTGTGCGCTGTCGGCGGTCGTGCAACCCGTCAGGATCGCGGCAAGCGCGAACGCGGCGACGATAGCCGCAACCCTGCCGCCCTTGCACTTCCGGGCGATCTTCCGCTTTGCCGCCGCCGTCTTCCTCGAGGCCTTGACTTTGCCCTTGATGGTCTTTCCCATGTCGCGCCCCCCCTGTCACTTGATGTACTTGTCGATAAGCGCGTCGGTCTGGGCGTTGATCTTCTCCAGTTCGGCGTCGCTGATTCTGCCGTCGTCGGCGACGGCCTCGGAATACACGGCAAGGGTCGCCATGCCGTCGCGGAGATAGCCCGCATACTTGGCCTTGCCGCCGTCGAGCGCGGCGTTCTCGGCCAGTTTCTTGTTGAGCGTCCGGGTGAGTTTCTTGGCGGTGTCCTTCGTCAAGAGAAACTCAAACGCCAGCGCGAGGAGTTTGTCTTTCATCGTGTGTCCTTTTCGTTTCGGGCTTGGCGGGATTGCCGCGCCCTCTACCATAAGCGCGGCGGTCAAAATGTCGGCGCGGTCGCGCCTGTCAGTTTCAGGATAACGGCGATCAAGGCGGTAATGATCCAAATCACAATCCCCGCGTGTCGCTTCATGCTCTCGACGATCCCGCCATTCGCGGCCCGCTCCGTCTCGGCTTTCACGGCGTGAGCCTTGGCCGGGCATTTTGCGCACTTGTCGGTGTGCCATGTCTCAAACGCGCTCCGCAAGTCGTCGAACGTCCAAAGCGACAAAAGGATAGTGGCGAGGGCGTTGTCCCGCTCCCCCTGCGTCGCCGTCCCCGCTATCAACTTGTGCGCCAAAACTTCGCGGTTGATTTTTTCTTCCCTGTAGCTCATTTCGCGCCCTCCGTTTTGAACGCCTCTGTTATGATCTCGGCCAGCCGTTCGTAAAACGCCAACTCGTCGGCGTCCTCGGCTTTCTTCTTTGCCTTTTCCAGATCCTTCATGATCTTGTCGAAGTTCTTGGCCGTGCGCTTCGCGGCTTTCTTCAAGTCGCGGAGCGGCTTTGCCTCCGCTTCGGCGGCTTCGGCGCGTTCCTGTATCGGGTTCTTCTGCTCCGCGCCGACGATCCTCTGGAGCCGGTTAGTGACGACGGCGGGGCCTTTCGTGTCCGGCTTGCCGTTCCTGTGCCAATGGGTGATGACGTACCCCGGCATGGTCGTCGTGTCGCGGCGGACGCAAATGCGGCGGTTCTTGAAGTAGTCCGCCTGTTGCTTTGTAAGCACGGCGGCGGCGTTGGACGTGGCGGCGATTGCCGCGCACAAGATGGCGAGGGCGGTTTTCTTCATTGTGGTGCTCCTTTGCAAAAGCCATTGTCGTAGTATAAGACGGCCCCGGTCACGCCGTTCGAGACGATCCCGGTATAGGCCGGATCGCCGCCGATGGTCAGCAACAGGTCGCCGAAGTCAAAGCCGGACGGCCCGCCGAGCCTGTCGTTCGGCAAGTCAAGGCACGTCGCGCCCTGCGCCCATGTCGGGCGGGTGACGGTGCAACGATGGCAACCCTCCCACGTCCGCCCGTTGTGGGTGATCGTCTCGGTCGTCTGCCAGTCAACCCACGCGACCTTGTTTGTGGCGGCGCGGTTGTGCGTCTCATAGACGACGTAGCGGTTTGGCGCGAGGTCTATCTGGCGGTTGTACCATACCCACTGCGTATCAACCGCGCCCGCCGTCGTGGTCTTGACGACGTAGGAGCACATGATCGCCTTTGTGTCTTCCGAAAGCCGGCCGGTTTCTATGAAGGTCATGGTAACGCCTGCATT
>JAZQBR010000256.1:0-1921 GCA_045545855.1 Kiritimatiellia bacterium | reverse complement strand
TCGAGAAGATGTCGTCCATGCTCATCCCGCCGGACCCGAACCCGCCGAAACCCTGGCCGTTCATTCCGGCATGCCCGAACTGGTCGTACCTCTGGCGCTTCTCGGGATCGTGCAGCACGTCGTACGCCTCGGCGGCCTCCTTGAACTTCTCCTCTGCCGCCTTGTCGCCGGGGTTGCGGTCGGGGTGGTACTTCATGGCGAGCTTGCGGTAGGCGGACTTTATCTCGTCCGCCGTAGCCGTCTTGCTGACGCCAAGCACCTCGTAGTAGTCTCTCTTGTCCGCCATCTCTTACCGCCAATAGTTACTGTGCCGGAGCTGCGTCGGGCTTGCCGGCCGACACAACGACCTGCGCCGCGCGAAGGACCTTGCCCTTGAGCATCCACCCGCGCTTCACTTCGTTGGAAACCTTGCCTTCTTCAAATTCTGCGTTCGGCAGCTGCGCCACGGCCTCCATAGTCTCGGTATCGAGATTTTTGCCAACCGAGTCGAACGGAGTAGCGCCATGGTCCTTGAGCGTCGAGAGAAACGTGTCGTAGACGAGCTTGACGCCCTTGACGAACGGATCCTCCGCCTCCTTTGCCGTCGCGAGAGCGAGCGACAGGTTGTCCACCACAGGCAGAAAATCCTTTATAAGGTCGCTTTCTGCGAAGCGGTAGATGTCGTCGCGGTCGCGCGCCGTACGCTTCTTGAAGTTGTCGAAATCGGCGAGAAGTCTGGCGTAGAGGTCTTTCCAGTCAGGCTCGGCCGGGGCCTCTGGCGCGGCCTGGGCCGCAGCAGGCGCCTCGCTTTCAGCGGTCTCGCCCTCTGTGGCCGCCGAGGTCTCAGACGCTGCCGCAGTCTCCGCTGCGCGTGTGTTTTCGGGCGGCTCGGGGGCTTGGCCGGCGGCCACCCCGGGCGCTTCTTCTGGCTTCTTCTCTATAGTTTCGTCCAACGCTCTGTACCTCTTGTGCCTTCTGTCTCTGTCGAATCGCATCCCTTACGCCTTTATTTGGCCGGCCTTGGCGAGCATCTTGGCCTCGACGCTCTGAATCTCGGCGAAGCCCTGCGAGCTGTGCGGGTTCAGCCCGTCGGAAGCCTCCATCGAGCTGTCGGCCTCATTGTAAATCGTCGCCTTGAGCCCCTTCAGGCTCTCGAAGAAAATGTTGCCCTTGTAAAGCCCAAGCGAGACTTCGGCCGTCGCCTTGTCGGCCCAGACCTGAATCGCGGCGCGAGCCGCCTGGGTCGCCGGGTCGAACCACCTGCCGTCGTAAATCTGATCGGCGACGAGCTTTGAGAGCTGCTGGAACAAAAGCGCCGAACGGCGGTCCATCACGCCCTCGTAGATATACTTGAGCCCCCACGACAGAACCTCCATGCCCGGCGCCTCGTATACGCCGCGGCTCTTCGTACCGATAATGCGGTTCTCAAGCGCGTGCTTCATGCCAATACCGTTTCGGCCGCCGATATTGTTGACCTCGAGCATCACCTCGTAGGGCGTCATCTTCTTGCCGTTGACGGCGACGCAACGCCCCTTCTCGAACTTGAGGACGATCTTCTCGATCTTGTTAGGCGCCTTGTCGGGCCACACGCCCATCGTCGGCTTGACGATTCTCATCGACGTCTCCATCGACTCGAGATCCTCGGCTTCGTGGGAGAGACCCGCCAGATTGCCGTCGGTGGAATACTTCTTCTTCGTGCCGACAAAAGCCTGGATGCCGCGCTTGGCGAGAAACTCCACCATCTGCGTGCGGCCCGGGAACTTCTTCAAAAGCTCGGAGTCTCGCCACGGCGCATAGACGCCGAACTTCGGGTCGAGAACGTTCGTGTAGCGCTCGAAGCGCATCTGGTCGTTGCCGCGCCCTGTCGCGCCGTGGACGAGCGCCACGCACCCGGCCTTCTTAAGTCGGATCGTAGCCATGTCGTTCTGTGAGCCAAGGAGTT
>JAZQBR010000255.1:0-9121 GCA_045545855.1 Kiritimatiellia bacterium | reverse complement strand
CGCACTGCGCGCGAAGGGGCGGTGCGCGCCAAATTCACCACGATGGCCGGGACGGCCAAGCCGGGTAGCGAGTATTATCCAACCAACGGAATTCTGGAGTGGGCCGCAAACGACATGACGGCCAAAAAGATACGCATAAATCTCATCCCGGAGCTGACGCCTGAATGGACGGGCGCGGACAAGACATTCACGGTCGAACTTTCGCCCATTGAAGAAAGCAAACTCGAGGATGGCGAATATCCTGCGGCAATCGCAACCCAGTCCGCGACTGTGGCACTCGCCGACACTACGGGCAAGACGCCCGGGACGATCGCCGTAACCGGCTACGACAATGGCGACGGGGACGAGAAGCTTCTCGCGGTCGCCACAAAGGCGTCGGTGTCGGTGAAGGCCGGCGAGACATTGGTTCTCAATTTGAAGCGACTCTCGGGCCACGATGGAACTGTCGGGGTAAAAGTATCGATGACAGCGTCTTCAGGCACGCTGGCGACAGTTTCAACAAACGAGGTTGTGTGGGCAGACGGCGACGACGCAGTGAAGAGCGTAGAGTTTGCAATCGACGAGTTCGCAAATACCGGCAACTGGGATGCCGCAGGATCGATCACCGTGAATCTGGCGGCTGTTACAGACGCCGGCTACGAAAGAGTATCTCTGGCAACGACCTCGGTAGCGGTTACGGTTGACAGTGAAATAGTCGGCGATACGCTTGACAACTATCTCAAATACGGCTCTTACGCCAGCGGTCTGAAGGCGACAAGCTCCAAGGCCGGACTCTGGGTGTTTGACGACATGGAGGCTTTGCGGACCAAACCTCTAGCCGCAAATGAAGATGTCTCCCTTTCGTTCTCGCTGACAGGACCTGGCTTTTTCAAGGCTTCGCCTTCGATGTCAGAAGGCGATGGCGGCGCATATGTCGACGCTGTCGAAGGGAATACAAGTCTGGGTAATGTCGATGGCGCCGATGTGGCGATGATCGTTGCCAAGTCATCCACTGTCAGGTTCAATTTCCACGCCGGCGCCTATGCGGGCACCGCTTCGTATCCTGACATTCATGGTGAACTGTCGTCCTATGACGGGGCGCCTTGCGTCTGGGTCCCGTTCTCGCAGATTGCGCCGGACGCACCGAAAAACGGAGCCGTGGTCGAAGAGTCGCGCCTGACATCGCTAGCTTGGTCGATTCCGTCTGTATTGGAAGACAACAATGACGGGTTCTACTACCATTTGACGATGGACGAGTCCCCGGCCATGCTCGGCAGCACAAATGCGCTGGTTTCTGCGATAACGGCTGGCACTTCGGTCGATCTCGATGTGAGCAAGCTGAAGGCAGGCGTCACTTATTATTGGCGTCTTGACTATGGTTTCAACGATGCCTATTTGACAGACGCCATTGATTGGACGGCTGGCGAGGAGGTTTGGTCGTTCACAATGGCCGGCGGCATTGACGTGCCGCATACCGAAATTGTCGATGGCCATGACGCCAACGGGAATGAAGCCGTGGCGACATCTGTCATCACGCTAATGCAGGGTGTCGGCGCGTCTGTCACGGTTGGCGCCACAAATGTCAGCGGCTCCGTAAAATACACAGTCAGAAGCGGGAGCCTGCCGCCCGGCCTGTCCATTGACGCCGACACTGGCGTGATTTCAGGAGTACCGTCCAAGACGGGCGGCTACGAAGTGCTTGTGCAGTCGGCGATTGGCGAAATCGCCGGAGACACGACGGCTGTGGCGTTCGAGGTCCTGCCGCTTGGAACGGCCGTTGGCACATTCACCGCATTCTTGCGCGAAGACGGGTCGTCTCTTACAAACGACCTCCAGGCCATTGGCGCCATCTCTCTGCAGACCACGGCGGCCGGTTCGATGACGGCGAATGTCAAACTGGGCGGCAAGGCTTATTCCTTCAAGTCTTCCTTCAAGTCGAACGGCTTTGATGCGGTTTCGGATGTCGAAGCCGAAGGGGACGAGGAGTTTGACTACCGTGTAATTACCGCGACACTGTATCAGTCCGATTCTGCCGGCGTGACAAATACGCTTGCGGTTTCGTTGATTGACGCTTCGACAAACAGCGTCGTCGCGGCCGGTGCCATGTCGGGGGCGGTATCGCTGAAGATGGCCTCTCTGAACGAAGCGGAGTTTGTGGGCAATCTGTGGCGCGACAACACGTCACGCAGCGACGTCTTGGCCGCCCTTGAGCCGTTTGCTGGTTATTACACCGTATCGATGCTCCCTGGCGGAGAAGATGACGACGCCCCGAAGGGGAACGGATATCTGACGGCCACTATCGATAAGGCCGGCCAGGCCAAGCTTGCCGGATCGCTGTCGGACGGAACATCGGTCAGCGCCTCGGCCAAGGTTGCGCTTGAGGGTACTGTAAGCGCCGCGGCCGACAACTATGACCGCGTCGCCGTCGTGCCGTTCTTCGTCAATGCCGCGAAATATTCGTTCGGCGGCGAGCTGCGCATTCGCCTGGCGGTTGATTCCGCCGGCAACGCGACCCCCGTAACAGATTCGTCGGCCGTCATTATATGGAACTCGATTGATGCGGCTGCCACCCATGACGGCATTCGCGGCTGGCACGACAACCTTTCGCCGGTCGGCGGCTGGTATGACACCGTAAAGAATCTGCAGCGCTACTACCTCAACTGCGAATTTCTCGTTGACGCGCTCGGGCCGCTCCCCGAGGAGCTTTTGCCCGCCGGCAGTGCGGCCTTTGCGGTCGATTGCCTGCCCGCCGGGCAGGGCATAGTATACGCCGCCGGCAACAAACTGGCCGCTTACGCGTCGCCGTGGAATTTGACAGTCAACTTCAAGCGGGCCACAGGCATAGTTGACGGCACATTCTCGGCCATCACAGCAGATGGCAAGTTGGCGACCGGGTTGAAGCATGCCGGTGTGCTTATATTCAACCGCGAGGCAAAGACGCCCATGGACAATGATGTAATCACATCGGGGTACTTCCTGTCGCCTGCGCGCATCGGTTCGCGCACATGGAATTGCTCGCTGCCGTTCAATATACGCGCGGTCGATCAAGGTGACATAGATTGGTACGCGGAGGATGGCGCGGAGCCGCCGCTTGATTGATTGAAATTTCTGTGACCGACAGAATGCCCGCCTGGACTTGCGTCCGGGCGGGCTTTTGTTCTCTTTGGCGCAATCCAACGAATATCGCCTGCATCGTTTTAGAGGGGCGGGATGGCTTTTGCGACGGCTTCGAGCAGCGCCTGCGGCGAGGGTTGGGTATAGCGGGAGTGCATTCCGCCGCCGGAATGGCCGGTTATGGCGTCGGTGACATGAGGGGGAATGCCGGCGTCATCCATCATCGAGATGAATGTCGCGCGAAGAGAGTGAAAGCTGGCCCGGCAGTTTTCCTGCGCAAAAATACCGCAGCTTCTGAAAGCTGCGGTGATTCTTCTTGATGGTCGGTTTCTGGCCCGAGTCGAAAAGAGATGCCCGTCTTCGTCCGGCGGTGGCGCCGAATGGCGCAATATCAAAGCCCGCGCCTGGTCGGTAAGCGGTATTCTCAGAGGTACAGGCTTCTTGTTGCGCGTCTTTTTGGGCACGACGCGCAGAAAATCGCCTTTGGCGTCGATATCTCCGGTTTTGAGACTTGCGACGTCCGAAAGGCGCAGTCCGGTCGAGTAGCCCAGAAGCACCATATCGGCGAGTTCGGGGTCGATTTGCGCAAGCCGGTCGCGAACCTTTCGTATTTCGTCGAGGGTGAGCCGTCGAAAGTGTTCGCGCTCGCGGCCTTGGGTCGTGCGCGGCGCACCGGCGAAGCCTGCTGGCGACTCCCAGAGATTGCAGTCGAGCCCGAGCGTGCGCCAAACGCGCCGGTAGAATACAAGCATGCGCCGGGCAGATATGTAGGCACCCATGAGCCGTGCGGTTATTTTCGCGCAAGACTCCTTCTTCAATATGTCATCCGGCGAGAAGCCCAGGGAATCGGCAGTTTCGGCGAGAATCCTCATCCAGCGCTCGTAGCTCGTCTCGCTCGTCAGCGACATCGACCCAGCCGCGCGCGTCATGAACTCGGCCCAGAGATTCTGCCAGGTGAGCAGCGCCCTCGCGGACCTTCGCTTCAGCTCGAGTTCTGCGGCGGCCCCAAGTCTTGAGAGGTGGCTGAGCCACGCGCTTTCGCCGTCCTCCGGCGGCAAAAGCTGCCGGGCGCGGTGAAGCGCGGTCTCGTGCTCGCCGGTTTTCAGAGACACCCACTTTTGCTTCCCGTTGACTTTTGTGACGAGATAGAGAAGTCTGCCGCGGCGTTGTATTGAACCAATGTGTAATTTCACGCGCGAAATGATACCAAATCGCGGCCGAAGTTTCAACTGCCAAGAGTCGGCCAAAACGGGAATTGATCCCCGAAAAAGTGATGGAACTGTTGGGGGCTCTCCCCGCATAACGCCGGCCGGCACCGCATGATCGCTGCCGCTTGTTCAAGCATCCGCAAAGAACCCATCACTCCCCCGCCGGGGAGTCAAGTGCCGGATGCCGACCCATGACCTTTTGGGTGGCCACCCATGACGTCTTGGGTGGCCACCCACGACCTCTTGGGTGGGCACCCAAGGGCACATGGGTGGGCACCCATGACATCTTGGGTGGGCACCCAAGAGCACATGGGTGGGCACCCAATGACATCATCACCCGCGAGGCATAAGTCGCTACTGACGCATCGTCGCGACAGACAACAACGCGCCGGACGAATTCACCCTCTTGCCTTTGCTTGATGTGCCGAATATCATATTTTGTGTGCGCCTGTCAATGGAATCTGCCGACAGAGTTGGCAAATTCGGCCCGAATCTGCCGACAGAGTTGGCAGATTCTGTTGACACGCGCACGATATTGCCCCTGTAATACAGGCCTGTAAAGGCCTGGGGCTATAACCTAGACATATTGACCCGCGCCCAAAGCGCGACATGCAATATGCCGCTTTAGCTCTCGGCTTTCTCGAAATAGACTTATAGACCAATCTAATTTTCGCCGCGGGATAAAAAGCCCGCCCGGACATAAGTCCAGGCGGGCATTCTGCCTGTCACACGACTTTCAATCAATCAAGCGGCGGCTCCGCGCCATCCTCCGCGTACCAATCTATGTCACCCTGATCGACCGCGCGTATATTGAAAGGTAGAGACTGCTTCCAGGCGTTGACACCTGTTCCAATATTAAGAATGAAATAACCAGCAGACCATATATTATCGTCTATTGGTGATTTCACATCGCGATTCAGCAGCATGACACCTTTGTGGCTTAGTCCTGAAATCTGGCGGCCTGATGTTGTTGTTGCTGCAAACGACCCAGATACGAGGCCGGTGCTACGGACATAGTTCAACGATGCATTCCAATTGTTTGCGGTGGCTACAGAAATTTTATTGCCAACCACATCAACCGATAGTGAATTGGGGGTGCAGTCAACTGCAAACGCCTCTGACGGGCCAAGAACTTCATCTGAAAGATTGGTAGCAACATCAAGTGAAAATTTGCATGTCCTGTACCATCTTTGCAAATTGTTCACAGTGTTGTAAAACCCGCCCACAGGTGAGAGTGTCGCAAACCAACCCTTTTCGCCATCAGAAGTCAATGCCTCATTCTCCCCCCAATAAACAATGCTTTCAGGGTCAACTACAGGAGTGGCCGCTCCCTCTGAACCTTGAGGTTGAATATGTATGCGCAGCGCACCTCCAATGTTTGACGATGAACTTCTGCCGAGAACAAATGGTATGACAGCCGCCTTGTCCAAATTGTCGCTGGCAATGCTTGGAATGCCGTCAAATGCCAGCACTGACGCGCCACTGACAACCGTTCCGTCTGCTAGACTGCCAGAAATTTGTACCGCCGCTTTTGAGTCTATTTTCAGCGTAAGGTATCCATTCCCTTTGGGGGCATCGCTATCTACCCCAAATGGAACAAGAGATACGGTGTAATAACCTTCAAATGACTTTAGTGCTTCGAGAATGGAATCGTAAGCCCCGCTAGCTCGCCAAAGCTCACCTTCATAGACTGCACCATTGCCCGAATCCAAGGTCAAAGTCACAGAGCCGGCGGACGAACCAAGAGCCGCTATGTTGCTTTCGTCGGCGTCAATAAGCAATACCCGCATTTCATTTGTATGTACATCAGTTATATTAATTAATGTTGCCTCCAATACGCGATAATCGAATTCTGGATCTTCGTCCACAAGTGCCTCTGCCACCTCAGAAAATGATGAAGCCGCAAATGTATACACAGTACCATCTATTGAGACTTTAGCGGATAGAACACCTTCTGATGTTACTGCAAAATCGATAGGCGCAAGTCGGGATGTTGCTTTTTCTACCGCACCTCCGCTTTCCATAAGTACGCCTTTGAAGGAGCCACACGCTATACCAAGATCAACTACGGAGAAATTGACATCAATGGTCTCACCAGATGAAACGCCATATGATGCCATAATCTTGGCGCTAAACACCCCCGCTTCTGTTGGTATACCGGAAATTGCTCCAGTATATCCATCCAAGGTTAAACCAGTTGGCAGCATGCCGGCAACGAGAGAATATCTTGCTTCAACAGCATCTATTTCGTTCGTAGCTGAAATAGCCATGGAGAACGAAACGCCTTTGACGAGCTTGATTTGGTCTAAGTCTACGACAAGATTGTCATCAGCGTCGACGCCAGAAATGATGTACGGCGCAGGCGAGCCAGATGTTGCGATTGTAAATGAAACTGGCAAAGAAGCGGAAATCCAATCAGTAATTTGCAATCCAATATCATTGTAGCTTTCTCCTTCTACTTCCTCCGCAATACCAACGTCCACTCGCCAGAAATATGTGTGTCCCTCTTCAAGAGTTACATCATTTAGAGAAACTGTCGGTTGACGCGTCACTACATGCAGCATGGAATCTGTAGACCCAAGGCGCGCAGAATTCTCATCAAGCGTGATTCTGTAGAAAATATCGGCGTCGTCGCCAATCGCCTCTGGTGTGTTCACTATGAGGCTTGAAATACTTCCAAGCTTTAATGAGTCGCCATCAGCAGGGTAAAACGGTTTTACATTCTTGAATGGAATCCATACCCACGGCTTAATGCCATTCTCATCTAGAAACGGATCAAGGTATGCGTGCACGTCTGGGTTGTCTTCTGTCCCAGCCGTATGTCCAGCATCAAAATCGAACGATACAGTTCTAGTTCCAGACGTGACAACAGATATAAAATCTACGCCTGTGTAGGCATCTGGAAGCTCGGCTCCATCAACAACGGCCAATATATAGGCACCGCCATCGACGGTGGAAAAAGTCGGCGTTGCCTTGAAAAGGCCAGGCTCTGTCAGATTGAAAGTAATGCGTTGCTTTTCCTCTGCCGAAAGAGGAATTGATCTAAATATTCCGTCGTTGTCTACGAACCATTTTCCCGGCGAGGAAGCGGAAATATTGATGCCAGTTTCACCCGACAGTGTACTTTCCTTGAATTGAGCTGCGATTACATCATTATGGACAGTGACTGTTGCCGAGGGTGCTTTCACCGAAGCCCGCTCATAGCCAGCAGAAACATCTGCCACAAAGGACAGCCGAAATGTTTTTTCTTTGATCCAATTATTGGAATCGTCGGCAGAAACGGTCTCTATCAACAGTTCTTTGGTAGCAGAGTCGCCATCCGCCCATTCTACGCGATTAGTAGAAAGAACAAAATCGACATTGTCCTTGGCTGTGCCGTCTATCGAAGAGATTTTCACCGCAATTGCACCATTGGCACCATCATATCTGTCAAATTTTAAAGCCAGAACATCCCCGGCGAGAACACCGATTGTCGGGGAGTTGACATTCGCAAGGGGAATTTCTTCGCCATCGCCATTTTCATATCCACTGAGAACTATTAACCCAGGCGATTTCGTCGCCGACTCCATGAGCGACACCTCAGCTTCCAAGGTGGAAATGATTGCTGGGTATTCGTCTGTTTGCTCTATCTCCACCGGGGAGAGTTTAACGTTAAATGACTTGGAATTCCCCTCCCATGTTGGCACAAGATCGGGCATGAGTTTTACTCTTATTGTGCGCGAGGTCATGTCGTTTGCGGCCCACTCCAGAATTCCGTTGGTTGGATAATACTCGCTACCCGGCTTGGCCGTCCCGGCCATCGTGGTGAATTTGGCGCGCACCGCCCCTTCGCGCGCAGTGCGGTTGACGGTGAGTTCGACATATTCCGTATCTTCTTTGGCGGAGACCTCCGTCGACTGGAACTTTATCGTGCCTACGTTCGCAGACTTGTATGTGAGCGTATAGCTCCCGTCCGCAGGCGTCTCGCCGAAGTGAGTCACTACCGCGAAAAGACGTCCTGAGCCAAGCTCGAGGCGCGAGAATCCGCCCTTGCCCTGCCAAAGTGTTTCGCCGGACGCATCGACAATGACAAGCCCCGCGTCGCTGCCTTCGCTAGCGTCGAGCACGAAGTCGTAGTAGTTGCCGGCGGTGGCGGTGAACGAGAAGTAGTCGTTCGGGTCATCCGCAAACAACGTGCGCGACACCGAGCCTTCTCTTGCCGAAACCGTGAGCATCGTCGCGCCCGCAGCCGAGTCGTCCCTCGGGTCGAAAGTGTCGGAGTAGACGCCCGTCACCACCGTCTCGTCGCCTTCGGTCTGCCACGCCTCGACCTCGACCGTCTGCGCGGCGGGGGTCGAGAAGCCCGTCACCATCGAGAACGTCACCTTGGCTGTACCCGCGACCAGCACCGAAGCTCCGCCCGGGTACTTTGTCATCATCTCGTTGTCGAGATACCACTGTCCGTCTGCGCCCTTGGTGTCGACCTTCAGTACGCCAAGCGCGCCGCTGGTGCCTACCGCTTCGTGCGACAGCGTGAACTCCGGATAGTCGCATCCCTTCGCGCCGTCCACCGAAAGCTCGATGCGGTATTCGGCGTTCTCGTTCGCCTTGAGCTCGTACACGCCGTCACCGTCGGGGTTGCCGCTCCACACTGCGGCGGCGAGCGCCGTCTCGCGCGTCCCCGTGAGCTTGTACACTCTCATCGCGAGGGAGAGAGCCGTGTCGGCCGCAGTCGACGTCTTCAGCCTGTAAGTGACGCCCTTGCGCGCCGCGATGGTATACGTCCTCGTCCAGCGGCTGGACGTGAAGCCGTCCTGCACGAGATCCGTCCATGTGTTGGG
>JAZQBR010000254.1:0-9514 GCA_045545855.1 Kiritimatiellia bacterium | reverse complement strand
GCCTGTCAACGGCGGATGGCGCTTTGGCGACACTGCCGCCAAGAGGCACCATCCCCTTCACTATATATAAACGCATTTTGGGCGAAAACATGTCAGGCAAATTTTAACTTTTTTCACACACTCGCAATGGCCTTCACTCCGTAATTGCGGGGCGCACCCATGCCCACCCTCGCGAAAGCGAAGAATCTGCGCCATAATCGCTCGTTAACCGCAATTATCCCTTCCCCTCGCGGGGTCTCTCCCCATGAATCCACAGGTAAAACGCCCTGTGGGCGATCCGGCTTATCAGGTGATACACCCTGTTGTGCTTGTTTTCGCGCAGCTTCCTCATGTCGGATATTATACCAAATACGCGCCGCTGCGTGGGCGGTCATTTTGGGAGAGACGCGCTTCCGCGCGTCCGTTTAAAGGAACAACAACGGATAGTATATAAAATTGCCCAACATCATGAAAGCAAACTCATCAAAGCTCGGCTCGTTCATTGCGCCGCAAAACAATCCATACAACGCAAGTATCGAGACTAAAATTCCCGCTATCAGCCACAGCAACTCATCCATTATCAGCAAAACGACAAATTGCGTCTCTTCATGGCAACGCCTTGAATAGTTTAGACGTCGCATCCAGACGCCAGACACTGCAACTGACAAAATCGCCAATATCACTACAACCATGCTACCCCCTGAATTGTCTGGAATGACAAACTTAAGACTCAAGCACTCCCTTGCCTGCTATTTTACGCCACGAAACAAGATTGATCCAAACATTACCATTGCCAGGATACTTCACTAACTCTATCCAGTCTTCAAATTGTCTTCTAGGGAGAAAGTTGCCATTAATCGAACACTTTGCAGCTCCTAACGGATCACAAATTGTCATTGTACACTCGCCTGCGGCATCATCTTTATAGATTAGAATGCAACCCGAAAGGCTAATGTCAATACCTTGCTTCTCGATGGGAACGATTATCCGTCCAGTCAAATCTGCGACTCCGCGTTCATCGTTTTCATTCCCAAGTATAACCAGCCCATTAGAAATATAGGAACGGAAAATACCATTGTCAAATTTGTCCAACGTGTCATCTATATTTGACATATGCTCTCCACTTAACGAATATGTTTGATATTTCGATTTAGGAGAGAATCTCTTCACAGACAAATAGGCTGTCTGCGGATCAAGAAAATAGATCATGACATTGTCCATTTCCCATACAGGGTCTGCTCGACGGAAAATATCTTTGTATGCCTGAAGTTTTCTACCACTTTTGGAGAATCTCCCTCTGAGCAACACACATGTATCCCCTAGACAACTAAACAAACATGCGTTTTCTAGTGCTTTACATGCCCCTGTCTTCACGTCATAGATCATAGTGTCTTCCTCCATAAAATCGCTACCATGCCTATCGTCATGCAATGCAACTGCGGCAAAATCCCCCGTGTAGCTTCTTGAGCACAGATGTGCGCTATAACGATTCGTGTCTATAGTAAACGCAA
Organism: Kiritimatiellia bacterium; assembly: GCA_045545855.1. GTDB lineage: Bacteria > Verrucomicrobiota > Kiritimatiellia > RFP12 > UBA1067 > UBA1067. The sequence continues at coordinate 8,024 of JAZQBR010000254.1, read as the reverse complement.
TAGATCCATTCGAATCTACAAAGTCCCAGTTTTGATGCGCAATATTCGTATTCGGAACAGGATATGTGCCATTAGGAGTCCATGCCTGTATGGGGAAACCAAATGTCCACACATAATTTCTGCTCCATTGCGAGAATACTTCATTCCCCCTCTGGTCTATGAAGAAACCCTTTACATTGGATTCTGATTTTGACTTTACTCTCGCAACCCCATTGCAAAACAATGACCCGTCCACAAATCGGCTTTCTATGACCTGCACCCCGTTTGTATCATAGTATCCAACCTTGTCTTCCATATCTATCACGGGAAGCAAACAGACAGCCTGCAACGCCGGCAGGCGAGAAACGAACATCAATCTTTTGAATGTGCACATAATAGTGAAACTCTTAATCCTCTGAACAACTATCTAAGTGCATCATTTAAGTGCATCTTATCCCTTGAAGGAGTGAATTAGTTTTTTTCAATGTCTCAATGAAAGCCTGCTTCCAATCCTTTTTCCCCATCAACTCTGCCAAAAGAACATTCAACGCAGCATCCCATCTTGGATCAGGATCATTTTCTTTGCAATTCACAATTGCACTCATAATTTTTTTTATTTGATCTCTTTCCAGCAATCCAAACATGTCAGAACACGCCAAAGGATTATTGTCGGAAAAACTCATTATATTGATATTTCGCCACACATTTAACGGATCCCTGCTCGTCCACCTGCCGTCGAGCGGATTGTAGTGCCGGTAGTTGTAGTAAACGAGTCCCAACGCATCGTCGGCGTACTCCGACGAGAAGCGGAACGGGTTCATGGTGCGGACGTCGAACGCGGTCCCCGAAACGCGCTGCTTCCACATAGGATGCCGCGCGTTTGCTGGTCGTCTCGTATGCCTCGTTTGCCTTGCTAGTCTCATTTTTGTGCCCATAGTGTATCATTTAGCCTTTCGCCTGTCAACGGCGGATGGCGCTTTGGCGGCGCTGCCGCCAATAGACACCATCCCCTTCACAATATATAAACGCATTTTGTCCGAAAACATGTCAGGCAAATTTCAACTTTTTTCACACCCTCGCAAGGACTCTCGCTCCATAATTGCGGGCCGCACCCCTGCCCACCCTCGCGAAAGCGAAGAATCTGCACCATAATCGCTCGTTAACCGCAATTATCTCTTTGCCTCACGGGGTCTCTCCCCATGAATCCATGGGGTCGCTCCCCACGAAATCGCGGGGTCTCTCCCCATGAAATCGCGGGGTCTCTCCAGCCCGCCGCGCTATCTAGGCTAGACATCTCAGCTTTCTAGCTAGACTTGGCAACTTTCCAGGCTAGACAACTGGACAATTCTAGCTAGTTTAGCGCGCCTGGTCAGTTAGGTTGCTGTGAGTGTCAGTTAATCTGCTGTGAGGTCTAGCTAATATTGCGCGCTGCTCCAGAGGGGGTCGTGCTTACCCCTCACGGGGTCTCTCCCCATAGATTCGCGGGGTCTCTCCCTATAGATTCCAGACCTTTTCTGCAGTTCATGCAACCCTCGCTTTCTGCTTCAATCAGCCGACGCCGGGACGAAGGCGTCCCAACCTGACAAGCTGTTTGTATCCTTTATCTTCATTGGCGAATAGCGCCACAGCCCGGCATCGTGTATGAGTACACCGCCTTTCATCGTGCAGCCGCGCTTCTTCGCTTCTGCCGCCATGAAATCAATTAGCGCATTGTGCTTCGCTGGCGCGTCCGGATCTGAGCCCTTCGTCTTCGTATCAAACAGGTATATAGCCCCCGACTTCGCCCTGATGACGAAATCGATGTAAAAAAGCGTCTTCTCGCCCTTCCAATCACAATACGCGACAGCAAAGTGCTCGCGCCCGCTGTCGCCGTTCTTGTACCACCAGGACAGGTGCTCGCGGTTCGCCTCCAGAAACGCCTCGAATTCCTTCTCTGGATTCGACGCGCGCTTTGCGCGCACAAAAGGCTCCATCGCGTGGATCTCGGCCGCCACGGTTTCGTTCGTCTCGGCGTCGTACTCCCGCTCCAGCGGCACCTCCCACTCCGAGCTTGTGAACATCCGCTCGCGAGCCGCCTGCCGGCGCGCTTTTATCTTGTCGAGATACTTGTCCAGAGCCTTGCGGACGATGTTGCGAAAAACATCCCTGTTGCCTTTCGCGAGTATTATCTTTTTACCCTCGTTTTCGTCCTTGCCGAAAACATCCTCCATCATCTGCAAGATATCACCCTTCAGCTTCGGCACCACGGCGCCCTTGTCGAAGTCCTGCCCCAGCACCTCGGTGCACCATCTGGTGTATTCGCGATCAATCTCGGCCGCAGTCCGCGCATATTTCACGCGATGCTTCTCATCGACATCCGTCGAGCCTAACTCTGGCGCCACATCCACGTCCTTAGGTATCTCAACCCTGACATTCGCGACGTCAAAGTTGACACCGGCCGTCCGTGCGGACGCGATATTCAGCGCAATCCTCTCCTCCGTCTCTGCCACACTCTCCCCAAAGAGTTCATACTGCTGCATTTTCCACCTCCTCTTCCTCGAAAGCCGAGAAGTTGAACTCATACTGCACTGGGTGGTGCAATAGCACATCCTCCACCACCTTCAGCAGCGTTTCATAAAAATCGCTGCCAAGGCGGTTGTGCCCCACCTGCGAGGGACGGCTCGCGTTCTCGCTCGTGAGCCGCACATTGTCTATACCCTCTTTGCGCCGCGCCAGAATCGGCGGCTCCTTGAAATAGTCCATGTCATCCCGCACGATCTCGATCCTGTCCCGCGCGAGGTTCGTGTAGACATACCCCCGGTTGAGTGCCGCCTCGCCATAATGTTTCTGTTCCGGCATGCGCAGAATGCGCCCAACCGTCTGCATCGTGAATGTAACGCTCTTCATGTCGCGAAAGATGAGCAAGACCGACGCCCTTGGGCAGTCCCACCCCATCGCAATCGCCTGCTTGAATATGAGCGCGTCAACGATAGAATCGTGCTTTTCGATTCCCTCTAAGTTCTGCGCCTCACCTGAAAGCCACACCGCGAGCCGCCCGTTACCCGTTGTGATACCGGGATGCACCTCCAGATACTTCTCTATCGACTCCCTTAGCGTCTCTTCCTCCTGCGAAAGCTTGTCGCTCGTGTCGTTGGGGAACTGAATCAGGAGTAGCGGGTTGATATCCGCGCCTTCCCGTGCGTACGCTTTCTTCAAATCATCTCGCTTCTTCAGCGCCGCCCGCAGAAGCGTGATCTCCGCGCCGTAGCCCTCGTCGTTCGGGAGTCGCGGGTTTATGGTTATCCCCTCCTTGATCATCTGCGCCGCCACCACGTCGCCCCGCGGCACGTTCACAAGTTCGTCCGGCACCGTCACCGGCGTCGCAGAAATGCGTATCTCCACTCGCGGCTTGAGGCGCGACAACACCTCGTTGGACTGCGTGGCCGCCTTCCCGCCCGCGAAGAGATGCTCTTCGTCGATAATCGCGATGAGCGGCGCGCCGTGTTCCTCGCGCGTCCGCCGCGCGATGTCGTAGAGCGACGCTCCGCGCTCGTCCTCCCGCGTGGCGACGTTCGCGTCCTTGTTGATCGACTGCCAGTTCACGAAAAGGATCTCGTCCGGCTTGAGCCAGGCGCCGGACGAACGGTCCAGTTCCTCGAAGAACTTTGGCGCGAGGCGCATCGTCTCGGCGAAGAATCGCCTCATCGAAAGACAGCTCTGCTCGTGCAGCTGGTTCGGCGCGATCCACACAAACGCCGGCTCGCCCAGGCCAAGTTGTGGCAGTTCCGCCGCCAGCCGCTCCAGAAGAAGCGACGCCATCACCGTCTTGCCCGCGCCCGTCGGCGCCTTGAAGACGAGTTTTCTGCGCTCGCCGCCGGATTGCAGCAGCTTCGCGCACTTCTCCACCAGCTCGTCAACGGCTTTCGTCTGATAGTCAAGTTCCTTTATCATCTTGTCTCCTCCTTCTAGTTCCCGATCTCCACCTTGCAATTTGCAGGTTCTAGTTGCAATCTGCAAGGAGATTGTGGTATAATCCGTCTGTGAACGCACAAGGAGGCAAAATGATTCCACGCGAAATGTCGAAGATCGCCAAGCAACGCGCCCGGGAATTCCCGGTGCTCACGATTGTCGGACCGCGCCAGTCCGGCAAGACGACGCTCGCAAAGGCGTGCTTTCCCTCCTACGGATACGTCAATCTCGAAGATCCCGAGACGCGGGACATGGCGGAGAACGACTATCGCCGCTTCTTCGCCGTGTACAAGCCTCCGCTGATCATCGACGAGATCCAGCGCGTGCCGAATCTCGCTTCTGCGATACAGCCGATGGTGGACGAGCGAAGAGCCGTTCCGGGTCAGTACATCCTCACCGGCTCGCATCAACCCATGCTCAAGCAGACTGTGACGCAGTCGCTTGCAGGGCGAAGCGCGTTCCTCGAGCTTCTTCCCCTCACTTTCGGCGAACTCGCACAAAGTCCGGACAAGCCGAAGGCCGACCCCGACTCGCTCATCCTGCGCGGCACGATGCCCGAGCTGGCGACTTCCGGCATGGAGGCGTCCACATACTACAGAAACTACCTGAACTCGTATGTGGAACGGGACGTCAGGCTTCTCGCCAACATCCGCAGCACGTCCGCCTTCAACAGGTTCATCACCCTGCTCGCCGGCAGAGTCGGACAGCTTCTCAATCTCAATTCCATGTCTGGCGAGGTAGGGGTCAGCCATACGACGCTCGGGGAATGGATAGACGTGCTGGAGGCGTCCTTCATCGTGTTCAGGCTTCAGCCATACCACTCGAACATCGGCAAGCGGCTTGTCAAGACGCCGAAGATCTACTTCACGGAGACGGGGCTGGTCTCCTATCTTCTCGGGCTTCGCACCGCCGGACAGGTGGCGCGCGACCCCCTTCGCGGAAATCTCTTTGAGAATCTCGTCGTCTCCGAACTGATGAAGCGCATCAGAAACGCGGACAGCGGCGACGAGCTCTTCTTCTTCCGGACGTCCGACGGCATCGAGGTCGATGCCCTGCTGCGCACGGGCGACGGTTTCCGTCCGATCGAGATAAAGTCTGCAATGACGCAGACAGCGTCGCTTGAAGCTGGTCTGAAGCGGTATTTGGCGCTCCAGCCGGAGTCCATCGCGCCGACGGTGGTCTATGCGGGACGCGACCTGCCCGCGGGAAAGAGCGGAATCGAATACAGAAACTTCCTCTCTCATTCTCCATCCTCCTGCGGACGATACTTACCGATCACCCGGCGATAGGCGTTCCGGATCGCCGCCGGGAGCGCACACAGCTCCACCTTATCCGCCACCTCCTCGAACTCCTCGTTGTAGGCGTAGTCGCCATGCGCGAAAACATATATCTTCACCTTCCCCTTGAACGACGCCCCGCGTATCGTCTCCGCGACGGACGGAACAGTCGTCTCGTCGAAGAGAACAAGCATCCGCCGTCCGCGCCCGTCATCGAAGTATCTTCCCGCTGATTTCTTGAGTTTCTTACCGAAGAAGCGCGGTACTTCATCATAGAGGTCGTTCTTGACGCACAGGAGATCGACGGACGCCGCCATCAGCGCGCGCGCGTTGCGCGGTGACGGCCTGCGCGGCACGAACTCCGTTTTGTAGTAGCGAAGTGAGTTGTCCTGAAGCCCCGGCACCGCCTCGCCCTTCGCGTTCGTGTAGCCTTGGATTACGCGCCTGTTCCGCTCATACGTCACTTTTTCGCAAATTCCGTTCTCGTTGTTCGTCACAAGAATACATTTCCGCTTTCCGCCATCTTCCGCATTCAGCTTCATTACCGCATGTAGCGTCGTCCCAGACCCGGCAAAGAAGTCGAGGATAGTGGAATTATCCTGCGACGATAGTTTGATAACCAATTCGATCAATCTTAAGGGCTTGGGGAAATCAAACAATCCTAAGCCTAATATTGACTCTATTTCGCGTGTACCCTTTATAGAAAGGTAGTCTTTATCCATTAGCACTGTTTTAGGCATCCCCGTAAGTTTACGCATTTTCTGATATATGCGAATTACCCCATCAGTCCCTTTTCTGGCTATCAGATCTAACAACTGACGTGTTGCCTTTTCGCGCCGTCCCCATCGCCATACACTTTGAAACCCGTTTATCGTAATGGGATAGACTTCTTCTCGGCCATCACCTGATTCCAAAAACACCTCACTAAACCCATTATCATCTTTCTTCGATATATCAACATAAAACGGATATCTTAAATTGGGTCTATTAGATGAATTAAATGCTCGCGCATTTTGATTTCGTAATTCTTGAACATTAAAACCTCCTGTTTCATCAAAATACTGAAATTTCCGTCCCTCTAATTCAATCTCATTGAGACTGACTAATTCCAACCTTTTAGCATAAGCAAACATATATTCGTGTGTTTTTGCAACACCTCCATACCTCCGTCCCTCGGTTTTTACAATAACGGAGAACTGAGCAATAAAATTCTCCTCCCCGAAAATCTCGTCACACAGCAACTTCAATTGCGCTTGTTCGTTGTCGTCAATGGAGATGAATATGACGCCCTTGTTGCTCAGAAGTCCTTTGGCGATGCGGAGACGCTTTTCCATGAACGAGAGCCACTTCGAATGGCGGAAGGTGTCTTCCTTGTCCACGAACCTGTCGTTGTAAACGAAATCCTTGTTCCCGGTGTTATATGGTGGATCAATGTAGATGACATCGATCTTGTTCGAATGGGTATAGGTGAGACAGGTAAGCGCGTGGAGGTTGTCGCCCTCAATGAGAATGTGGTTGGGAATTTCTCTGCGCCTCTGCGTCTCTGCGTTGTAATTCCCGCACAAAATCGCCCGCTCCTTAACTTCCACAAGTACGGGAAGCTGTTCGCGCATCGCCTCTTCCACGTCCTCGGGCTTCTCCTCCCACACGAGCCCGTACTTCTTGCGTTCGTTCAAAAGCCCTAGGAGTTCGCTGCGCTCCTCTGCGTCAAGTCCGGCAAGCGCCTTGATCTTGTTCGCCAGCGCTTCCTTGTCAATCTTCTTTGCCATAGCGGCCTTTCCAGACGAGATCGCCCCGAAGATCAGCAGACCCGTCATCAGCAGCTTCTTCATCGCGACCTTTCCATTTTGCGGCGCGCTCGATGATCGCGCCCTACCGGGACATCCTCCGCTCCTCCTCACCTCTGCGTGAGATTGTTGTACGGACTAAATCCCCTCCCGCGCTCGATACTGCGGCTGGCGCGGGGCGCCAGCCCTACCATCGCGGAGACCGCCTCGCATGCATAAAAAGAGAGCGCATTTTCTTTTCCATGCACTCCCTGGAAGCCCGACCAAAGGCTTATGTGGATACATGAAGAGAAAATGCGCCCATACGGGCGCATCCTCGCTTACATGCCGTCCACAATTCAATATTGGTCGTATTTCCAGGGAACGACTTGTTAGCAAGATGCTAATTTGTCTTTGTCATCTCCGCTTGGTTGCGGCGTGCGCAGCGCGCCCACCCTGCCTTTGCGTGTGACCATGGCGGCTCAACCGCCTATGACAGTTTCACTGTTTTGTGTATTATTCCTTTCACTTGCAGTTTATGATTCTACAATTCGTAATCGGTTTGAAGTCCACACCATCGTACATTGATGACATTATACCATTTTCAGCCGCCGATTGGCTAGAGGGTTCGCCCAGATTTTTACCGGCCGCTGACTTCATCTCTGCCCGTCCGGCCCATTCCCCCAGCCCTACCACCGCGATATCGCCCATCTCGTGGCAGCGATGGTAAAGCTCCTGCTTGGTCGGCTGGCGATCCATCACCTGATAAAGCGAGAGAAAAAGCATTCGCCCTTCGGCGTAATACTTCTCGTATCGCCGCCCTGGATGCCAGCGTTCATGGAAGCCTTCGGGCGAAAGGACCACCCACTTGCCGCCGGCTGCGGCGATGGCGTTGCCGCATTCTTTCTCCAGTGGGCTCATGGGGGTTGTTGCCCGATGGAACGGGCAACACACCACTCTAATAAGAGTGTTGTGTGGCCGGCCCTGCCCGGCCACTTGCGCCGTTAGTTTATCATTTTGCCTTTCGGCTGTCAACGGCGGATGGCGCTTTGGC
>JAZQBR010000253.1:0-8409 GCA_045545855.1 Kiritimatiellia bacterium | reverse complement strand
GACCGCTTGGCCTCCGACTTAGAGTGATTATGGATCTCGTCCACTCCCACGCGGTCAAGAACGAGCGCGACGGGCTGAGCCTTTTTGACGGCACGGACTATCAGTACTTCCATTCCGGCGCGAAGGGCTGGCACCGCGCTTGGGACAGCCGCTGCTTCGACTACGGCAAGACGAACGTGCTGCATTTCCTGCTCTCCAACTGCCGGTTCTGGCTCGACGAGTACCATTTCGACGGCTATCGCTTCGACGGCGTGACGTCAATGCTTTTCTGGGATCACGGCCTTGGCGACGCATTCACCAACTACGGCATGTACTTCAACGGGTCGATGGACGACGACGCGTGGTGCTACCTGCAGCTCGCGAACCGGGTTATCCACGAGGTCGACCCCGATGCGATAACAATCGCCGAGGATGTTTCGGGCATGCCGGGCTGCGCGGCGCCAGTCACCGACTGCGGCATGGGCTTCGACTACAGAATGGCCATGGGCGAGCCGGACTTCTGGTTCAAGCTCGCCGAGAAGGTGCGCGACGACGACTGGCCGATGGGCGGCTTGTTCCACGAACTCACCAACAAGCGCGCCGAGGAGAAGGTGGTCAGCTATGTCGAGAGCCACGACCAGGCGCTCGTCGGCGGCAAGACGTTTTTCTTTCAGCTGGCCGACGCCGCGATATACTGGGGCATGGGCAAAGACCAGCACGGGCTGGAGGTTGAACGCGCGATCGCCTTGCACAAGATGGCGCGCCTCGCGACGTGCGCGCTGAACGGCGGCGCGTATCTGAACTTCATGGGCAACGAGTTTGGCCACCCGGAGTGGATAGACTTCCCGCGAGCCGAGAATGGCTGGGACTATTCTCACGCGCGCCGTCAGTGGTCGCTGAGGGACGACCCGGGTCTCAGATTCAAGCCCTTGGCGGACTTCGACGAGACGATGCTCGCGGTGCTTTCGAAGAACCGCAACAAGCACTTGAGGCCGCTGCGCCTTGTGGCGAACGAGCCCGACAAGGTGCTGGCGTTCATTCGCGGCGATCTGCTTTTCGTCTTCAACTTCAATCCGGTCAAGTCGTTCGAGGGGTACGGGGTCATAGTGCCCCCGGCGACCGAGTGGCGGCATCTCTTTGACACCGACGAAGAGCGCTTCGGCGGTCAGGGGCGCATCGCCGCCGGCCAGCGTTATTCGCCGGTTCTGGTCGAAGACGGCCCCGAGCTCGTGCAGCAGCTGAAGCTGTATCTGCCCGCTCGTACGGCGACAGTCCTCGGCCACATCCGCCCCCGCCGCACCTGACGCCGGAGCGAAGTTTTTCTCACGCAGATGCAGAGAGGAGATTCATCTGCGATTTTGCCAACGGGCGGCGAAGCGCAGTGCTTCGCCGCCCGTAGCATCGCGGCCTCGCCGCCAGAGGCGGCAGACGCCGAGCCTTGGCTTATTCGCCCCAGACGATAGTGGTCGTAGAGCCGACGATACCGAAGATGTTCTTCACTTCGTAGTCGACGTGGTGGATCTTCTTGATGCCGCCGTTCTCCATGGCCTTCTTGATGGACGCGTCACCTTCGGTGAAGCAGATTATGCCGCTCGCCGTGGCCGTGCCCTTCTTGAAGGGCTGGACGCTGTTGTCGATGAACTTCGTGTCGGGGCTCACAACATTGAGCTCGAGCGGAGCCGCAGCGTTTGTCGGGCCCACGAAGACACAGCCCGACGCAAGAACTGCGAGAGCCGCGAATGCCATTAATTTCTTCATTGTTTTGATTTCTCCTTGTATGTTGGTTTATACAACGCGTGTATCTTACCATATCGCCCCACACCATGTCAATGGCGATTTGCCGAATCGCCCCAACCCCCTCATTTGGGTGGTGGCGCGGTGAAACGAAATTTGGTATAATGTCGTTCAACCATTTGGAGAAAACCATGAATAAGAAACTTCTTGCCGCAACGCTCACCATGGCCGCCGCCGCGGCCAGTGCCGAGCTTCGTATCACCGAAATATGCCCCAGCCCTGCGGAACTTGATCCGAACGGCAGGGAGTCCGGCTGGGTTGAACTCTACAATGACGGCGACACGGCGGTGAATCTGGCCGACTACGAGCTTGTCAGAAAGAATATAGGCAAAGTGCTCAAGGCCGGGAAGAAGAAGAAAAACCTCGCCAAGAGGAGTCTCGCGCCAGGGGCCTATACAATAGTATATACTAGCGAGGAGTATGACAATGCAGAGGACTGGGGCGGCGACGAGACCGTAAAGGTGTATGACAACGACGTGATGGTCTACGCCTCCAAAGTCAGCCCCAAGAAGTTCCCGGTCATAGCGCTTTACAAGGGGACCGACTCGAAGGAGCTGCTGCAACTTGAGCGAGTGCCGGTCGATATTCAGGACGGCTGGTCGTTCTGCGGCCGCAGCATCTGGCGGAGCCCGACGAAAGGCGTGGCGAACGCCGCGGCCGACATTGCGTACGGGCCGAACGCAGGCCCCCTCCTCGGCGTGGATGGCGTACCCAGCGTGTTTGCGCCGCCTGCGCGCCCGAGGACGGGCGAGGATTATGCAGTGAGGCTCCCGGTGAATCCGCTCTCCGACCCGTTCACCGGCGTCGAGACGCCCATAAAGTCGGTGACTCTTCGTTACCACAGCGGTTTCAACGTCGCGAGCGAGAAGACGGCGGCAATGGTCAAGGACGGGGCCGACGACAAGTCCGGGCAGTGGTGGCAGGCGGTCATACCTGCGGACGACATCCCGGCGCCGGGTGAGATGCTGCGCTGGCGCGTGACGATCGAGGAAGAGGGCGGCGCGAAGTGGACGAGCCCGTCGTTCCTCAACCCCGATGACGGATATCAGTTCTTCGGTTCTGTGGTCGAGAGTCCGGACCTGGACGACCCTAAGCTCCAGACCTTTCATTTCTTCGTCGAGGGCAACAGTCTCTATCAGATGGATGTCGACGCCGATAAGCAGGATAAGAGTCTCGTTCCATACAACGCGCGGTGCGAGGTGTTCGACGCGCAGACGGGGGCATTCTACGACAACGTCAGAATCGATCTTCGGGGCAATACCTCGGGGACGTTCAGAAAGAAGTCCCACGGCCTCAAGTTCGCGAAGTGCCACCCGCTTACGTGCAACAATCCGTTTGACGGCTCGGCGGTGAAAGAGATACGAAAGACGAGTTTCATAGCCGAGTACTGCGACCCTGCGTACATACGACAGTCGCTGGCGTTCTATACATTCCGCCAGGCCGGCTGCAAAGTGCCGTTCGACTATCCCGTCAGGCTCAACCTGAACGGGGCTTTCTACCAGCTCGCGTTTCATTCAATACGCTTTTCGGACGAGCTCATAGAAGACTACTACGAGCTTGACAAGCACGGCTGGGGCTACAAGAACTCCGGCTGCCTGCACTGGGACGGCTCGCGGCTCGTGAACTGGGTGACGTGCGAGAAGAAGACGCCCGACGACGGCGACGAAACGAGCTCGGCCGCGTACGCGCCGCTTCGCGAATGGGTCCAGTCGTTCAACAACGGCATGCAGGCTTCTGTCGACGACCAGGCGGCTGTCACGAAAGCGGTTGTGAAGACGTTCGACCTGCCGGCGTGGCTGAACTACATCGCCGAGTCGAAAATAACGATGGAGTGCGACGACACATGGGCGAACCTCTCGACGTATTGGGACAGGTACGGCACGGGCACATGGATGCCGCTAGGTTACGACATGAACCAGTCGTGGGGTCATATATACTACAACCAGTATGGCGGGGCGAAGGGGCAGACGTACGCTGTAAAAGACGATCACAAGGCGCATCCGCTCTTCGGCGGCAGGCGCGTACTATGCTACTTCGCGGGCGGCGGGCGCTCCCACCCCGGCAGCGAGAACTGGGCGTACGAGGCGATATTCCAGTCTACAAAGTTCCGCCGCCTCTACCTGCGCCGCCTAAGGTCGCTCATGGATACCCAGCTTATGCCGCCCGGCACCCCGAAAAGCATGACGCCGTTCTGGCGCGACTATGTCGTCGCGATCACCAACGCGACGTGGGAGTGTGCCAAGCTCGATACGGCGAAGTGGCGCTACGACAACGACTGGCTCAACACCCCCACGGCTTGCTGGTCGCGTCGCATGACGCACGCAGAGGGCGTCGCGGACCTCTGGGACAACTACATCGAGCCGCGCCGCCGCCATCTTTACGAGACGCATTCGGCCGCCAATACGGCCTGGCAGACCGGTTATGGCGAAAAGCTCAACGCCGGCATACCGGCCGCGCAGAGTTCACTCGCCGAGCTCGCGCCCAAGCTCTCGTTCGCCGTGACAGCCGATGGCGTGATGGAAATCGCCAACGAGGCCGACGAGACAATTGATCTCAGCGGTTGGAAGCTCTCCGGCGCAGTGGAGTGGACCATCCCGGCCGGCACAGTCGCCGACATGCACGACAAGGTCTACGTCGTCGCCGACCGCGCGGCGTACATCGCGGCGAATGAAGCGTCGCTCACAGACCAGATCATCGTGGGCAACGCGAAGTTCACGGGCTCCGATGTGGTGTATGTCGTCCCGGCTTCGGTGGGTAACGCCGATGGTACGGTCGACCTTGGCGATGGCGGCGAGGTGTGGTTCAGCGGGCTCGGGCCGCTGAACGGCGAGTGGTCCGCCGCAGGCGACCTGCCTATGTACATAAGCTCCGAGAACCTCTCTGACAGGCTTCTTTTTGATGTTGACAAGGCCGCGGTGGCGACGTCCGCCCGCTCTGTAGTAATGGATGTCGTCCTTAGGCAGGACGTTTCGCTGGCCGTCTCGGCACTGCCGTCAGCGGAGGCTCTTGATTCGCCTCAGGCGAGTCTGGTGCTGGCCGACGACGATGCGGGGGCGACAGCGATATGGCTTCTCGCGAAGGACGGGTGGACGCGCCTGACGACGCCTGCCATTTCGCCGATTGTAGGTGTCGCGTACGCGCTGCGCGTAGAGGCCGACTATGTAAACCGCGAACTTCGCGTCTGGGCGCGCGAGGGCGATGGGTGGGCGCCGCTTTCAGACGGCGCCGGCAATGTCGCGTTTCGGCTGGCTGGCGCGGCCCGCGAGCTCAATGGCGTGGCTTTCGCCGGTACCGGCCGCATAGACGCGCTCAACGGCTATGGCGCGGCGACGCGTCCGTTCAGCGGCCCTAGGTTCTATTTGCGCCTAAGGTAGCGCGCAAAGACGATATTACCCATATGGGTGAATTGCGCCGCAGACTCAATCATGGTATAATGTCGTCATGAAAACCTTGAAAGCAATCGCAGCCGCCGCAGCCCTCGTGTCGGGGCTGGCGGCGGTGGCCGGCGGAGAGTCCGCCGAAGTAAAAGTATTGTTCTATTCTCCAAAGACCGCGCGCATAATCAAAATGCCGGAGGGGAGCGGGGCGGAGGAGCCGACACACCGTTTCAAAACGGTAATCGCGCAGCCATTGCGCCCTCGGAGCCCGGCCTACAGCATAGCCCACAGCCGCGAGGGGGCGATTTATTCCTACTGCCGCAATCCCGGCGACGAGCAGGCGCTGATTGTGCGCTTGAACGTAACGACGGGCGAAGTCAAGTTCAATGCCGGCGGCTCGGCTCTGCTCGCCGAGGACGGCGCGGCGAAGTTCTACAAGCGCGACTACAACGGTGTGAAGGGGATTGGCGCCGGGCAGGGCTGGAGCCTCGCGAAGGATGAGCCCCTCTACGGCCTCGGCGACAACCAGACGCGCGAACTGAACGTGCGCTCCTGGAGCGGGCGCCTCATGCCGGGCAATGTCGGCGACGGGCTCGCCGCTGTGGTGAGTCCGCGCGGATGGGCGATACTCTGGGACAACACATCGCCGGTGCACGTGCACTCCGACGACGCGGGTTTTGCGTTTGAGAGCGAGCTTGGCGACGCGGTCGACTACTACTTCATCGCCGGCGGCTCGATAGACGGCTGTATCGCCGAAATCAGAGCGCTTACCGGCGATGTGCCGATGATGCCGCGCTGGGCCTACGGCTTCTGGCAGTCGAAGGAGCGCTACAAGAGCCAGGACGAAACAATCGGCGTCTTGAAGAAGTACCGCGAGCTCGGCATACCGCTCGACGGCATCGTGCAAGACTGGCAATACTGGGGCAACAACTACCTCTGGAACGCCATGGAGTTTACGGGCGAGACGTTCCCCGACCCGAAGCGCTTTGTAGACGAAGTGCACAGGATGAACGCGCGCATGATTATCACAATCTGGCAGTCGTTCGGGCCTGCGACGAAGCAGTACCGCGAGCTTTCGGCGAAGGGGCTTTTGTTCCCGTTCGAGACCTGGCCGTCGTCCGGGCTGGGCCACATCTGGCCGCCGCGGCTCGACTACCCGAGCGGCGTCAGGCTCTACGACAACTACTCAGCCGAGGCGCGCGACATTTACTGGAACAATCTCAAGCGGCTTTTCGACCTTGGTTTCGACGGCTGGTGGATGGACTCTACCGACCCCGACCACATCTACAAAGAAGGCGACTTCGAGCATACGACTTCGCTCGGTTGCACATGGCGCGAAGTGAGAAGCGCCTACCCGGTCTCGGCGACCGAGGCCGTATACGAGAGGATGCGCAAGGCGACCGACAGACGCGTCTTTCTGCTGACGCGCGGCGCCGGGCTTGGCGAGCAGCGCTATGCGGCTAGCGTGTGGTCGGGCGACACGGGCTCGAGCTGGGACGTCCTTAGACGCCAGATACCGGGCGGGCTCAACTACACGATGACCGGCAACCCCCACTTCAACTGCGACCTGGGCGGTTTCTTCGCCGGGCGCTACAAGCGGGGCGGGGGCGTGAAGAACGAGAACTGGCGCGAACTTTACGTGCGCTGGATGCAACTCGGCACATTCCTGCCGATGATGCGTTCGCACGGCACGGACATCCCGCGCGAGGTGTTTCTCTACGGCAAAAAGGGCGAGCCCGTGTACGACGCGCTTGTCGCGGCCATCGAGCTGCGCTACGAAATCATGCCGTACATATACTCGCTCGGCGCCGAGCTGACGCGCGGCAGGGCGAGCTTCATGCGCCCGCTTGCGGCGGAATTTCCCGAAGACGAGGCGGCATGGAACATTTCGGACGAGTTCATGATGGGGCGGTCGATTCTCGTCGCGCCCGTGTTGAGGGCGATGTACACAAGCGAGGACAACAGCCCTGTCGGCGAAATGGAAGGCTGGAACAAGCCAGCAGGCGGTGAAGCTGCCGGCGGCGGCGAGCCGGGTGCGGCGAGCGTCTATCTCGCCAAGCGCTGGCACGAGGTCTACCTGCCGAAAGGGGCCGACTGGTGGCTCCTGGCCGGCGTCGGCCAGACGCTCAGGTTCGCCGGCGGTGCGCGCGTGAAGATAGATGTGAACCTTATGAGCCAGCCGGTGTTCGCCAAGTCGGGCTCAGTCATACCCCTCGGGCCGCGCGTGCAGTACAACGGCGAAAAGCCATGGGATAAACTCAAGATAATGGTTTGTCCGGGCGCTGACGGCGAGTTCAGCCTCTATGAAGACGATTTCGAGACATATTCCTACGAGCGGGGCGAGTACAGCGTTGTCAAGTTCAAGTGGCACGACGCGAGTCGCACGCTCACCATCTGCGCGCGCGAAGGGGCGTACCCCGGCATGCTTGAAAAGCGCGAGTTCATTGTCGGTTCGGCCGACGCGATAACGAGCTGCATCACCCCCAACGAGTGGATTAAAAAGACCCGAAAAGTCGTCTACGACGGGCGTGAAGTGCATCTTTCGCTCTAATTTCGCAAATACTGGTTGAAATTGAGGGACGATATTTGATATAATACCGCGCGATTCCTCCAAAAGGGGGGATTTCACATAAGGAGAATACAATGGTCAGCTACAAGGAACTTGGTCTCGTAAACACCAAGAAAATGTTCGCCAAGGCGGTCAAGGGCGGTTATGCCATCCCCGCTTTCAACTTCAACACGATGGAGCAGATGCAGGCCATCGTCCAGGCCGCCGTCGAGACGAAGTCGCCTGTCATAATGCAGGTCTCAAAGGGCGCGCGCAAGTACGCCAACCCCACGATTCTTCGCTACATGGCCGAAGGCGCCGTCCAGTACGCCAAGGAGCTCGGTTGCAAGAAGCCTCAGATAGTCCTCCACCTCGACCACGGCGACAGCTTCGAGACGTGCAAAAGCTGCATTGATTCCGGCTTTTCGTCCGTTATGATTGACGGCAGCTCTCTGCCTTTCAAGGATAACATCAAGCTTACGAAGAAGGTCGTCAACTACGCCCACAAGCAGAAAGACTATGTGACGGTCGAGGCCGAGCTCGGCGTGCTCGCCGGCGTCGAGGACGAGGTCTCCGCCGCCGAGAGCCACTACACCAAGCCCGAAGAGGTCGTCGAGTTCGCGACCAAGACCGGCTGCGACTCTCTCGCCATTTCGATCGGCACTTCGCACGGCACCTACAAGTTCAAGCCCGAGCAGTGCACGCGCGACC
>JAZQBR010000252.1:0-11196 GCA_045545855.1 Kiritimatiellia bacterium | reverse complement strand
CCGAGCAGGCAGACCTCTTTGACGCCGTGTGCGGCAAGCGAGCGCACCTCTGCGACGACTTCGCGCGCGGGGCGCGAGTATTCGCGGCCGCGCACATCAGGGACAATGCAGTAACTGCAACGGTTGTCGCAGCCTACAAGAATCGTGACGAACGCCTGAAAGCCGCCATCGACATGCGAGGCGAGCGCCTCTGCCATCATATCGTCGCCCAGCTCCAGCCGCGGGAACACCCCGTCGGCGACAATCTTTGGTATCAGGCCGAGCGCACGCGGACCGACGGCAAAATCGAGTCTGGGGAGCTTTTTGAAGATGCCGTCGCCGAGGCGCTTCACGGCGCAGCCCATCATGCCGGTCAGCTTTTTGGCGGCTATGAGATTACCGGCCTTGCCGACCGCCTTTTCTTCGGCCTTCTGGCGGACTGTGCAACTGTTGACGATGACGAGATCGGCCTCGGCCTCGCTTGCGGCCTTCTCGTGGCCGGCGGCGACCAGCATCGCCTCGACCGCCTCGGAGTCGCGGACGTTCATCTGGCAGCCGTATGTATGGACGAGAAACTTCATCAGCTTTGGCCTGCACGGCGGCGCAGCGCGACGAGCGTCTCGAAGCGGGCCGTCCTAGGGAACATATTGAACCATTTCACGGCCTCGACATCGTAGGCCTGGGCGAGAACGCGCAGGTCGCGCATCAGCGTCGCGGGGTCGCAGCTCACGTATATGACGCGCGGCGCGCGCGTCTGCGCGAGCCAGCGCGGGACGTTCGGCTCCATGCCACCGCGCGGCGGGTCGACGATGACTGTCGTGCGATCGCCAATCCTTATGCGCCTCAGATCGCGCCCGACCTGTTCGGCGAAGAAACGCCCGTCCACGCCGGCGGCGGCGGCGTTAGCGCGCGCGAAAGAAACTGCCTGTCTGCCGGACTCCACCCCGACGAGCCGCGGCCCCGGCTTGCCGCATACTGCGGCGCACGATATCCCCAGCACTCCTACGCCGCAATAGAGGTCGAGCAGATAGTCGGTAGGCGACTCGGCGTAGAGCGACACGACGCTCTTGACGAGCGCCTCGCCCACATCGGGGTTAACCTGCCAGAAGCCGTCCGCCGGCACGTCGAAGGCGCGGCCCATGGCGCCCTCCTTGAGAACAAGGCCGGCCGGCGCGTCGCCGAGCCACCAGTTGACGCCGGAGCGCAAGGTCCAGCGCACCGTCACATTGGCCTTTCGTTCGACCGAGCGCCTCACAGACTCGACGCCCTGGGTGAGAAGCGTAAAGGTGTTGCGGCGTATCTCGGCGAGCTTGGCGTTTATCTCCGGGCGCGCGAGAGGGTCGTTTGCAATGTCTATTATCTCGTGACCCGGCTCGGCGCGGTAGCCGAGCACCCACTTGCCGTCGACTTTCGCGAAGTGATAGACGACTTTGTTGCGGTAGTTCAGAGCGTCCGCATCTGCACCGCCTGCCAGAGGGTCGGCGCTTATGCCGCCTTGCGGCAAGGGTATGCGCGCGCGATCGAAAAACTCGGCGAGCTGGGTGGCCTTGGCGGCGCACTCGCCCTTGACCGAGAGATTGGCGTAGACCATGCCGGGCACCGGCGGCGCGCCCTCTCGCGTGCGGTCCGGACTCGCATCCTCGACAGCCACAAGTCGCGCTCTCGCGAAAGTGCGCTTCTCTTCGAATATCTCGGCCTTGACATGCTCGCCGGCGAAAGCGCCGGGCACGAACACGACACGCCCGTCGCCCAGACGGCCCATACCGTCGCCGCCGTATACCGTCTTCGCGATGTACACCGAAGACGTCATGTCAAGCCTCCCTGCCGGCGAAGCTCTTGTCCACTATCGAGCAGATGCAGCAGTCGGACCACACGTTTTCAGCTGTCTCTATCATGTCGATTATGGTATAGATAGGCAGTATCACGCCGAGAATCATGAGATTGCCGCCTACGCCGGCCATAAGCGAGAGCGTGAGAAAATAGCAGCCCATCGGCACGCCCGCGTTGCCGATCGCGCAGAGCACCGCGACCACGCACCATACGAGCATCGTCGGGAGAGTCAGTGCTATGCCGCACTCTGGCGAGTTGCGCATGACAAAGAGCGACGTCACGAGAATGAAGGCCGCGCACCCGTTCATGTTGATCGTGCAGCAAAGCGGCAGCACAAAACGGGCTATCCACGGCTTTGCCTTCATGTTGCGCTCGGCCGTGGCGACGGTGACAGGCAGAGTCGCGGCGGACGACTTGGTGAACAGCGCCATCAGAAGCGCGGGCGTCATCTGGCGCATTACCTTGTAGCCGTTAACGCCGCGCAGATAGCAAATAAGCGGTAGAACCACGAAGAACTGCACGGCATTGCCCCCGAGCACGACCAGAACGTACTTACCAATCGAACCGACGACGACCCCGGCCGACATCTGGGCGGCGAGCTGCGCGGCAAAGGCGACAATGCCGAGCGGCAGCGCCCAGATGAGCCCCTTAATCATCGTGAAGAACACCTCCTGAAGTCCGCAAAGCGCCTTGTGCAGGGTCTTTACGTTTTCGCTCGTCTTGCCGAGCACGGCGATGGCGACGCCTATGCCGGCCGAGATGAGGACGATTGGCAGAACATTGCCTTGCAGAAACGGCCCGACGAGGTTGTTGGGTATCGCGTTCAGTATGTGCCCGTAGACGGTTTCGGGCGTGCGCGTAATCTGGGCCATGGCCCCGGCGTCGTCGGCCACGGCGCTGACGACATTCGGGTCGATCGCGCCTGGGTCGATGAGCAGAAAGAGCCCAAGGCCGACGAGCGCGGCGATGAACGACGTGAGAACCGTGAATGTCATGGTCTTGGCGAACACGCGGCCCATCTGATTACCCTCGCCAAGCGAGGCCATGGCCGTCAGAATCGCAAGAGCCACCGTAGGTATGGCTACGAACTGGAAAGCGCGCGTGTACGCGGTGGCCACGAAGTCGAAGAACTCGTTTAGCCAACCGACGCCCAGCGCGCCCAGCGCGCCGCCAATGGCGAGCGCGAGAGTCCACACGATCATCTGCTTGAACTGCATGCCTTTCGGTTTCATCTGCTGCCTTTCCTGTTGCATCCGTTTCTTGAACGCATATTATACCAAACCCCCGCCCCGGCGGCAAGACGCCGCGCGGCCTGGGCTACTTCATCATCAGTGCCGAGAGAAGCTTCGTGAAGCGCGCGCCGTCGGCGACGGGCGAGCCCTCGGCGATCAGCGCCGAGTCGTACAAGAGCGACACCGCATCAGCAAGCTCCTGACCCTTCAGCCCGGCGACCTTCTTGACGAGCGGATGAGTCGCGTTCAGTTCGAGAATGCGCTTGTCCTCCGGGACTTGCTGCTTCATCGCCCGCATCATCCTGACCATCGACGCCGGCATTGCGTTCTCGCGGGCTACAAGGCAGCACGGCGAATCGGTGAGGCGTGTCGAAACGCGCACATCGGAGACGTTCGCCTCAAGCTCTTTTTTGACGGCCTCGATGAACGGCTTGAGCTCGTCTGCGGCTTTCTCGTTCGCGGCCTTTTCGGCCTTGCGCTCCTCGTCCGAGCCGAACTGCACATCACCCTTCGCGACATCGACAAGGGAGTGGCCGTCGAACTCGCGAAACGACTCGGTCAGAAACTCGTCCACGGGGTCGCAGAAGAGCAGCACGTCGCAGCCGTGCTTGCGGGCGGCCTCGAGCTGGGGCGCGCGGCGCGCATCCTCCTCGCGCTCGGCCACGAGATAGTAGATGTCCTTCTGGCCCGGGGCCATGTCCTTTACATAATCCTCAAGAAACACGCGCTTGCCGGCCTCGCCGCGCGCCGTCGCATACTTGACGAGCTTCTTCAGGCGGTCCGCGTTCGCGAAGTCGTTGTAAACACCTTCTTTCAGAACGACGCCAAACGCGCCGTAGAACTCGTCGTAGCGCTTCGCGTCCTTCTTCTTCATCTCTTCAAGAACCGACAGCACCTTCGAAGTGACGGCAGTCTTGATCTTCTGGATGACAGCGTCGTCCTGAAGCATCTCGCGCGACACATTTAGCGGCAGATCGCTGGAGTCGACAACCCCCTTGACGAACCTGAGCCACGGCGGCAGCAGCATCTCGATGTCGTCGCCTATGAAAACGTTTCTTACGTACAGCGAAAGCCCGCGCTTCTGCTGGGGCATGAAAAGCTCCATTGTGGCCTTCTTCGGCAGAAACAGCAGCGCCTTGAACTCGACCTGACCCTCCCCGGAGAACGGTATGGTTTCAAAGGGCTCGTCCCAGTCGCGCGTCAGATGCTTGTAGAACTCGCTGTACTCTTCGTTCTTCACATCCTTTTTCGGACGCTTCCACAAAGCCACCATGGTATTTAGCGGCTTGGCTTCCTCCTCTTCGCGACGCTTGCGGTCGTCGTCTTTCTCGTCCTTGGGAGCGTCGATCTGCGCGAAGCGAATCGGGTAGGCGATGAAATCTGAATATTTTTTCACGAGGTCCTCGACGCGCCAGCGGCGCAGATACTCCTCGTGTTCTTCGCGAAGGTGCAGCATGATCGAAGTGCCGAAGCCGTCGCGCGCGGCCTCTTCAATGGTATAGCCGCCGTCCATCGTCGACTCCCACTGGTAGGCCTGGGACGAGCCGCGCTTCTTCGTCACGACGCGCACCCTGTCGGCGACCATGAATGCGGCGTAGAAGCCGACGCCGAACTGGCCGATCAGCTCCGGCAGGGCGTCGCCGCCCTTCTCCTTTAGCGCCTGGCGAAACGCCTTCGTGCCGGAGCTCGCGATCGTGCCGAGGTTCTTTTCAAGATCATCGGCGTCCATGCCTATGCCATTGTCGGCTATGCACATCGTCTTGGCTGAAGTATCGACAGAGATGTCGATGCGCCAGTCGGGATTGTCGGCGACGAGATCCTTCTGGGTAAGACCCAGATACTTCGCCCTGTCGATCGCGTCGGACGCGTTCGAGACGAGCTCGCGAAGGAATATCTCCTTCTTCGAATACAACGAATTAACGACGAGATCGAGCATTTCGGCGATCTCGGCCTTGAATTGACTAGTCTTCTTTTCCATAGCGGGGAGATATTTTACCACCCTTTGCCGCCAGAATCAAGGGGGATGCCGAGAGAATTACGGCCAAAGCGGCAATCTTTCGCGCACGGCGCGCGCAAATATGGTATACTACAAGCAATGAAACGGGCAATAGAGACTTTTCTTGTGGCGGTGACTCTACCGCTTTGGTTGCCGCTCTCTCTGGCGGTGGCGGCGGCTGTCGTTGTGGCGATGGGCAGTCCGGTGCTGTTTCGCCAGGAGCGCGCCGGCCTGGGCGGCCGCGCTTTCATGATGGCGAAGTTCAGAACGATGCGCGACGGACCGGAAAGCGACGCCGAAAGACTGACGCGCACGGGGCGGTTTCTGCGGGCGACGTCGCTCGACGAGCTGCCCCAGCTGTGGCACGTCCTGAGCGGCAAGATGTCGCTCGTGGGGCCGCGCCCTCTGCCGACCAAATACCTGGCGCGCTACTCGAAGACCCAGGCCCGCCGCCACGAGACGCGCCCCGGCATAACGGGCTGGGCCCAGGTGAACGGGCGAAATGCCATTTCTTGGGAGAAGAAGTTCGAACTGGACGTTTGGTACGTCGATCACCGCTCGCTGCTGCTCGACGCAAAGATTATCTTCATGACAGTCGCTCGCGTCTTTCGCAGATCCGGCATAGATAGCTCCGATTCGGTGACTATGCCGGAATTCATGGGGCAGAGTCAATCCACCAAAGAGGGTTGCCGTCCCACATAGGGTCTTCTTCGGCGACCTTCCTGGCACGCTCGTCCATTATGCGGTCAAACTCGTCGCTCTCATATTCGAGAAGTTCTGCGGGCCTGTCGGGCATCACCTCCAGATGGCGCAAGGTACCCTGGGCTATGCGTTTGAAGACGGGCCCGGCCGAATTGCCGCCCTGATGGTAGAGCCGGCGCTCTTCGAAATCGAGCGAGACGAGAATCACGACTCGCGGCGGCACTGGCGCGGCGTCGGCGCTGTCGCGTTTCACGACGCCAGAGGGGACTATGCCGCAGAATGTCGCGCGGTAGAGGCCTGGCGCGTATGAACGCCCCTTCACCTTCTGGGCGGTGCCGGTCTTGCCGGCGACCGAATAGCCCCGCAACGCGGCGCGGCGCGCGGTGCCCTCGGGCGAGGCGACGCCGAGCATCATCTCCCTTATCTGCCGCGAGGCTGCGGGCGATATGACGCGCTCGGGCTTGGGCGCAGGCCGTGCGAGCATGTCGCGCCCGTCGGCGCCGAGCACCTTGCTGACTATGCGCGGCGCCATGCGCACCCCGTCGTTTGCAATCGCCTGGTAAGCCGAAGCGAGTTGAATGGCCGTCACTGCGACGCCCTGGCCTATCGCCGCTCTGGAGCGCGTGGCCTTGTCCCATTTCTCCGGCGGGCGGACTATGCCTACCTCCTCGCCAGGCAACTCTATTCCGGTGCGGGCGCCGAAGCCGAAGCGCCGCATATAGTCGTAAAGGGCCGACGGACCGAAATCGTAGCCGAGCTTGCCTATTACGATGTTGGACGAATGGACGATAGCGTCCTTTACCGACATGCGAGGCTCCCACACATGGCTGCCGTCGCCCGGGAGCCTGTAGTATCGCGGCTCGCCGCCAGACCCCTTCTCGTATCTGTCGGTCGAATAGAGACTGTCGGGGCGCACAAAGCCGCGGTCGAGCGCGGCGGCGACCGTTATAACCTTCATGACGCTGCCCGGCTCGTATGTAAATGACGTGACCCTGTTAGGCTTCGCGTACTCGTCGGCACGGCCGTATTCCTGCGGATCGAACCCCGGGCGCGACGCAAGCGCAAGCACCTCGCCTGTCTTCGCATCCAATACGACGCTCCATCCCGCTGCCGCGCCGAACTTCTCGACGCCGTCATCAAGCGCGGTCTCGACTTCTCGCTGTATGTTATGGTCCACAGTGAGATAGACATTCGCACCGGGTATAGGGCGCGTCATCTCGACACGCTTCTCGATTATCTCGCGGCCTCTGCCGTCGCGCTTGCCGCGCACACGCCCTGGCACGCCGCGAAGCTCTTTGTTGTAGCGCTGCTCGATACCCGAAGAGCCGTTGTTCTCCTTGTTGACGCCCCCGAGCACGTGTGCGAGACGGCTCCCTTCGAAGTAGTGGCGCTCGTGAGTGCCTATGGCCATCACGCCGGCTACATAGCCGGGGTTCGTCAGTATGTCATGCACCCGCTGGTCGCTCGACACCCGCAGAAACTGGTAGCGCCGCCGCGTGTCGCGGCACATCGCAAGAACCGTCTTGTATTCCAGCCCCAGAGCCCCCGCAATCGTCCGCGCCATCGCCTCGCGTGAACGCGGCGTCTTCTCGCCGCGCATCTTCACTACAGCGTTTGTCATCGCAACAGGGTCCAGCCGGTACTCCCAGCACGACGTCGACTTGACGAGCGGATACGGCCTGCCCGTGCCGGGCTCGGCCGTGCGGTCGTAGACCGCCCCGCGAATACTCGCAACCTCGCGCTCGAAATCGTAGCGCGGCTCTAGCGCCGGCGGTTCGAGGTGGGCGCGCACCAGCTTCTGGCCCGTGTAGCCCGAAAAGCCGCACAGAACAACGATGGGAAGCCAGAACCTTATGTTTTCGCTGCGCATGCGCGGGCCCGCCCCAGATGTTTCATCTGCGAGCGGCGCGCGCTGATCTAACCTGCGCCGCAATCGAACGGTTCGCGCGCTGGCGCGCGAGCGCCACCGATGTCTGGCCCGGCTCCGGACGCCCTCCCGCGTCCATCCTGATTATCTGGTTCTCGCTCGGTATTCGCATGGCGAGACCCCACTTCACAAGTGCACGATCGAGATTGTCAGTGGACTTCATCGCGTCCCAACGCGCCGTCGTGCGGTCCAGCTCCGCCTCCTTAAGACGAAGGTTGCGCTCCTTCTCATCGATGCGCTTCATAAGCTGGTCGCAGCTCGACGACGCGAGCAGGTTGAGTATGACCATCACGAAAAGCATCAACATGACAGCGCCAATGTGCATCGTGTGCATCGATATGCGCGACATCTTCTTAGACACCTTGCGATTGTTTCTCATTTCATGCTCCCTGCTTCAGTTTCTCGGCCGTCCGTAGCTTCGCGCTCCTGGACCTGGCGTTAAGTCTTGTTTCGTCTTCGGCGGCCGTGACGGCCTTCCGCGTGACCAGGCGCACCCTCGGTAGCGCCCCTTCCCATTTCTCGCCGCCCTGCTGCAGCGATACCATCCGCCCCGCGTGCCCGGCGAAGAACCTCTTCACGACGCGGTCGGTAAGCGACTCGAAGGTTATCACCGCGAGTCTCCCGCCCTCGACAAGCAGCCCGAGAGCGCCCTCAAGGGCTCTCTCAAGCTCGCCCATCTCGTCGTTCACCTCCATCCGGAGGGCCTGGAAGACGCGCGTCGCCGGATGATGCGGCCCGCGTCTGCCGAGGAGCCTCTCGACGAAGTTCGCCAACTGCAACGTCGTGCGGAAGGGCCTGGGGTCCCGTTCCCTCGCGATCGCTGCGGCGACTCTCCTCGCCTGGGGCTCCTCGCCCAGTTCGCGGAAGATCTCTTCCAACCGTTCCGCGCTTTCGTTGTTCACCAAATCCTCTGCGGTCAACCCCTGGCTACGGTCCATCCGCATATCAAGGGGTCCGTCCCTGAGAAAGCTGAAGCCACGTCCGGCTTCATCCAACTGAGGGCTCGACACGCCCAAATCCAAAAGCACTCCATCCGCTTCATTCCATCCTCTCTCTCTGGCGATTCTCTCCAAATCACCATGATTGCCCTTCGCGACTGTCAAGTTCTCAAGCCCCGGCTCGCCTGCCTTCATGCGCTCTTCCACTTCGCGCAACGCCTGGTCGTCGCGATCTATCCCAAGCACCACCCCGCCGCGGGCCATTATCTCCTTCGCGTGGCCGGCCCGCCCGAGCGTGCCGTCCACATACCTGCCGCCCGCCTTCACTTGAAGGGCGTCGACCGTCTCCTTTAGAAGCACCGGTATATGTACGCCCTCTTGCATCGCCGTTCGCGCCTCCTGTCCCCGCCGTCAGAATCCCGCCGCCTCCAGCGCGTCGCTGAACGAGGCCTGATCGACCTTGTCCTCGGGCGGCAGCGCCTCGGGAGCCCACAACTCTATCTTTCTCACCGCACCCACCATAGCGACCGTCGTCGTCAAGTTCGCGAACTGAAGGAGCTTGTCGCTGATGCGGATGCGTCCTTGAACATCAAGAGCCAGCTGCTCGGAGTTCGCGCCTATCACATGAAGCGCGCGCGAAAGCGCCGGATCAAATAGCGCCTTCTCGCGAAGCTTCGCCAGCTTTGCCTCCATCTCCTCTTGAGGAATGATGTTCAGGCACTGCCGACTCTTGTCGGGCATCACGAACACATACTGCGGATTCCCCAGAATCTGCCGCCACCCTGCCGGTATGGTGAACCGCTTCTTGGGGTCCAGAGAGTGATCGACGCGCCCCAACAGGAACCCGCTGTCACTGGCTGTCGACATCGCGACACTCTGGCTGCTTTCCCTTGACATTTTGTGACACCATTATACACTTTATGACACCACATTGCAATAGGAAACGCAAACTTTTTTATAATAGCAATTTTCAAGGCTTATTTCGGATTAAACAAGCAATTATAATTCATCAATCAAACTTGTATGTCTGACCAGGCAATGGGGCGACCGCATTGTGGATGCCATGCTCGCGCAGGATTTGCTCCATGGCGAACACTTTTTCGGGCTCGCCATGCACGGCAAAAGCATGGCGTACATTATCCTTTATCTCATCAAGCCACTCGATGAGGCCTGCGCGGTCGGCATGCGCCGAAAGTGCGTTTATGACCTCAACCTGCGCCTTGAGTTCGACCTCTTCGCCGAGAATCTTCAGCGGATTGCGCTTTTCGACGACGCGTCTGCCGAGGGTGTTCTCGGCCTGAAAACCGACTATGAGAACGATGTTGTCGGGGTCTTGCACGGCATGCTTCAAGTGGTGCAGCACGCGCCCGCCTTCGCACATGCCGCTCGCGGCAATGATTATCATGGGGCCGGGCATATCGTTCAGAGCCATCGACTCCTCGGGCGTACCGATGAATGTCATCCCTGGAAACTCGAGAGGATCCTTGCCGGCGGCAATCATCCGCCGCGCCTCGTCGTTGTATACCTCGCGATGCTGGGCGTAGATGCGCGTCGCCTTCTGGGAGAGCGGCGAGTCGATATAGAGCTTCACCTCGCGCGGCACCTTGCCCTTCTCGAGAAGCCTGTTCAGGTACCAGATAATCTGCTGGGTGCGGCCGACCGAGAACGCCGGTATGAGGAGCTTTGAGTTGTGGCGGTCTATGTATTTGAGGTACTTCTCGAGTCTCAGCTCGACATCATCGGCACTTGGGTGGTACCTGTCGGCGTATGTCGACTCGATGAGCAGTATGTCAGCGCCGGACGGATACTCGTAGTGCCTAAGGATAGGCTGGTCGGGCTGGCCGAGGTCGCCAGAGAAAAGGACGCGGTGGTTGCGGCCGTGGTCGTTTTTAATATCAAGCTGCACAAGGGCCGAGCCGAGAATATGGCCGGCGTTGAAGAACTCGAGCGTGATGCCGCGCGCAATCTCGCGCGGTTCGTGCATATGGGTGGGCACGAACAGTTGCATCAGGGCGTCGACGTCGCTCTCTTCATAGAGCGGCTCGAAAAGCCTCTTGCCGGCACGGCGGCGCTGCTTGTTGATGTACTCGAGATCGCGCTTCTGGAGAAAGCACGAATCGCGCAGCATTATGTTGCAAAGCTCCGTCGTCGACTGCCTCGCAAACACGCGTCCGCGAAAGCCCTGCCGCACCAGCTGCGGCAGGTTGCCGGAGTGGTCGATGTGCGCATGAGAAAGTATGACATAGTCGATCGTCTTGGGGTCGATCGGCAGGTTGCGGTTCTTCTCGAACGCCTCCTTGCGATGCCCCTGGTAGAGCCCGCAGTCCAAAAGTATCCGTTTGCCGTTAGCCTCGATCAGGTGCATAGACCCTGTCGTGGTCTGGGCCGCGCCGTAGAATGTTATTCTCATGCCCCATATTGTACCAAAAAACGTCGCGCCCTGCAATGGCCTGCACGGCGCATATATGGTCAACGCGTTCAACGGGAAAAGCAAGAGCCAGTTGCAAAACCTACTTACTTGTTTCACGCAAAGTACGCTAAGTTCGCAAAGCAACCCTAAAAACGAAACTTCGCGTACTTTGCGAACTTGGC
>JAZQBR010000251.1:0-8834 GCA_045545855.1 Kiritimatiellia bacterium | reverse complement strand
TCGTCTCGCGCGAGACGGCGACCGTCGCCTATGTGCCGGGGGCGGGCGGCGGCCCGATTGCCGTGCGTGCGAAGGGCGCCGCGTCCTGGCGCACCGTGCCCAAACCCTCCGTATTCGCGTACGACCCGGCGTGGCGCGGCCTCGCCGGCATATCGGGCTACTTTATCCAATTGCCGATATTCCCGCGTTTCACAATCCGCATACGATAGAAAGAGCTTTGGTATGAAAACCGAAAAACTTGCACTTGTATTGTGCTATTTCGCGTCCGCGCTTCTGGTGCGCGCCGAAACGGCCATCTCGCATGTCGTCGTGAACCAGCGCTGGCCCTGGAGCGAGAAGGTGGATGTCGACTTCATTCTCTCGGGCGACGCCAGCGACGTGAATGTCGCCGCTTCGTGGGACGCGCACAAGGCCCTGTACCACCTCGGGTCGCTTGAGGGCTGCGCCCCAGGCCGCCACCGCTTTACTTGGGACCCTTCATCTTCGCCATTCGCGGGCGAGACGCTGACGGGTTTTTCGGTCGTTGTCACAAACGCCGTAGTCGTGCGCGACTATATCGTAGTGGACCTCGTGGACGGCGGCTGCACCTACATGAGCGGACCGCCTGCGGGCGGCTGGACGGGCGAGTACAAGTCGACGAAGATGGTCTTTCGCCGCATACCGGCCGGCACGTACGACATAGGCGAGCCGAAGAAGACATTCGAGCGCCTTGACCATTGGGATGTTGAATTGGCCGCGCGCACGATGAATCGCAGAACGGTGCGGTTCACAAGCGACTTTTATGTCGGCATTTTCAAATACACAGAAGCCCAGCGCGCGTGTCTCTCCGCCGGCGGCGGCGGCACCGCCAGTTTTAAGCCGGTGCAAGTCTCGTACGAGATGTTGCGCGGCGCGCAGCCAGATGTCGACTGGCCGACGACAGGCTACAGGGTCGCAGAAGGCTCCGATGTCGCGAAGCTGCGCGCGAAGGCCGGCCCCGGCGTCGTCATCGACCTTTGCGAAGAGGAACAGTGGGAGGTCGCCGCCCGCGCCGGCAATGCTACGTTCTGGCCGAACGGCGGCACTGTGGAGGATACCGACGACATGTTGAACGCGTACCTTGACGCGATAGCCGTCTGGTCGCACGGCAGAAGCCTTATCGAACAAAGCCCCGTGGGCCTGAAAGACGACAACGGCTGGGGACTTTACGACATAGTGGGTCTTGGCGGGGAGTGGACGCTCGACACTGCAGCAGGCCTTTACGACCCTACCTACGGGCTGCCGGAATTCGCCGTCGACCCGACAGGCATCACCGGCGGCTCGAACAGAATACTGAAGAGCGCGACCGGCAACGCTCCCAATGTGAAGCACTATGATCTGCTCCCTTGCAGGCGGCAGATAATCCAGCCGGACAGAGCCGACTACTCGACGCGTTTTTGCATCCATCTCTCGCCGCTTGGCGGCTTGACATTCGAGGGCCTGTGATGCGTCCGCAGAAACTTGTTGCCTTGCTATCGTGCGCTGTGACGCTGGCCAGGGCCGATGTTGTCATCGACCGGTCGTCCGAGATTGTCGTTGCCGCCGGCTCGCCGTACGCGACGCATCTAGCGGCCGAAGAGCTGAACCGTTTTCTCGAGGGCGTGCTTGGCGCGCCGCTTCGAGTTGTCGCCCGGCCGACGGAGGGCGTACCTGCGATCTTGCTGGGCGCCGGCGCGGCGGCTCCGGTCAAGCCGCCGCCCGACCGCGACGGCTATGTGATCTACGCCACCGGCGATCGGCTTTCGATTGTCGGCGGCGACGACGATGTCGGCGATGTCGACGCCACGGCGGCTCGCCCGCACGAGGCCCTTTGGCAGCCGTGCTTCAGGCGCGGCACGCTCTTCGGGGTGTATGCGTTTCTGGAGCGCTTCGCGGGCGTAAGGATGTACTTCCCGGGAGAACTTGGCACGTGCGTGCCGCGCGCCTCGCGCATCGCGGTGCCGGAGGGGCGCGTCGAGGAGGCGCCCGCGTTCGCGGTGCGCCGCTATGGCTACGAGGATGGCGCGGTCGCGCCGGATGTTCTCGCCGGCATGGACGAAACCGCCTTCAAGCGGCTCAACTGGTACCGGCTTAGGATGGAGACCTGCCATCTGCCATGCTGCCACGGCGCGAAGACCCACTGCCTCTCGCCCGGAACCTGGGCGGCGATATACACCAACGCCTGCTCGTTCTTCGCGTCCGGCGC
The DNA here is from genome assembly GCA_045545855.1 of Kiritimatiellia bacterium. Lineage (GTDB taxonomy): Bacteria > Verrucomicrobiota > Kiritimatiellia > RFP12 > UBA1067 > UBA1067. The sequence continues at coordinate 6,631 of JAZQBR010000251.1, read as the reverse complement.
CGGGCGCGTCTTCGACGCGATGCCCAAAGACGGCCTCACCTGGGCGCGGCACTGCGAGTGCGACTGGTGCATGGCGAACGTGCCGTTTTCAAAGTTCGACACCGGCTTCGCGACCGATCTCGTATGGCGCCGCACGGCGGAACTCGCCGCGCGTCTGAAAGAGGAGTGGCCGCAAGCCCGCGTCTCGCAGATGTCGTACATACCCTATGCGCGCCTGCCGGCTGGCGAGATACCGTCGAATGTGGATGTATTTGTCGCGCGGCGCGGTCCGTGGGCCGAGGGTACCGCCATCGGCGAGCGCGAAAAGGACGAAGTGCGCCGCTGGCGCGAGAAGCTCGGGCGCAAGGTTTCGCTTTGGAACTATCCCGACAAGGTGGCTTGCTGGAATCTCGAGATGAGGGACGTCCCCCAACTGGCGCCGCGCGCCTGGGCCGGCTACTACCGCGCGGTCGCTCCTTGCGTGACGGGTGCGTTCGCCGAGAGCGAGAGCGACCGCTGGCTCTACAACTACTTGAACTACTACGTGTTCTCGCGTCTGTGCTGGAACCCCGGCGCCGACATAGAGGCGCTTCTCGCAGAGCACCACCGGCTTATGTTTGGTCCGGCGGCCGCCGAGATGGCGAGATTCTTCGATGCGCTCGAGGCGTGCTGGATGAAAGTGGTCGCGCGCCCGTACGACACACCCCTCGGCCCTGGCGTCTGCGACGCGCCGGCCGAGGACGAGCTGCGCGCGAAGATATATTCAAACGGTACGCTGTCATGCCTCGCCGCGCTTCTCGACGGGGCCGGGCGGCGAGTCCCCCCCGACTCGCTCGAAGCCCGCCGTATAGAACTCTTTCGCCGGGAGTACCTGTCGCCGCTCATGTCCAGATTCGGCGGCGAAATTGCGGAGGCCAGACCATGAACGACGGTTTTCTCAAAGACTTTCACTACAAGCCCGACGGCTCCGTCGCGCGCGACGAGGCGCTTCTCGCCTGCATAAAGAGCATGATTGCAGACGGACGGCTCAAACCGGGCGAGCAAATGCCGACGATAAAGGAGCTCGCCGAAGCGGCCGGGCTCACGTTCCGGCAGGCTCGCAGCGTCATGGAGCGCTTGGCGGAAGCGCGGTTCGTAAGGTCGCGCCCGCGCGTCGGGTCCGTCGTGCTGCCGCGCGTCACGCGTATCAACCGGGGCAGAGTCGTGCTCGCGATACCCGACGTCGACGCCAGCAGCTATCATGCGACGCAGATCGCCGATGTTCTCAGAAAGCGTTTCGCGTCAAGCGGCTTTTCGCTCGCAACCGTCGTGTTCTCCCAGGACGCCCGCCGCAGGCTTGGTTTTCTGGCCTCCGAACTCGCCGACCCGCCGGCCCTTGCAATCGTCATGTATTCTCGTCCCCACGTGAGATCTTTTCTTCGCGAGGCCGGCGCGCGCTGCATCTACCTTTACGGCGATGAACCGGCCGCGGACGAAGGCGCATGGATCCGCTTTTCGGCCGATGCCGCGATCGAGCGCTTCGTCGCCCACTGCCGGCACACGGGCGTGAAGAATGTCACCCAGGTGCGATTCGACGGCAACGAAACACCGGATGCCGGCCCGGCGCTGGCCGCAGCGGGCATATCGAGCCGCTGGCTGGTTATGCCGCGGTGGGACGTGCTCGGCAGGTTCGAGGGCATCAAACGCCCGACCTACGACGCTTTTATGGAGATGCCGGCGGATAATTTGCCGGATCTCTTTCTGTTCTGGGACGACTTTGTGGCCCAAGGCGCGCTGACGGCGTTTTTGAACCGCGGCATACGGTTGCCCGGCGACACCAAGGTGGTGACGCTTTCAAATCGCGGCCTCGGGCCTGTGTACACCGAGCCGCTGACGCGCTTCGAGTGTGACGCGGCGGCGACGGGCGAAATCGTGGCCGAATATGCGCTCGCCGTCCTGTCGAAAAGCCGCGTGCCGGCGCCGCCTGTCGTGTCGCCGCAGTACATCTTCGGCGCGACGTTCCCGTACTAGCGTTTCAAGGGGTGCGGACGATGGAAGGCGAAGGCAAAATCGACTGGCCGGCGCGTCTCGGTTTCGGCGCGGGCGATATCGCGCAGAACCTCGCGTATCCGGCGGCCTCGATGTATCTGCTCTTCTTCTATACCGAGGTCGTAGGGCTCCCGCCTTCGCGCGCGGCGGCGATCTTTCTCGCCGCGCAGATTGTCGATTTCGTCTGGAACCCGTTAGCGGGGGTGCTGGTCGACCGATTGAATCCGCGCGCCGGCAAGTACCGCACATGGCTTCTCGCGGCCGGCCTGCCTTTCGCCGCGCTCGCCGCGCTTTCGTTTTGGAATCCATTCGCGGCGCACGCCGGCATGCCGGCGGTCGCTTGGTCCGCCGCGACATACATCGCGTTCTCGATGTCGTTCACGCTGCTCAATGTCGCCTATGGCGCGCTCGGTGCTTCGCTCACGCGCGATCCGGACGAATTGACTTCGCTTACCGCTGTCAGGATATTTCTTGCGAACGCGGCGTGTTTCGCCGCCTCGGCGGGCGTGCCGCTGCTTGTCGCCGCGTTTTCCGGCGCCGGCCGGCTGCCGTGGCGCATGGCGCTGTTCATGGGGCTGGGGGTGCTGCCGTCGTTCGTCTTCATGCCGCTGCTGCCGTGGCTGCGGCGCAGGCTTGGCAGAAGGGGTCTCTTCTGCACGTTCGCGCCAGTCGCCGTTCTAGGCATGGCAGCGCTTTACGCCTTGAGCCGTGCAGGCCTTGTCGCCGGGCATCCCGGCCTGGTCTGCTTCGCACAGTTTGTCAAGGCGTCGGGCATAATAGTCGCGACCGGCTATATGTGGGCGCTGGTCCCGGAGGTGGTCGACTATTCCGAGCGCATCACCGGGCGGCGTCTCTCGGCCGTGATCAACTCGATAATAGGCGTCTTTTTCAGGCTTGGCATGGCTGTAGGCAAGATTCTGCCAGGCGCCGTTCTCGCGTGGACAGGCTATCTGGCCCAGGCGGAGGGCGCGTCCCCGGGCGAGGCGTGGGGCGCCTCGCGCCCTGCCGCGTGGCTTGGCGCGCTTGCCATCGTGGCGCTTGTTTCGGCTCTTGCTCTGACGTGGTCGTTTCTGCATACGAAAGAGCGCCTGCCGGCAGGCGGCGGCGAGCCGGTGGGTCTGGGCGAGATATGGCGCGAGCTGCGCCGCAACAAGCCGCTTCGCGTGCTGTCGCTTTTCTTTGCGCTCTCGTTCGCGATGATGTCGGTCGGGAATGCGTCCGGCGCGTATTTCATGAGCGGGCTTGACTCTCAGAGTTCGCTCGCCCAAGAGGGGGTGCGCTGGCTCGTCTGCGTAATACCGGCCGCGCTCATGGCCGCCGCCACCGCCGCGATTTGCCGCTACAAGGTGTAGCGGGCTGCTGGCGTTTTGTGCGCCGATTTGGTATAATGTGCGCGTGAAAACGAAAACAGACCTGAGGCTGACGGCGTTCTTCGGCGTCGGCGACATACTGCCGCACTGCGGCGAGCTCGGTCGTGACGAAATCGTGCGGCGGCTCGTCGAAGATATATACAAATCGGGGCGTGTGCCGCCCATAGGCATCGACGAGACCGTCGCGGCGGTTCTCGCGCGCGAGGGCGACGGCTCGACAGTGATCATGGACGGTCTCGCTCTGCCGCACGCGCGCGTCGAAGGCCTCGCCGAGCCGCGCGTCGCCGTCGCGACGAGCGAGCGCGGCGTCGTGTGGCCTGGCGAAGACTCGCCCGTGCACCTCGTCTTTCTGCTCCTGATACCGCGCGACAAGCCCGCGCTGTACCTGCAGATTCTCCGCGCGCTTACGTCCGCGCTGAAAGACGACGCCACTCTCAGGGTCGTCGCGTCGATGACCAACGCCGGCGACATACACAGGTTCTTCGAGAGCGGCAAGGCGTATCTGCCGCGGTACATAACGGCGGCGGATATCATGGCGCGCGACTTTCTCACCCTGAAGGATACCGACACTCTGCAGACCTGCGTCGACACGTTCATCCGCCACCAGGTCAGCGAAATAGCAGTTCTCGACCGCGACGGCGACCTGAAGGGCGTCGTGCGCGCCGGCGAGCTGCTGCGGGTGTGCCTGCCGGAGTATCTGCTTTGGATGAGCGACCTGACGCCAATCGCCAATTTCGAGCCCTTCGCCCAGGTTCTCGAGAACGAGCGCCGCACGTGGCTGAGCGAGATACTGGTGAGCGAGTTCCCCGTCGTCTCGCCCGATACGCCGGCCGTGCAGGTAGCTGGCGAAATGACGCGCTTCAAGAGCTCCAAGTGCTACGTGCGCGAAGGCGGCAAGCTCGTGGGCATAGTGAGGCTGCCAAAGTTCCTCAACAAGATATTCAGGGAGTAGCCATGTCGAAGATAAACCCCAAGATGCTGTTTCTCGCGCTGCTGGTGGCGGGCGTTTCGCTGGGCGGGCGCGCCGCCGGGCTCGCCGTGAACTTCACCCAGACGACGACCCTCGCCGTGTTCGCCGGAGTGATCGCGACGACGCTTTTCTTCTGGGAGCGCCGCGTCGCAGCCGCCTTTATAGGAGTAAGCATACTTGTCGCCTCGCACGCGATGACTTTGCAGACGATACTCAAGGCCACCGAACTTGACATCATATTCTTTCTTGTCGGGATGATGATAATAGTCGGCGTTCTGAAAGACCTCGGCTTCCTGACTTGGGTGATACAGTCCATCATCAACCGGCGGAACATGACAGGCGTGTCGTTTACGGCGATACTCTGCGTGCTCTCGGCGGTGTTGGCGTCGGTCGTGGACGAGGTGTCGTCCATAGTCGTCGTGCTGGCGCTCGTATTCCAGGTGTGCGACACGCTGAAGCTCAGGCCCCACCCGTTCGTGCTTATCGCGGTCATGGCGACCAATATCGGCTCGTCGGCGACGATGCTTGGCAATCCGGTCGGTATTTTCATAGGCAACAAGGCGGGGCTCACGTTCTCGCAGTTTCTTGTAGGCGCGACCCCGGTCGCCCTCGTGTCGCTCGTCGCGACTCTGGCGCTTACTCTCTTCTGGTTCAAGAAGGATATACGCGCGATGACTCTAGCGATGGCGCGCCACCGCCGCATGGGCCTTGGGCCGGTTCTGCAGATACCCTACAAGACCGGGCTTTTCATCCTGCTGGCGACGGTGTCGGTGATAGCCTTCCACCACCAGATCGAGCATCTTCTCGCGCTTGGCGGCGAAGAGAACAAGAACGCCTTTCTCATAATGACGCCTCTCGTCGTCGCCGGCATCCTCATGATTTGGCGCCCCCAGCGCGCGCGGCACTACGTCGAGAAGGATGTCGAGTGGTGGACGCTTCTGTTTTTCATGCTGCTTTTCGCGATAGCCGGCTCGCTGAACGAGCAGGGCATAACGAAGAATCTCGCGAACACGCTGACGAGCCACGTCTCGGGCGGGCCGAAAGGGATGATACCGCTCGTGCTCGTGATAGCGTCGCTGGGGTCGGCGTTCGTCGACAATATCGTCTTTGTCGCGGCGTTCACGCCTGTGATACAGACGCTAGTCGAGCGTTCCGCCGACTATTCGGTGCTGTGGTGGGCGCTTCTTTTCGGCGCTTGCTTCGGCGGCAATATCACGGTCGTGGGCTCTACGGCCAATATCGTGGCGTCCGGCCTTTTGGAGAAGCACGGCCACCACCCGATACGCTTCGGCACGTGGATACGCCTCGGCGCGATAGTGGGCGCCGTCACGGCGGCGATAGCGTGGGTGATGCTGACGTTCCTGCCGTCGCCGCGTCCGGTCTCGGCGGAAAAGGCGGCGGCCCCCGCAGAAGCCGCCGCCGATATGCCCTCGCTGAACGAATGAGACCGCTTACAGCGAATTGAAGAAGGGCTCGACTTTCTCGAGCATCATCTTATGGCCCGCCGCATTCAGGTGGGCCGTGTCTTTTTCGCCCTGGAAGTACTTCTTGCGGTATTCCGGGTCGTTGGGGTTCACGCCCGACAGCGAGGCCGCGTCGTAGCAGGCGACGCCGGCGGACGCCGTCTCTGCCTTTATCGTCTCGATGACCTCCGGGAAGAACGCCGAATCGACCGCCCACGGCGTAACGAAGGCTATCTTCGCGTTCGGGTACCCGGCCTTGAGCGCGGCGACGAACTTGCGGCAGCCGGTCTTGAATTCATCGAGCATCTGCGCCTGCTTGGCCGATACCTCGGGCGTCACGGGCTCGACCGGCTTGTCGCCGTTCAGCCGCCTGATGGCGTTCGCGTCGTTGTGGCCCGCGATTATGACGATGTAGTCGACGTCTTTGGGTATCTCGGTGTAGCGCTCAAGCATCACCTTGCCCTGCTTCGGGTGGGCGAAGACCATCCTGTTGCCGTTTCGTCCGTAGTTGTAATAGTGCATCTGGTATTTTTCGGCCAGCAGGCAGTGCCATGCCTCGGATGGCGGACGGTGGTGGTTCTGCACGTAGCTGTCGCCCAGCACCGCGATTTTCTTGCGGTAGAGCGGCGAGGCTTCGATCTCCTGGGTAGGCGCGAAGTCATGTTCGAATTTGAGGTAGGTGTCTGCGGCGCGGCACGCGGCCGGCGCGATGGCCAACAGAGCGGCTGTGACAAGTGAGTGTTTCATGCCGGTTATGATATCATATCGCGCCCCGCCTGTCAACTGCGGCGGACCGCAAGTGAAGTCGGGGGCCAAGCGGG
>JAZQBR010000250.1:0-4473 GCA_045545855.1 Kiritimatiellia bacterium | reverse complement strand
AGTTCCCCGGCTACGGCAAGCTCGCGCATCTCGACTTCGACCACCAGCAGACCGGCGCCAGGGGCGCCGCCGACGAGTATGACAAGGAGAATGTCGGCGACTTCGCGCTATGGAAGGCGTGGGAGGAGTCTGACGGCCCCGTCGGATGGGCGTCGCCCTGGGGGCGCGGCCGCCCGGGCTGGCACATCGAGTGCTCCGCAATGTCGATGAAATACCTCGGCGAGACGTTCGACCTGCACACCGGCGGCATCGACAACCTCTTCCCCCATCACGAGAACGAGATAGCCCAGGCCGAGGCCGCGACCGGCAAGCCGTTCGTGAAGACTTGGATGCACTGCGCCCATCTCAAGGTGAACGGCGAAAAGATGTCCAAGTCGGCCGGCAACTTCTTCACGCTGCGCGACCTTCTTGAAAAGGGCTACACAGGGCGCGAGATTCGCTACGTGCTCATAAACGCCCACTACCGCCAGGGCCTCAACTTCGCTTTCAGCGCCCTCGAGGACGCCCGTAAGTCGCTCGCGCGAATCGACGCGTGCGTAGAGCGCGCGACCGATGGAGAGGCGCCCGCCTGGGCCCTCAAGCACCTTGACGACTTCACTGCCGCCGTCAATGACGATCTTAATCTGCCAAAGGCTTTCGCCGCCCTCTTCGAGCTTGTGCGCGAGACCAATGCACACGGCGGCGGACCCGTCCTCGGCGTATTCAAACGCATGGACGAGGTGCTCGGCGTGATCTTTTTCGGCAAGGCCGCCAAGGTCGAAGTGCCGGACGACGTCAAGGCGCTTCTGGACGCGCGCGCCGCGGCTAGAAAGGCCAAAAACTGGGCCGAGTCCGACAGGCTGCGCGACGAAATCGCCGCGAAGGGCTGGGCGGTCAAAGACTCCCGCGAAGGGCAGAGCGTGGTGAAGGCATGAAGCGCAGGGTAGCCGTCGAGATAGACCTGGACGCGCTCGTGCGCAACTACCGCCGCATAGCGGCCCACGTCAGGCCGATGGATGTCTTGTGCGTCCTGAAGGCGAACGCATACGGCCTGGGCGTCGGCGCTTTCGCGAAGGCGCTGGCCGGGGCGGGGTGCCGCGAGTTCGGCGTCGCCGAGCCGTACGAGGCGCTGGAGCTGAAGAAGATTGTAGCCGGCCGCGGCGACGTGTCGGTGCAGATTCTGTCGAGCGTGCTGCCCGACGAAATCGAGCCGATGGTCCGCGCGGGAGTGACGCTGCCGGTGACGGGGCTCGCCGAGGCGCGTCTCATAAGCGAGGCCGCGCGCCGCGCCGGCGTCGTCGCCAAGGTGCATTTCAAGCTCGATACAGGCATGGGCCGTCTCGGCATACTCGAGCGCGACGCCGTCGCGACAGTGCTCGCGGCCAAGGCCCTGCCCAACCTCGACTGCGAGGGCGTATTCTCCCACTGTCCGATGGCGTATGAGCCCAAGGACCCGTTCACGCGCTCGCAGATAAAGCGCTTCAAGGCGATTGTCGCAGAGCTCGCCAAAAAAGGCGTCGCTTTCCGAAAGGTGCATATCGCGGCCAGCGACGCCATAAACAATTTTCCCGAGACGGCGAAAAGCCCCTTCACCATGGTCAGAACGGGCATCAACCTGCACGGCAGTTTCGACCCGAACGGACGCCGCGCGCTGAAGGTCGAGCCGGTGCTGACGTTGAAGACGCGCGTCGCCCAGGTGCGTGAACTGCCCGCAGGCACCACTCTCGGCTACGGGCGCACATGGTGCCTCGCGGCCCCCGCCAAGATCGCGACGGTTTCGGTAGGCTATGCGGACGGCCTGCCGCTCGCCCTCACCAACAGAGGCTTTGTGTTCGTAGGCGGCCGACGCTGCAAAATCGTCGGCCGGATATCCATGGACTACACGACTGTCGATGTGACGGACGTGCCGGGCGTCAAGGCCGGCGACGAGGTAGTCTGTTTCGGCAAGTGCGGACGCGACGCGATTACGCCCGACGACTGGGCCGCGATAAAGGGCACGCACGCCTACGACATAATCTGCTCGCTTGGCACGCGCGTAGAGCGTGTAGTCAAAGGCCGGGGGGTGTGACGGCATGCCTAGATACGTAATCGACGAACGCGCGCTTCAAGCCAACCTTGAGATTCTGAAGGATGTCGCCGACAGGTCGGGCGCGCGCATACTGCTCGCGCAGAAGGCCTTTTCATGCGCGGCGACATATCCGCTCTGCGCGCGCTATCTCGCCGGCACGACGGCGAGTTCGCTTTTCGAGGCGCGCCACGGCCACGACCGCTTCGGCGGCGAGACCCATGTCTTCGCGCCGGCTTTCGCGCCGGAGGAGATGGACGAGCTTCTCGGCCTCGTCGACCATATTGTGTTCAACTCCCCCCGCCAGCTGTCGCTCTATGCCGCGAAGGCGCGCGCGAGAGGGGTCTCGGCCGGGCTGAGGGTCAATCCCGAAGTCTCGGTCGCGACGACTCCGGCGTACGACCCGTGCCGCCCCTCGTCGCGTCTCGGCACGCGGCGGCGCGACCTCGACGCCGCCGGCGAAGCCGTCGCCGCGCTCATTGACGGCCTCCACTTTCACTGTCTTTGCGAGCAGGGCCTGGACGAGCTTCGCTGCGTGCTCGCCGGCTTCGAAGAGCGCTTCGGCGATCTGCTGGCGCGCGTCGCCTGGGTGAACTTCGGCGGCGGCCACCATATAACGCGGCGCGGCTACGATGTCGAAGGCCTCGTAGAATCGATTCTCGGCTTTCGCGCGCGGCACCCCGGCGTCACCGTCTACCTGGAGCCTGGCGAGGCGATTGCGCTGGACGCCGGCACGCTCGAGTCGCGCGTTCTCGAGGTGCAGTCGCCGGGCGACGACGGCATCGCCAACGCTATACTCGACACGAGCGCCGCGTGCCACATGCCGGATGTTCTGGAAATGCCTTATGTCCCGCGCGTCTCCGGCGCGAGAGAAGGCGCACCGTGGCGCTACCGCTTCGGCGGCCCGACATGTCTCGCCGGCGACGAAATCGGCGTCTATGCGTTCGACGCGCCGCTCAAGCCGGGGGACGAGGTGGTGTTTGAGGATATGGCCATCTATTCGATGGTCAAGAACAACACGTTCAACGGCGTCAACCTGCCCGATATCGCGCTCAGGCACATCGACGGACGCATCGAGACGCTTCGCTCTTTCGGCTACGGCGATTTTGCCGTCCGTCTCGCCTGAACGCAACTTGTCCGCCGTAGCCAAATTGTGCACACTGTTGACAGGCGCGGGGGAAATTTGGTAAAATACTCCCGTTTATAGGCAAATAAGGACTACCTAATGGCGAAAGAAGAAGATCAGGCGATCGAGGTGACCGGCACGGTCACCAAGGTTCTGCCAGCTACAATGTACAAGGTACAGCTCGAGAACGGGCATGAGGTGCTGGCGCATATTTCAGGCAAGATGCGCAAGTTCTTCATAAAGATCGCGATTGGCGACAAAGTCACAGTCGAGATTTCGCCTTACGATCTCGGCAAGGGTCGCATCACCTACCGCCACAAGGTTTGAGTCGAAGTCGACAACTTGAGTACAATAACATCCAAGTAACAAGGAGTAACACATGTCAGGTCACAGCCACTGGGCGACAATCAAGCGCGCGAAAGGCGCTGCGGACGCGAAGAAGGGTAAAATCTTCTCGAAACTCGGCAAAGAAATCACCATCGTCGTGAAGGCGAAGGGCGGCAACCCCGACAACAACCCGACTCTTCGCACGCTTATTGCAAAGGCGAAGGCGGCGCAGATGCCCAACGACAACATCGACCGCGCGATCAAGAAGGGCACCGGCGAGCTGGAGTCCGCCGAAATGGTCGACGCCCAGTACGAGGGCATCAAGGGCGGCACGGCGGTCGTCGTGCGCGTGCTCACAGACAACAAGAACCGCGCGGCGGCAGAAGTCTCGAACGTCTTCAAGAAGAACGGCCTCGAGCTCGCGAAGCCCGGCAGCGCCTCTCGCCTCTTCGACCGCATGGGTCAGATCATGATACCGGCGGCGGACGGCATCACCGAAGACAAGGTGACCGAGGTCGCTCTCGAAGTCGGCGCCGAAGACGTCATCACCGAAGACGGCGGCTTTACCGTCAAGTGCCAGCCCAACGACTTCGTGTCGGTGGTCGAGGGCATCAAGGCCGCTGGCATCGCCATCGACGAAGAGAATTCCAACGTCGGGCTCGTGCCGAATATGACCAACCCTGTTTCAGACGTAAACGTCGCCAAGGCGATCAACAAGTTCGTCGACATGCTCGAAGATCTTGAGGACGTTCAGGACGTCTACACCAACATGGAGACGACCGACGAGGTCGACGCCAAGTCGGATCGTAGCCATGTCGTTCTGTGTGCCAAGGAGTTGTCATAGCCCTTTGTCTTCCTAAGACCGCTTGGCCTCCGACTTGCCAAGGCGATCAACAAGTTCGTCGACATGCTCGAAGATCTTGAGGACGTTCAGGACGTCTACACCAACATGGAGACGACCGACGAGGTCGACGCC
>JAZQBR010000249.1:0-7927 GCA_045545855.1 Kiritimatiellia bacterium | reverse complement strand
CCCTGCCGAGCGACATATCGGTCGACTTGAGGCTTGACGATATTTCATACGTAGCCGGCGAGAGGGTGCGCGGCGTCGTTGACATACGCAACATGTCCCCGGAGAAGGTCAGCTACGGCCACACCAATTCGCAGGATCGCTTTATCATCGAAGTCTACCGCGCTTCAGACTACCATCAGCTGGAACGTTCGGCCGTGAAGGCGTTTGTCGCGCCGTTTCGCGTAGACTCCAACGAAGGGCAGAAGCTGGAGGTGTTTCTCGGCGACCACTACGATCTGACCGAGCCGCGCCGCTATCTGGCCAGACCCGTGCTTATACACGGCAGACGCCGCTACGAGGGCGCCTACTCCGCTTTCGATATCGTGCCGGGCATGAAGATAACGAGCGCCGTGCAGATGTTCACCAACCGCGAAGGGCTCAGCCGCGAGCTCGTTCTGTTGCGCTGGTCGCGCAAGGGCAGCGAGCATATCTTTCTCACCGCCCAGGACCACGGCTCGAGCGACCGCCGCTGGATAACCCACGACATCGGCCCGATGATGCGCATAACAAAGCCTACCATATCGATTCTCTCGAGCGGAGCGGTTATCGTTATCCACAGAAACGGGGCCGACTCGCTCGTCCGCAGCGAGTTCTGGTCTTTGCCCGACGCGCTCGAGTTCCACAGCCGCCAAATGGTTCTCGACCCCGAAACCGCGGGCCAGACCCGCGTGCAGCAGATGTACAAGGACGCAGGCGGAGTAAAGGCGGCGGACCGTCCGTGGTGGAAGTTCTGGTGACATGGACATACTTGGCATAGAGACAAGCTGCGACGAGACTGCGGCGGCGGTTGTCAGAGACGGACGGGAGGTTCTCTCGAATGTCGTCTACACGCAGATACCTCTGCACGTCCCCTACGGCGGCGTTGTGCCCGAAATAGCCTCTCGCGCGCACATAGAGAAGATAACAGAAGTGGTGAATACGGCCATTGCCCGGTTCAAGGCCGTAGAGCCCGGCGGGCGCATCGACGCAGTCGCGGTCACCTACGGCCCCGGGCTTTCGCCCGCGCTCATTGTCGGCGTTAACGCCGCGAAAGGCCTCGCGCTTTCGCTCGGCGTGCCGCTTTTCGGCATCAATCATATCGAGGCCCATCTTCACACGCCGTTTCTCTACGATCGCGGCGAGGTGCCGCCCGCCGGCGTCGACCTGGCGGGCGGGGGGGCTGACGGTGTCGCGCCCGCGCTTGGCCTCGCGATATCGGGCGGACACACCAACTGGTTCGAAATACCCGTCTATGGCGAATATCGCACCATAGGCCAGACGCTTGACGACGCCGCAGGCGAAGCCTTCGACAAGGCGGCGAAGCTGCTGGGGCTGGGCTATCCCGGCGGGCCCAAAATCGACAAGATCGCGCGCGAGTTCTTCGAAGCGAATCCCTCGGCCAGGCTCGTGCCGTTCCCGAAGGGGCGTCCGCGCGAAGGCGTCAGCGCGCTCGCGGGTCTGCCGGCGGAGTTGTGCGTTTCGTTTTCGGGGCTGAAAACAGCGCTTCTGAGATATGTGCAGCAGAATCCAGGCCTCGACGTGCCGCTCGTCGTAGCTTCCTACCAGGAGGCGATAGTCGAGGCCGTGACGGAGCGCACCCGAAACGCGCTCAGGCGCCGCCGCTACAGGTCGCTTATTGTCGGAGGAGGCGTTTCGCTCAACTCGCGTCTCAGGGCGGCGCTGGAGCGCGAGGCGAAGCTCGCCGGCGTCAGGCTTTTCATGGCGAAGCCGAAATACTGCGGCGACAACGGCGCGATGATAGCGGGGCTTGCCTTCTTTCGCCGCAACATAACGGGCGACGCTGCTCTGGCCGTCGATGTCGCCCCCTCGCTCGAAGCCGGCCAGGCATGAATCATCTGCAATCAAGAAAGGAACACGCACAATGGCAAACGAACTTGACGAAATGACAGGTCCCGTAAACGGCGCCGGGCGCGACGTGAACGTTATCGAAAAGCAGCTGCCGGTTACGGTCGGCTGGGGTTCGACTTTGTTCGAAATCGTGCTGTGGTGCCTTTTCATAGTGCCGGGGCTCGTCTTTCTGTTCATGAAGATCGGCGCGCGCAACTATTTCAGGCAGCTCCAGCAGAAGATTCAGGCCGACGCTTCGACCATAGACAACTACCTTGAGCAGAGGGTGCAGATATTGAAGAACCTCGCCAAGCTTGTCGAAAAATCGGTCGCGCTCGATACGGATGTAATGAAAGCTGTCGCGGCGCTACGCGGCGGACGTCTTGCAGACGGCGAACGCAACGCCGTCGCCAGTCAGATCGACGGCTGCTTCGGGCGGCTCTTCCCCCAAGTCGAGGCGTACCCCGAGCTCAAGGCCCACGCCGCAATCGCCGAAGCCATGCAGCAGAACAGCTATCTGCAGAAAGAAATAACAGCCGCGCGCCAGCTCTACAATGATTCGGTCATGCAGTGGAACGCCGATGTTTTCGCCTGGCCGACGAAACAGATTGTCGCGGCGCGGGCAGGCTACACGACACGAATTCCGTTCACCGCGTCCGCCGAAATCAAGGCTCAGGCGAGAGGCGTGTTCTTTTGATCGACGACGTCTACGAGCCGCTGGCGCGCTATCGCGACGAGTTTCGCGGTAAATTCTCCGCGCTGGCGCGCGAGAAGTTCAAAGAGCTGACCGAACGCTCGGGTGTCGATGTCAGGGCGAACCGCGCGCTCGTCGGCGAAATCAAGAAGCTTCAGGCCGCCGCCGATTCGGCCGGCTCGAAAAAGAGATGGTGCGGCGCGTTGATGGCAATCGCCATTCTAGGCGCGATCGCCGCGCTTGCCGCCAACTTCTTCGTAGACGCCATGCCCCCGGCTGCGCGAAAGCTCCTGATGCCCGGTGCACTCGCGCTTCTCGGCTTTGCTCTCGCCTTGCTGCCGCTCTTCAGGGCCGCTTCGCGGCGACTCGACAGCCTGCGCGCTTCTCTCGCCGTCAAGATGTCCGCCGCCTGGGAACAGATGGAGCCTCTCAACAGGCTGTATTCATGGGATATCCCGGTGCGTCTTATCGAGGCGACAGTCCCGAGACTGAAGTTCGACCCTTATTTCACCGCGGGCAGACTTGCGGCTCTTCGCGCAAGGTTCGGCTGGAACGACTCGTTCAATGACGGCAAGTCCGTAATCTTTGCCCAGTCGGGCGAGATAAACTCAAATCCATTCGTTTTCGGCCACTATCTCGACATGGAATGGGGCGTCAAGAGATACGAGGGCTCGAAGAATATTTCGTGGACCGATTGGGAAACGGGCGCAGACGGCAAGCGCCGCCGTGTCACCCGCCATGAGACGCTCTACGCCCATGTTACCAAGCCGCTACCAGTCTACAGCGAGAAGAAGCTTCTCGTTTACGGCAATGACGCCGCCCCGAATCTCTCCTTTTCGCGCGAACCATCAGGACTCTCCGGCAAGGAGGGGAGCCTTTTCGGCGCTATACGAAAGAAGTGGCGCCTCAGCCGTCTGAAGGCGTATTCGCGCGTCTTGACGGACGACTCTGATTTCACGCTCATGGGCAACCATGAGTTCGAGACATGGTTTCACGCGAAGAACCGCGACAATGAAGTTGAGTTTCGTCTTCTCTTCACGCCGGTCGCCCAGACGCAGATGCTCGCGCTGATGAAAGACACCAAAGTCGGCTATGGCGACGACTTCACTTTCGTGAAGAGCAAAAAGGTGAATATGCTTTTTTCGAGCCATCTCGACGCGGCGACAATCGATACAGACCCGGCGCGATTCCGCTATTGGGACTACGACGCGGCATTCGCGTTTTTCATCCGTTTCAACGAGCGCTACTTCAAAGACGCCTACTTCGCCCTCGCGCCGCTTCTCGCCATACCGCTTTATCAGCAGACGCGCACCCATGAGGACGTCTGGAAGGACGTTCTCGCCCGAAAGGAGCCGTCGTTCTGGGAGCACGAAGCCCTGGCCTACTATTTCGGCGAAAAGATATTCAAGCACCCTGCCTGCGTGACGCGCAGCCTGCTCAAGACAAAGGTGGTCGAGCGGGAAGGGGACGAAAGCACCATCGCCGTCACCGCCCGCGGCTACCGCGGCGTAGACCGCGTCGCTTTCGAGGAGGTTCACGGCGGCGACGGCCGCTGGCATACGGTGGAAGTGCCGTGGGTGGAGTATCTGCCCGTCGAGCGCACAAGCACACTTTGCCTGAGCGAGCGGGAAACACCCTCGGTCAGATTCAGTCAGATGGCCGCGACCGCGGGCAAGAGCGCCTGCCGCCGCTCGATACGTTCATGCATTCCAACGGACGCCAACCCATAATCGCTCATACATGAAAGGAACAACCGAAATGAAAGTAGAGACCAGACAAGCGACCTGCTGTTTCGCGGCTGTTGCAATCTCGCTCGCCGCCGCCGTCGCGGCGCAGACATCGTGCGCGGCGCCCGAAGACGCCGAAGCGGCCGCAGTGAAAGCGCCGCCCCCTCTGCCTGTCATACCACAGCCGGCGGAATGGAAGCCGTCAGTGGGGGAGTGCGACCTCGCCACGGCGGCATTCGATGTGAAAATCCAGGCGGACTCCGGCCTCGGGGACGAGGGCTACACGATTTCAATCGCGCCCGGTGCCGTGAAAGTGGTCGCCGGGAGCAAAACAGGGCTGGTATGGGCGCAACAGAGTTCATCGGCCCGTACATGCATGTAGGTACAGACGAGTACAACAAGAAAGAGGCTGAAAAGTTCCGCGCCTTCACAGATTCCATGCTCAAAATGGTCGCCGGTTTCGGGTATAAGCCCTGCGCTTGGGGGGCTCTCTCGCATGCGAGCGGTTCGACGCGGGTGATCGCCGGCAGGGATATAACGATGGATATATGGCACAATCCGTACTACCAGCCGGCCGAAGCGCTCAAGGCCGGGTATTCGATTGTGCCTATTCCGGACGGGCTCGTTTATCTCGTACCGTTCGCGGGCTACTACTACGACTATCTGGATTGCAAGAAGCTGTATGAAAACTGGGAGCCGCGCAACGTCGCGGGCTACACCGTGCCGGACGAATATCTTGGCCAGCTCGCCGGCGGCAAGTTCGCGCTCTGGAACGACAAGCTTGGCAAGAAAAAAGACGGCACGCCCTACACCGAAGCGGATAACTGGGATCGCATCCACCCCGCCTTGCAGACGCTTTCTCAGAAGTTCTGGCGAGGCGGCGACGGCAAACTGCCGTGGGCCGCGTTCGCCGCGATTGCGGACGGCATGGGCGAACCGCCCGGCGTCAAGTCGACGCATAAGACCAAGCTGCTGAAATAAGGCGGGCGCGGTTTTCAGCGCCTGGCGCGGTAAACGCCGCGCGGAGATTTTCGCCGCACACCTCAACTACCAGCGAGGACTCATGTGGACGCTCGCGAACCATCAGCGCGTGCCGGAGGCGATTCGCTGCGAAGTGTCGCGCTGGGGCACGTGCCGCGACGAGTTCACGGACGGGCCGTCCAGGACGTTCCATACGCGACGCTGCGCGCGCGCCTCGCCGCCGACGATCAGATACTTTCACTTGCAAAGGAGGTACTGTAATATGCCGCTGTCAGGCGACAGATTCTGCAAACTCCGCCGGCGTGACGACGAACGGCGCTGTCGGGTAATGCTTCGCGTTGCCCGTCACCAGCTTCGCAAGGTCGTCTTGCGCGGCAAGGGCGACGCAGTAGAAAATCTTGTCGTCCGGGTCGGGAAAGGTTTCGTCGCCGGGCGTGGCAGGGGAGATTTCCTCGCCAAATTCACGGATGACGCGGATTGCTGCATCAACGTGCGCCGCAGGAAATCCAAACTTGTTTCGATGCAGCACTTCGTCATACTCTGCCATGATTTCATCGCAGTACAAAGGCGTGAAATGTCGCTCGATCATTGCCCGATAGATGCGCGCGGGCGGAGCTTCGTGGTTTTTGCTCAAGAACGCGGATACGAAGACGTTCGTGTCGATTACGGCCTTTATGCTCATACGGCGATCGCCTTTTCAGTCGCTTTGCGGGCTTTCCGTTCGCGGCGTTCCCTGCGCGCTGCGGCGATTTCGGCGTCGATCTCGTCCATTGTCATTTCCGGCACTCCGCGTGCTTGGATGTCGGCGCGAATGGCCTCGAACGCTTCCAATCCTTTGCGCGCAATGCGTTCGCTGCGGCTTTCCTTGGGCGCATCGATGGTGAACGGGATGCGGCGTTCGTTGAGGGTTTTGCGGGCAAATATGACAAACGCCGTCGTCATCGACATGCCGACGCTGTTGCAGAACTCGCTGAAGTCCCTCTTGAGGTCTTCATCCATGCGTATGCTGAATGCCGTTTGTGCCATTTCAATTCCTCCTGTGTGCGAAAACGAATACATTGTACCATATTTCGCCGCAGACAGCAAGCGGGAAGGGGCTTTTCAGGCAAGATTCACAGGATTGGAGGCGCAATCATGAAAATGACAGTTAACCAGATGGTGCGGTGGGTGGCTGCGGTGGTGGCGCTGGCGGCGGCGTTCTGCGCGGCGGCCATCCCGTCGCTCGCAGAGAACTGGATGGTGAGCGAAAACACGACGCTCACCGAAGACACGACGCGCAAAAGTCCAGAGGTGAACGCAAGTTTTGTTCAGTAGTTAGTGGGTGAAAGGCGGGATTTTTGGTATAATGCTCCCGCTGCCCGTCCCGCAGACCTGATTTGCGGTCCTGCCTGCGAGCGGGTTGGTTCAGCCAGCCTCCGAAAGGGGGCTGTTTTTACTTCTTTAGCTCGTCAGTTCATGGCTTCTTCACTCCCTTTTTTCGAGCATTGCCTTGTCGGCGATGCGCTGGAACTTCTCGCCCAGGAGGAACGGATGCAAACCGACCACCGGTATCCCCCGGCCGAAGGCCGTCCGCGAAGCGGATGCCCTAGATATAATGGGAACAATTCTTTTTCAAGCCGTACCAGGCTTGCGGAGAGGGATTGTTCTTTGACAACCGAGAGTGTAAGATAGACGACTTGCAAACATGCCAACACGCGCGCTTGCGTTTTGAAGCGCATCGCGCGCGTTGACATGTTCACAAGTCTCAGCACGATACAAGGCACGACTTGCAAACAGCCGCGTTCGCGGCCGTTCACAAGTCTTCTCGCCAAAGGCAAAGCCGGCCCCTCCCGGATTATGCTATAATTGATTTAATCACGCACTCTTCCACGGTGGGAGGTGCAAAAACAACCACAACAAAAACCCAAGGAGGGGCTGACATGGAGTATTGTACCACAATCGGGGCCGACGTGAGCGACCGCACGACGAAAATCTGCGTGATGACGAAGGCCGAAGGAGGCGAGAGGCGCATCGTCGTCGAGACGACCTGCGCGACGACGGAGGCCGGCTTCGAGGAGGCGTTCTCGAAGTTCGACCGCTCCTGGCCCGTAGCGTTCGAGACCGGTACGCACTGCCGGTGGATGGACAGGCTGTTCCGGAAGATGGGGTTCAAGACGATCGTCGGCAACCCTGGCAAGATATCGTCGATCACAAAGTCCAACACGAAGAACGACCGCAACGACGCGAGGGAGCTGGCGCGGCTGGCGCTGGCCGACCCCGCGATGCTGCATCCTGTGTTTCTGCGCGACGAGGTCTACCAGCAGATGCTGAGGTTCCATCACGCCCGCAACATGCTGATCTCGCAGCGGACGCAGACGATCAACCAGATCCGGGGGTTTGCCAAGTCGATGGGGCATCGCATTGAATGCTCTTCGACAGAGAAGTTCCACGAGATGAGAAAGGCGGACTGGCCGAGAGAGCTGGAAGAGTGCGCATGGCCGCTGATGGGGTCGCTCAAGACGATCAACTTGAAGATAAAGGCATACGACAAGCTGATTGCGCGGCTCGCCGAGAGGACGGAGTTCAAGCCGATGGTCGAGCGCGTCCGCGTCGTGTACGGCGTCGGCATCATCGAAGTCGGAGGCCAAGCGGGCTTAGGAAGACAAAGGGCTATGACAAC
>JAZQBR010000248.1:0-15996 GCA_045545855.1 Kiritimatiellia bacterium | reverse complement strand
GTATGCGGCCGTAGCCAATAGCGCGGCGGACGCCGCGGCGGCCGTGCGCGGGTCCTCGGGTTCGTAGCACAGTCTCACACTTCAATCAATCGGCAAAATGCACTCTCAACTTATACCAGGACTGCCAATACAGACTTTCGGTCTGTGCGTCGCGACGGGCATGATGCTCGCCTGGCGCGTCGTCGAGCGCCTTTCCGGGCGCAAGGATATCTCGAATCTCATCCTCTCGCTTCTTGTCGCCGGCGTCGTCGGCTCCCGCGTCGCCCATGTTGTCGAGTATTGGCGCGCCGACGGTTTCGATCGCGACTTTATGTCGGTCTTTGCGTTGTGGAACGGCGGCCTCGTCTTCTATGGCGGTCTTTTCGCCGGAGTGCTTGTCTTCGCGGCGTGGTGCGCCGCCAGGCGGGAGCGTCCGCTCGCCCTCGCCGACCTGCTGGCGGTCGGGGTGCCCCTCGGCCACGCCTTCGGGCGCATAGGCTGCTTCTTTCACGGCTGCTGCTGGGGCAGGCTTTCAGACTCGGCTCTGGCGCTTTCGTTCCCCGCCGGCTCGCCGGCCTATTATGCCCACCATCTGCCGGGCGCGGCGCGTTCTCTGCCGGTTCTGCCGACACAGCTTTTCGAGTCTGCCGCGCTTTTCGCTCTTTTCGCGCTCTTGTATTTTCTCTACCGCCGCCTTAAGGGCTTCACCGCCGCCGCCTACTTGACGGGCTACGGCGTGATTCGTTTCTTCATGGAATTTCTTCGCGATGACGAGCGCCCGTCTTTGTGGGGCCTTTCGAGCGCTCAGCTGTTCTCGGTCGCGATGGTCGCCGCAGGCCTCGCTTTCTTCGTCTGGTCATGGAGAAGTCATGTCAAACCTGCATGTGATAATCGGTGAAGACGACTTCCTCGTCCAGGAGGCAGCGAAGAGGCTTGTAGGCGACGGCCTGGGGCTGGAGGTTATAGACTCCAACCTCGCGGCCAACGCCGAGCTGCAGCTCAAGGACATCGCCGCGGCCGACGAGAGTTTTTCGACGCCGCCGTTTCTCGACCCCGCGAAGGTGACGTGGTGGAAGAACGTGAAGTTTCTGCCGCAGTCCGGCAAGGGCGGGCCCTCCGAAGAAGTCAAGGCGGCTCTTGAGAGCTTCGCCCGCAAGCTCGCCTCGTCTCCGCTCCCGGAGAATCAAAAGTTCATCGTTTCCGGCCCGCGCCTGCTTCAGACGTCCGTCTTCGCGAAGACCTTGAAAGGCGCGGCGGAGGTAATTGTGTTCGCGGCCGGCAAGCCCTGGGAGGCCGCCCGCGCGGCGACCGCGCGCGTCATCGATCTCGCTGCCGGCATGGGCCTCGTTTTCGAACGCGGCGCGGCCGACGCCTTTGTCGCTCGCGTCGGCGTCGACACTCGCTCTCTCATGAGCGAGCTTGGCAAGATGCGCGACTATCTCGGCCCGGGCGAAACGGTGATAACCGCCGCCGCCATAGCCGACGCGACCTCTCAGGGCGTCGGTGTCGAGCCGGAGATATGGGCGATAACAGACGCGCTCGGCGAGCGCAGTTTCGCGAAGACTCTCGCGGCCGTGCGTCCGTTCGAGGGCGGCTCCGGCTTTGCCGTACTTGTCACGACGGTGGTCGAGAAGTTCTTCAGGTCGCTTGTTTCGCTCAAGGACGCGGCGTCCCGCGGCATGGAGGCCGAGGCGACGGCCGGCATGCCGCCTTTCGCGGTGAAAAAGAACCTCGGTTTTCTGCGCAACTGGTCGCTCATGGAGCTTCGTGTCGCGCGCGCCCGGTTCATGGCGCTTAGAGAGAGGGCGGTTTCGTCGGGCGGCGATGTCGACGCCCTGGTCGTCGCGGAGCTCGCCAGAGTCTGCGCGCGCCGCCAGAACGGGAGGTCTGCGCGATGAGCCACGAGTTTCTGACCCTTCAGCAGGCGGCCGACCATATTCAGGTCGACGCCAACGAGCTTAAGCATGTCGCCCAGCGCGGCGAGATAGACGCTTCGGTGCGCGGCGGCGAGTGGTACTTCGACCATGTCGCCCTCGACGAATGGGCCCAGCGCCATCTTCTCGGCGGCAACGCCAAGGCCGTCGCCGATCACCATCGCGCGCTCAACGAGAAGCGCCGCCGGGAGCGCAAGCCTGTTCTCGGCGTCGGTTCGCTGCTCTGCCCGGACGCGATAGATCTGTTTATTGCGGCCAAGGCCAAGGCCGGCATAATACGCGACATGACAGACCTCGCCGAACGCTCTGGTCTCGTATACGACCCCGACGCTCTTTTCAAGGAGCTGGTCGCCCGCGAAGAGGCGGCTTCGACCGCGATTGGCGCCGGCGCCGCGTTTCTGCACCCGCGCTACCACGACCCGTATATCTTCGAGGAGAGTTTCGTCGCCTACGGCCGCAGCTCGCGCCCGATTTTCTTCGGCGCGCCCGACGGCGCCGGCACGCGCCACTTCTTTCTCATCTGCTCGACCGACCACGAGCAGCATCTGCACATGCTCTCGCGCCTGGCGCTTCTGGCGCACGGCACCGATCTCATAGAAAGGCTTGACGTCGCCGAGGACGCTTCTCAGGTTCTCGCCGCCGTCGCCGAAACCGAAGCGGAGTTCTTGAAATGAAACGATACTGGTTTTTCGATCTTGACGGCACCCTCGCCGACACTGACGGCGACATTCGCGCATCATGGAAGGCGTCCCTCGCCGACATGGGGGTCTCGTGCCCTGATTTCGACCGCGATTTCGTCGCGGGTCCCCCTATGGAGGAGATGGCCAAGGCGCTGCTGCCCGATATCTGCACGCCTGAATTCGCAGCGGAGCTGCGCCGCCGCTTCGGCGAGCACTATGACGGGGACGGCTTTCCCAACACATTCGAGTATCCCGGCGTAATGGACGCCGTCCGCCGCCTGAAAGCGCTTGGCGCGCGTCTGTTCATCGTCACCAACAAGCGCTATGCCGGCGCTGTCGCCATGGCCGCCAAGTTCGCCTGGATGGACGTCTTCGAGAAGCTCTATGCGGGCGATATGCACGACGGCGATCCCTCGATCGGGCGCATGCGAAAGCCTCAGCTTGTCGCTTTCGTCTTGAAGGAGCTCGGGGCCGACGCTTCAGACGCCGTCATGGTCGGCGACACGGCGAACGACTTCGCCGCCGCCCGTGAAAACGGTGTGGAGTCGATAGCCGTCGCCTGGGGCTACGGCAAGCCCGGCGAGCTGGCCCTCGCCGGCAGAGTCGTCAATTCACCCGCAGAACTCGTCCCGGCGTCATGAGCGGCTTCGTACACCTTCACCTGCACACGACGTACTCGCTCCTCGACGGGCAGTGCCAGATCGTGCCGCTCGTCAAACGCGCGAGAAAGCTCGGCATGCCGGCCCTCGCCGTGACCGACCACGGCAATCTCTTCGCCCTCAAGAGCTTCTACGACGAGTGCCGCTCGAAAAAGGAGAAGACGTACGGCGACCTCGCAGGCGTGCACGTGAAGCCCATTCTCGGCTGCGAGGCGTACGTCACCTCGACCGGCGACTATACGACGCGCGACAAGAACGAGCGCCGCCACCATCTCTGTCTGCACGCCAAGAACCTCAAGGGCTACCACAACCTCGTCAAGCTCCTGTCGATGGCCCACATCAACGGCTTCTACCATAACGCGCGAATCGACCGCTCGCTTCTCGAGAAGTACCACGAGGGCCTGCACTGCTCGTCGGCCTGCATCGCCGGCGAAGTCTCGCGCGCCATCGACGCCGGCAACATGGCCGAGGCCGAGCGCGTCGCCAAGTGGTACAAGGACCTTTTCGGCGACGACTACTCCCTGGAGGTGATGCTTCACAAGTCGACCAAGGCCGGCGATGACGTGCCGCTCTCGGCCCGCGCCGAGTTCCAGGACCTCTACGAACGCCAGCTCAAGGTCGTGCGCGGCATGCTGGAGCTCGGCAGAAAGCTCGGCATACGCGTGATCGCGACTAACGACGTGCACTTTCTCGACAAGGAGGATGACGACTCGCACGATGTCCTGCTGGCGCTCTCGACCGGCACGAAAATGAGCGACGCGAAGCGCATGATCTACACCGGCGAAGAGTGGTTCAAGACCGAGGAGGATATGCGCCGCCTCTTCGCCGAGAACCCAGAACTTATAGACAACACGCTCGCCGTTGCCGACATGGTCGAAGAGTATCAGCTCGACTCCGACCCGATCATGCCCAAGTTCGAGATACCCTTGAGCTTCGGCACCGAGGACGACACGCGCGCGAAGTACGACGAGCCGACGCTCGTTTCGATGTATCCCGAAGGGCGCGTCAAGAAGCTCGGCGGCTACGACAAGGTGATAAGAATACAGTTCGAAGCCGAGTATCTCGCCTCTCTGGTCTGGGACGGCGCCCGCCGCCGCTGGGGCGACCCGCTGCCCGATGAAATCGTCGAGCGCGTCCAGTTCGAGCTCGACACGATACGCACGATGGGCTTTCCGGGCTACTTTCTGATCGTCCACGACTATATTCGCGCGGCGCGCGAAGAGTGCGGCGTCTGGGTCGGGCCGGGGCGCGGCTCGGCCGCAGGCTCGGCCGTTGCCTACGCGCTCGGCATCACGAACGTCGACCCGATCAAGTACGACCTGCTGTTCGAGAGGTTTCTCAACCCCGACCGCATATCCATGCCCGATATCGACGTCGATTTCGACGACGCCGGTCGCGAGAGGGTTCTCGACTACGTCACGCGCAAGTATGGCGCCGATCATGTAGCCCATATCGTCACCTTCGGGCAGATGGCCGCCAAGTCGGCCATCAAGGACGTAGGGCGCGTGATGGACTATCCGCTCGCCGACACGAACAAGCTCGCCTCGTACGTGCCGGAAGCGCCGAAGATAAACTTCAAGAAGGCGCGCGCAGCCTCGCCCGACCTCGAGGCCGCCTTCAACTCGGCCGATCCAGTCGTCCACAAGCTCATGGAGCGCGCGGCCCGGCTCGAGGGCTCCATACGCCAGCCGGGCGTGCACGCCTGCGGCGTCATAATCTCGCGCGACCCGCTCATAGAGACTCTGCCCGTCATGCCCACCCCGGAGAAGGGCGGACGCAAGAAGGGCGACGCCGCCGCGAAGGGCGACAAGCTGCTCACCACGCAGTATGACGGACACTTCGTGGAGCCGGTCGGGCTTTTGAAGATGGATTTTCTCGGCCTTAAGACTCTCACTGTCGAAAAAGAGTGCGTCAATCTGCTCGGCCCGCGCAACCCGCGCGTCCCCGAATCGCTCTGGGGCAAGGATGGCAAGCTCGACCCAGACAAGATACCCGACGACGACCGCGAGACGTACGAGCTCTTCGGCCGCGGCGAGACGACGGGTCTCTTCCAGTTCGAATCGGATGGCATGAAAAAGTGGCTCATGGCCCTGCAGCCGGAGAAGCTGACCGACCTCGTTGCCATGAACGCGCTCTACCGCCCCGGCCCGATGGAGTACATACCGACATTCGTCGCGCGCAAGCAGGGCCACGAGCCTGTCGTCTACGACCATCCCCTGATGGAAAAGTATCTGAAGGATACTTACGGCGTTACCGTCTATCAGGAACAGGTGATGCTTTTGTCGCGCCTGCTCGCCGGGTTCACCAGGGGCGAGTCTGACAAGCTGCGCAAGGCCATGGGCAAGAAGCTCATGGATATAATGAACGAGCTCAAGGCCAAGTTCATCGCCGGCTGTCTCGCCAATCCCGAGTTTCGCGTCGGCAAGTGGCAGGACGAAGCCGAGGCCAAAAAGCTCATCGAGAAGATATGGACCGACTGGGAGGCTTTCGCGTCGTATGCGTTCAACAAGTCTCACGCCGTCTGCTACGCCTGGGTCGCCTACCAGACCGGTTATCTGAAGGCGCACTATCCGGCCGAGTTCATGTGCGCGCAGATATCGTCTGAAATCGGCAACTTCGACAAGCTGCCGGGCTTCGTGGCCGAAGCCCAGGCGATCAATCTGGAGCTGAAGCTCCCCGATGTGAACGAGTCGGGCGCGCGTTTTGTCCCTACGCCCGACGCGAAGGGCATACGCTACGGGCTTGGCGGCATAAAGGGCGTCGGCGAGATGGCGGCCGAGGCGATCGTCGCCGAGCGCGAGAAGAATGGTCCGTACAAAGGGTTTATGGACTTCTGCATGCGGCTCGCCGGGTCGAACGCGGTCAACAAGCGTGTTCTCGAGAACCTGACGCGCACCGGCGCCTTCTCGACCCTCGAGCCCAACAGGGCGAAGCTCTACAACAACATCGAGTATGCGCTGAAGAAGGCCCAGCAGAAGGCCCGCGACGACGCGAGCGTCCAGGCGAACTTTTTTGACATAATGGCCGGCGGCGAGGAGGTGCACACCGACGAAGAGCTGGTGGCGTTTCCGCCGTTCACGCCTGTCGAGGACCTGGCCAACGAGCGCGAGATGCTGGGCGTGTACATCTCGGGGCACCCGCTTCAGAGCTGCCGGCGCGTGATAGCCGAGCTTTCAGAGGCGTGCGTGAGGCGCCGCCCCGAGGGCGCCAAGGAGGATGTGGTCGAATACGAGCCGTTCTCGCTTCTGAAGATCGCCAAGATGAAAACCGATGAAGAGGAGAAGCCGGCCCAGGCCGACGATGCCGAGCTCGCCGAAGCTCCCGATGCCGTCGCCGACGCTTCTGACGATGACAGCGGCGAAGAAGGGGACGAAGGCGCGGCCGCGGCGGCCAAGCCTCTTTCGCCTATAGACGAGCTTCTGGGCAAATGCAAGGACGACGACTGGCAGCTGAAGGGCCTCGCGCGCAATATCGTGCGTGCGGCCGGAGAGGTGGACTGGAGCGACAAGTCGGCCTTCGATCGCGCTGTCGGCTCTGAGCGCTCGAAGCTCAAGAAGCGCTTTGAGAAGAAGGAGCTCGACTCCATGCTGCTGAAGCGCGTCGAGGTTCGGGTTGTCGCCATGCTGCAGTCGATATCGGTGAAAATGCCAAAGCCGCGCCCTGACGGCTCGGTCGGGCAAAGTTGGGCCATCCTCTCGCTTGACGACGGTACGGGTCAGGCGGACGCCTTCTGCTACGCGAAACCGTGGGCGCGCTTCGGGCCGGCGCTCGCCGGCAAAACCGACCAGCTCGTCATGGTCTGCGGCGAAATCGTCCACCGCACGAACTATGACAAGGACGACACGAAAAAGCTGAACCCGCAGGTGGGCGACATTTCGTTTTCGGTGAAAGAGGTGTATCCGCTCGGCGATGCGCTGCCTGTCGTTTCGAAGCGTCTCATGATGCGCCTTAAGTATGCCGACCCGGCTCTTGCCGACAAGGTCGCGAAGATACGCGACGCGGCCCAGAGAAGTCCCGGCCGTCTGCCGCTTATGGCGACGCTCGTCTATCCTGACGGGACGGAGGTCGTGATCGAGTTCGGGCCGGCTTGCAATATTTCGTGCAACGTCGCTTTTTTGTCGGAACTCGCGAAGGTGGTTCCCCAGACCGAAACCGCGTTTTCGCCCGAGGACAAGATCGTTCTCGCGCCGCCCGAGCCCAAACCGTGGGAGCGTTAGCCCCTTGGGCGGCGCGCTCAGCCTATGGCGAGCATCGCCTCGATCGCGCGTCGCGCGCGGTTGGCGATGTCGTCGGGCACGGTCACTTTTGTCTTCATCTCGCGAAGGGCGTCGGCGAGGTTCTCGAGCGTCGTCTTTTTCATGTTTGGGCAGACTAGAGTCTCCGAGACCGGTATGAAGGTTTTGCCGGGGTTCTCCTTTCTGAGGCGGTGGAGTATGCCGACTTCGGTGCCTACGAGAATCGTCTTGGCGTCAGTCTCGCGCGCGAAGCGGCACATGCCGCCCGTGGACAGCTGCCGGTCTGCGGCGTCGCGTATCGCCTTGGGGCACTCGGGGTGGACCATGACGGGCGCGCCGGGGTGGGCAGAGCGCGCGTCCGCGAGCATTTTCTCCGTGAGGTGGGCGTGTGTCGGGCAGTAGCCCGGCCACAGCACGTAGCTGCGCCCCTCTTTCGCCGAGACGTGCGAGCCGAGATGCTGGTCGGGCACGAACAGTATCTCGCGGTCTCCGGGTATTGTCGCCATCACTTTTTCGGCATTGCCGCTTGTTACGCACAGGTCGCATTCCGCCTTGACTTCGGCGGTGGAGTTGACATAGCAGACCGCCACCGCGCCTGGGTGCTTGGCCTTGAGCGCGCGCAGCTGCTCGCCCGTTATCATGTCGGCCATTGGGCAACCTGCCGTCGGGTCGGGTATAAGCACAGTCTTGCCGGGGTTCAGTATCGCCGCCGTTTCGGCCATGAAGTAGACGCCGCAGAATACGATTACCTCGGCGTCCACCATGGTCGCGCGCCTTGCCAGCTCCAGTGAGTCGCCAGTGTAGTCCGCAACGTCCTGCACCTCGCCTCGCGTGTAGTTGTGGGCGAGAATGACGGCGTTTCGTTCCCGTTTAAGTCTCTCGATCTCTGCTTTCAATTTCGGCTCCTTCTTCTGTCTCTGGTGGGTTAAGCGGAAAGTATAGCATATTTTGCCGCCTTCGTGCGCTCTCGGGGCGAATATTTTTTTCGCCGACTCCAGAAGTAAACGTACGCACTCCGTGCGTTTGCTTCTGGAAGCGGCGTTCTGACGGACAGCGGATTTTGTACTCATGTGGGTAGTGTGCGAGGCGGGGTAAATATGATACAATATACGGGTCATGCGGGCAATAAAGAAACAAGTGTTGAAAATGAAGTATGCGTTGAAAGGTTTGACGGCGGCTCTTGCCGCCGCAGGCTTGTCGTTCGCCGCGCACGCGCTTGATGCGTCAGTGCCGGCCGATGGGGTGTACAAGTTCGTGTTTGGTGTGAACGAGGGCGAATCGCCGGCCGGGACGTTGGCGGTTCCCGCAAGCGCCGTCTGCGATGTGAGCGGGCCGATGGCCGAAGGCAGGTTCTCATACGGCTTTCTCGGCACGACAGATACTTCTTACACCGACGATGTGCCGAAGAATCTGCCGACGGTTCCTCACGCGATTGACGGCTTCAAAGTCGTCAGGGGCCAGAAGATTGTCCTCAGAAACGCGACGGACATGAGCGGGCTGAGTTGTGTGACGGGGCCGGCCGCAGGCGAATATCTGCCGAAGGGGGCGTCGACGCGCGAAGGGCGCTATCCTGTGCGATTCTCGATGCGCGCCGAAGAACGGGCGTACTACGCCGTCACCTGCACGGTCGCGAACGCATCGTCGACGGCGAATGCCGACGTGTCGCTTTTCTCCGAGCGCTGCCACACCCACGCGCAGCATCTCGTTCTCGCGCCCGGCGAGACGAAGACGTTCGCGTGGAGCGTGGAGCTCGCGCCGAACTACTTCAAGACTCCGGCGAAATACTATTATGACAACGCCATAAATGTCGTGGTCGCCGGCGAGAACGCCGCGCTCGCGGCTTTGACCGTCGTAAAACAGCCGCAGACGCCGGGCAGGGTGCGCGGCGGCGATGTCGCCAATATGAACGTCGGCAAAACGATGTGGCTCTGCGACGATTCGACCGGCACAGACCAGCGCTGCGACACGCCTTACTTCGCCCTGCAGAATTATGCAGGCGTCGGCTCGGGGCTTTCGCGCTGGGCGCCGGCCGGTCTTTCGATACGCAACCAGGGCGAGGGCGGGCTCGCGACGAGCGCGAACACCCACCGCACGAGCTGTCTCCTGAAGCCGGGCGACTATCTCTACGTCGAATACGGCCACAACGAGGGCAGCGCTGAAAGCTACAAGGAGAATCTCGAAAAGTATTTTGACGACGCTAATGCGGCTGGCGCGTATCTCGTTATCGTTTCGCCTCTGGAACGCCATTTTTCATGGGACGCCGCAAAATCCAAGTGGAACCGTTCGCTTCAAGAATATGCCGAAGCGGGAGAGGCGTGGGTCGAATCCAAGATTGCCGCCGGCGCGAAGAATGTCGCCTTTATAGATCTCAATAAGCCGTTCGCCGATTGGATGAACGATGAAATCGTCCGCATCAACGCCATCAACCCGTCCATCCCGCTCAAAAACGCCATCGACTACTATTTCTTTTCCGCCAAGGGCGGCAGGGTCGACGCGACCCACCCTAACAACGCCGGGGCCGACTGGGGCGCGTATCTCGTCTGGTCGAACGCCGTCGAGCGCGTGGCGGCCGGCGAGGCCGGGGGGGCGACCGGCAGTCAGCGCGTCCAGGCTGCTGTCTTGAAGGGTATCACCGAAGGTGTGGCTGCCGCTCTCGCGAACGACAGACCGTGGCTCGTCACGGACGAAATAATCAACGCGGGCAGGGCGCCAAACTCCTACTGGGACGCGAGCGTTCGCGCGGGGTTCGACTATGCGAACGATGCCGCTGTCGCGGCGGTCGACGCGAGAAGCGAGAACGGAGCCGTGACGCTAGACGGCGTTACGATGCGCGTCATGAACCACTGCAATTATACAAAGGCGGTTGTAGATATTGTCAGCGCCGGCGAGGCGGTGACAAACCGCTGGTATTCGTATTACAACTATGACGCGAGCGGTAATACATCAGGCGAACTCGTCGTGCCAGAAGTACCCGGCTTTATCGACGCGGACCTGGGCAAGGACGACCCCGGCATCGCTTCGCATGTCTTACGGTCGCTGACGGTGCCGGTCGGCGCCAAGGCGTACATTTGGTTCGCCGAGGCGGACGGCAATACGTGGCAGGTCGGTGGCAGCGCACCATGCTCGGCGAAGTATCCCCTGGAGGCGTGGACGTCGACATTGCTCGACGACGACACCGGCTCGGACGGCGCCGGCTATGCGCGCGAGCTCGAAAGCGCTGTCTCGGGCGGACGCCTTCGCGTGTCTTTCAAGGCGCGGTATGATGCGGGCACGGCAGTCTTCGCGCTTGGCAACAACCCAATACTGACGCTGAACGGCTCATCGGCGGTGTTCGGCGAGCGCGGCCCTGATGTGACGCTCTCGGCGGATGTGCCGCCTGTCGCGCAGGCTACGGTAAACAGCGGCGAGTGGATGGATGTCGACATGATCGTCGATCTCGACGCACGGGTGGCGTCCGCGTCTGTTGGCGGCAGCGGCTACCGGCTTTTCGCCGTGCCCGACTCCTTCGAGACGCCGTGCAGTTCTTTCGTCATGACATTCGCCGGCGGCGACGGTGCCGGCGCGGTAGACGACGTGAAGATACTGGCGCTCGAACCGTCGAAGAAACTGTCGGTCAGAGTCGACGTCGAGGATGCCGCGTTCGGTTCGGTCTCGATCAACGGCGTCGCTACCGGAGAAGCCGCTGTCTATGCGGGCTATGATGTCGTTCTTTCGGCGGTCAGCGCCGAAGAGGACCAGTATTCGTTCGCCGGCTGGGCCGATGAGTCTGGCAATATCGTCTCTGTCAAGAAGACGCTTGTCTTTGAAAAGCTCGCCAAGAGCCTTTACTTCAAGGCTGTCTTTCGCCGGTACGCCGAAGACGAGGACCGCGTAGCCGTCTGGGATTTCTCGCAGTATTCGGGCGGATTTTCTCAAGAGCCCGACGCCGCGGCGGCAATCGTGGAAAACGGCATGACATTCATGCTGCAAAAGGGCGACACGCTTGGCGGGTCGGGTGTTGTATGGTACAAGGTTGCGGTGGACGATCAAAAAGCCCTCGGCAAGACGCTTTCTGAAACAGACGACCATTACATTAAATTCACTCCGCCCAGCGACGGCACTTTGCGTTTTGTCGCGTCGATCGATTCACTGCACAGCAAATACAATGCGGCTCTTATAATCAAGGCGGCCGACGCTGCGGGCGCTTGCGGCAACTCCGGTGACGCCAGGGTCGATTTCGCCGCAGCCGGCGCCAACTACACTCTTGAGCTTGGCGTCAAGGGCGGCACTACATACTATGTATGGTCGTATTCGTGGAACGCCGGCGCCGGCGGGTACAGCCCGTACATAACGATATCGTCCATAACCTACACGTACGCGCTTGTGCACGACGCCGCGTTTTATGTCCCCGCGGGTGAAACCCGGGTGCAGACCGGCGCGATTGAAAAGGCCGAAAATGTCGAGAAGGCCGGCGGGGGCACGCTCGTCCTTCTCGGCAACAACGACTTTGCCGGACCTCTGCTCGTCTCGGGCGGCACCCTAAGACTTGGCGGTGCCGCCGACATCCCGGGCGCGCTATACGATTTCGACGCCTCGGCCGATGGCGCGGTGGTGGAGGCCGACGGCGTTTTCACAAGCCTCAAGGACGCCCTCGGCTCGCAAGACACCTTGGTCATGGCGGACGGGGCGGCGGCGCCGACATTGGTTACAGACGCTTTTGGCGGCAGACCGTCATTACACAGCGAACAGCTGAGGCTGTGTCTGTCGAAGGCTTTCAAGACCAGCGATGAGTGCTATGCGACTTTTCTTGTCTGGCGCATGGGGGCCAATCAGTGGCCCGTGCCCATGGGCGACGCCAACGATTCCAGCACCCGTTGGTGCGTGCGCAGGCGAAACTCAAACAGCACATATTATACGATTCTCGATTACAACACATACTATGAAGACTGTACGTGGGGCAATGGAGCTGTCAACGCCGCCATCGTGTCAGGGCAAGACCAGCTCATTGCCGTGGACGGCTCTGGGCACATGTGGCTGAGGCATGACGGCAAGACTACGAGCCGCCCGTTTTTCGGCTCCAACTCCGAATGCCGGATTGGCGAAGTCGTCATGTCCCGGCAGAAGCTCACCGACGCGGAGCGCGAGGCGGTCGAGGCTATGCTTATGGCGAAGTGGGCGATAGGCGGGGCGGCGTATACGCCGATACCGCCTGCGGCCGGCGTAGAGGTCGCTTCGGGCGCGACGCTCGACCTCGGCGGATTCGTCCAGCATGCGGCCTCGCTCTCGGTCGCGGCCGGCGGGGTCGTCACAAATGGAACTTTGGTCGTCCACAGCCGCCCCGTCCTCGCGTATGGCGCGCATGCCGCCATGCGCCGGAACGGCGACGGCACATGGAACGTTACCTGCGACGGGCCGACGCCGGCCTTTCGTCTGTACCTTCGCTAAGCCCCCGACAACCGAAAGGACTAGATGAAAATGACAGCCATAGCCACGACGATTCTCGCCGCCGCGCTTCCAGCCGCCGGTGCGCCTGAAATTTGCTTTCCTGAGCCTGTGTGCGAAACTAGACCATGGGGCATCTGCCACCTGCTGGGCAACGCAGTCGAGCCGCAAGAGCTCGCCCAAGAAATGGACCGCTGGGCCGCCGCCGGTTTAGGCGGGGTCAGGTTCGTGCCTATCTACGGCGCGAAGGGCTATGAAGAGAAATATATCGAGTTCATGTCCCCAAAGTTCGTCGAAATACTCGAGACCGCCAATTCGCTCGCCGCAGAACGTGGCCTCAAAGTCGACCTCAGCTTCGGCGCGGGCTGGTGCTTCGGCGGCAAGTCCATCCCGTCCGAACTGGGCGCCCAGGGCCTTAAGGTCGTGAAGCCGGGCGAGAAGCTCCCGAAACACCACAAGGTGCTTTTTGAGAAGGACGGCACGCGTCTCGTCTCTTACCGCACCGGCCAGAAGGTGAAGCGCGCCCAGGCGATGGACGCCGGGCCTATGCTGAACCCGTTCTCGCCCGCCGCGCTCAAGGCCCACCTCGCCCTCTTCAAGAACCTCGACGGAAAGACCGCGGCGTATCCGCGCGCGACTTTTCACGACTCGTTCGAGTACTACAACGCCGCCTGGTCGGATGAGCTGCCCGCCCTCTTCAAGAAGTACCGCGGCTACTCTATCGAAGATCACTACGCCGAGCTCGCGGGCTTTGGCGACCCTGAAAAGGTCGCGCGCGTCAAGTGCGACTACCGCGAGACGCTCAGCGACATTCTCTCGAAGGAGGTATTCCCTCTGTGGACCGCATGGTGCCGCGAGCGCGGCATATTGACCCACAACCAGGCGCACGGGGCGCCCGCCAACCTTCTCGAGTTCTACGCGCTCGCCGACACTCCCGAAACGGAAATGTTCGGCCGTGGCAAGAGAAACCCCCTCAAGAGCGGTTTCGACGAGAATTTTCGCGACGGCGACAGAAACCCGCTCATGAGCAAGTTCGCGTCTTCCGCCGCCCATCTCGCCGGCAGAAAGTACACGAGCGCAGAGTCGTTCACTTGGATGAGCGAACACTTCTGCGAGTCGCTCGAAGAGGTGAAGGCGTTCGGCGACCTGCTGTTTCTTGCCGGCGTCAACAGGCTCTACTATCACGCGACCGTCTACTCGCCGGACTCCGCGCCCTGGCCGGGCTGGTGCTTCTACGCGTCGAGCGAGCTGAACCCGAGAAATCCGCTCTGGCGCGACATACGTCCGTTGAACGACTATTTCGCGCGCGTCGGGACGCTTCTCGCCGAGGCCGCGCCAGATAACGACGTGCTCCTATACTGGCCGATATACGACCAATGGACGAAGGCCGACGGCTATGCCGAGCTTCTGACCGTGCACGCCCACTGGATGGAAGACCTGCCTTTCGGTCGCCTCGCCCAGCGCCTGGACGACGCGGGCTATTCGTTCGACTATGTGACGGACGCGTTTCTCGACGATGAAACAGTCTCGCGCTACAAGGCGATCGTCGTACCCGAGACGAAGTATATGAAACCGGCGACGCTCACGCGGCTCGCGGCGCTCTCGAAGCGCATGCCGGTTCTTTTCGAGAAGTCGCTCCCGAAGACGTCGCCCGGTCTCGCGGCCGAGACGCTTGATGTGAGCGCCGCGCCCGCGCCCGTCGAGGACGCCGCAGCCGCGCTCGCGGCAACCGGCGCGATACGCGACGCTTTCGCGGCGAAGGGCTCGCCGTTCGACGCGCTGCGTCTCTCCTGGAAGGGCGGCAAACTGTATTTCATAGTCAATTCGTCCATGGATTATGCTTCTGTCAGGCTGCAGCCTGACGCGCAGTGCATGGACCCGCTAAGCGGCTTCGTTTTACCCGGCGAGGGCAGCGACGCGGCAGTCATCGAGAAGGTTCTGCGAATCGCGCCGGCCCATTCGTTCTTCGTCTGGAGCAAGGCGCCGCTGGGCGACATCGCGGCGGCGGGCGTGCCGCAGCCGACTTTCGCCAAGATGCCTTTCTCGTCGCCGTGGCAGCTCGAGTTCACGGGCGATGTTTCGGGCTGGGAGCCGCCGGCGAAGCGCGAAGGGGACGTAATCGGCGACTGGACGAAGTTCGGCGAGCGGGAGGCGGAGTTCTCGGGGACGGCCGTCTACCGCACTACATTCGACATGCCCAAAGAAGGCGCTGCCGGCCGGGGGGTTATACTGAGGCTGGGCGAGGTGTACGGCACGGCGCGCATAAAGCTCAACGGCGAGACGGTCGCGACATTGTTCATGCACCCTTACGGAGCGATGCTCGAGCCAAAGAGCGGACGCAACACGCTCGAGGTTGAAGTCACGAATCTCGCCGCGAACAGGATACGCGCCTACGATTTGAAGGGCATCAAGTGGAAGACGTTCGAGGACGCGAATATGTACGGGTCTGACTACAAGCCGCTCGACGCCTCGAAGTGGCCCGTCCAGCCGGCCGGTCTCGCCGGTCCGGTCACGCTGGAGGCGTTCGGTGAAGCGTCTACCCTCGCGACTTGGCCGGACGGCTCGCAGGTCGCGCCGTGGTTCGCCGGCCGCTAAGTAGGATCGTAGCCATGTCGTTCTGTGAGCCATGGAGTTGTCATAGCCCTTTGTCTCCCTAAGACCCGCTTGGCCTCCGACTTCCCGCCTGCAGGAAGCGCTCGGCGATCGCCTTTCCGATCCCGCTGGAGGTGCCGGTGATAACAATGTTCATGGCATTCCCTCACGCGCAGGCGGCAGCGGACTGCTTGCGGCGGATGCTTCTGGAAACACGGTAGCCGACCGGTGAGAACACGACCTCGAACAGCAGCTCCATGACCGCACCCGTGAGCGCACAGGTGAAGCACTGCAGCAGCGTCCAGCCGAAGAAAATCTTCGAGACCAGCAGGGCGAAAACGAGATTGTCCGCAAACTGCGCAATAAACGTGGAGACATAGGACCGCACGGCGAACACGCCGAAGCCCTCCCGCCGCTTGAGCAGTCTGCCGAGGGCGTCATTGAGATAGTTGTTCACCAGAGACGAGGTGAGAAAGGCAATCGAGCTGCCGAGAAT
>JAZQBR010000247.1:0-6142 GCA_045545855.1 Kiritimatiellia bacterium | reverse complement strand
GGTGACGGGGGGCTACCCAATAGGGGGAGCCTACCCTACCCAATAGGGGCAAGGGTTTTCATTATACCCGAGGTGAAAACGCAGAAAAATGGCTGTTTTGGGGGTAATTGGTCCGGGAAGATGCCCGAGAGAGCCATTCGCGATTCGATCGGAGTAGCGGAGCGAGAAAGAAGTCAAAGAAAATCCAAGAGTGGAAACAGTAGAGAGATTAAGGAAACGATGGAAAAGCGGGAAAAAGAGTGAGTGGGCGGAGAATGTCCGTGGAGAGGTGGAGAGAGTGTGTGTGGTGGGTGCGGGGGAACCGTCGGCAAAGATAACACAGGCTCGAGCGGCGCTGACTGCACACTTGACATTGGTTCAGATGGCAGACTGATAATTGAAAACAACCTGACTCTTACCGTCAAGAACATTAGCGACTGGCGCCTAAAGGCTAAAGTGGCGGGAATGTGCAAGAATTGTATCAGGAATGGACGATTTGCATAAGGTCGAAGAACATCAGGCGCGTGTGAAGCGGGCCATCGCCGGACATGCTGCGGTATTCGCGCTCTTGCTCCTCTGTGCTAAACATGAAGTCGAAGCCGTTCTTGCGGTAGTATTCGAGCGGCGTGGCTTCGTTGTAGGCATCCACGACAAGATAGCGACATCCGGTCTTGTTCTCATCATCGATGAACCAGCTCTTGATGCTGTCCATAAGCTCCGTGCCTATATGTCGGTGCATATAGCCGCTATTTACGCCGAGGCGTCCGATAAGGACGGCTGGGTATATCATGTCGCGTTTGGGTTGCGGTACGGATTTGCCGATACGTTTTCTGCGGGCGTTCGGGAGATGGTTTGTGAATATGCTGGCGTTGGCGACTGTAAATGCGCAGACGATTTCGCGCGGATTGTCAACTTCAAGAAAGGCGTATGTCTTCCCCATCAACTGTTTCGCGTAATCGAAATAATCCGTGGCGAAGAACTCGTCAAGATCCTTGTTGCCGCAACTGAAAGGAGCGCATGCGGCGACTACTTTTGGGGTAAGCAGAACGCGGGCGCATCTGTCATTCAGAAAGGCCATTTGCCGGATTCCCTAAGTTTTCTGACCCGGTTGGCGTTTTTCGACTCGAAACTACGCCACATTTCGCGCTTGGAGGAAAAATCGACGCTGCCGCGATTGCGGGCGTTCTTTTCCGCCGTGCGTACGAAACGGATTGCGGCGTCTCCGGACAGGACCGGTATGTTGCTGATTGCGAGTGCCATAAGTTATGTTCCTTGCCTTGAAACATGCGTATTGTACCATAAATATTGGCAGTGCGGCAAGGGGGCAAGTACGGCCAACGCATTAAAAAACGATTTGGGGGCCCGGAAGGGGAAGGATCGGCTTTTAATGCGTTGGCCTTATACTGCCCCCGTTTGGGGGCGGCGGCCGTACGAAATATTTGGTATAATATGGCCATGAAACCTATCACAGCAGTTCTCGCCTGCGCGCTGGCGCCGGCGGCCCTACGCGGCGACGACGCCATTGACAAGCTTGTCGACGCGGTGTACGACTCTTTGACGCCCGAAGAGCGGGTAGCCCAGATTTGCGCCACGACCGCCTGCGTTCTTTGCGCCAAGGACGGTACCTTCTCGCCCGAGAAGGCCCGCCGGCGCATCCCTCACGGCATAGGCCACGTCTGCCAGTTCGCCTGCAACCGCACTGACGAGCCGCGCGAACTCGCCGGTTTCGTGCGCGCCGTCCAGCAATTCTGCCTCGACGAGACTCGTCCCGGCATACCCGCGATCTGCCACGAAGAGGTGATTTCAGGCCTTGCCGCGCGCACCGCGACGACATATCCGCAGCAGATCGCGGTCGCCTCGACCTGGGACACGCCGCTTCTCGAGCGCAAGTGCCGCGAAACCGCAGAGGCGATGAGACTCGTCGGCGCGACATTCGCTCTTTCGCCGATGGCTGACGTGATAGTCAATTCCCACTGGACGCGCCTTGAAGAGGGCTACGGCGAGAGCGGCTATCTCGCGGCGGCGATGGGTACGGCGTTCGTGCGCGGCCTGCAGTCGACCGGGCGCGCCGCCGCCTGCACGAAACACTTTCTCGGCTACGGCACGATAGGCGGCGGCGCGACGCGCAGCTGGCGCGACATCTTCGAAGAGGTGGTATATCCGCACGAGGCGATGATAAACGCGGGCGGTGCGGCGGCGGTGATGACGAGCTACGACCGGTACAAGGACGAGCAGGCCGTCTCGAGCCCGACGCTGATTGACGGCATCTTGCGCGGCTATATCGGCTTCAAAGGCACTGTCGTGAGCGACTACGGCGCTGTAACGTGGGGGATGCGCGGCATTGCAAGCAAGTCTGAGAAGCGTCGCGTGCTCAAGGCCCGCGCCGCGGCGGCGATCAAGGCCGGCAACGACGTCGACCTGCCGCA
This sequence comes from Kiritimatiellia bacterium, assembly GCA_045545855.1. Taxonomy (GTDB): domain Bacteria; phylum Verrucomicrobiota; class Kiritimatiellia; order RFP12; family UBA1067; genus UBA1067. Next base: position 3,737 of record JAZQBR010000247.1, on the reverse strand, counting down.
CGGCGAGAGCTATTCGCTCGCGCTGGAGTGTGTGAGAGAAGGGCTTGTCACAGAGGCGGAGCTGGAGCGCGCTGTCAAGAACTCGCTTCGCCTCAAGGCCCGCCTCGGCCTTCTCGGTACGCGCGAAGAGCGCGAAAGAGCCGCCATCCCTCCGCTTTCGGAGGCTGCCGGCCTCGATCGGCCCGAGTGGCGCGAGACAGCGCTTCAGCTCGCGCGCGAAGGGGTGGTACTGCTGGAGAACGACGGCACGCTCCCGCTGGACGCGGCGGCCGTGCGCAAGATCGCGCTCGTCGGGCCGAACGCCAACAGCGTCTGGGCGATGCTCGGCGACTACACATACCAGTGCATGCAGGCGTTCTGGCGGCGCAATCCGCGCGAGTGGGCCGAGCCGCACATCGTCACCCTGAAGGAAGGCATGGAGCGCGTTTTCGGCAAAGATCGCGTCGTCTATTCGCGCGGCTGCGGATGGTCCAACCCCGGCGATACGGGCGTCAGTTCGGGCGGCGACCCGCGCACCGAAGCTCTCTCGCTCAAGCTTGTCGAGAGCGCGGACGCGACCGACACGGCCGCCGCCATCGAGGTCGCGCGCGATGCTGATGTCGTCATCTGCGCGATGGGCGAGAACTTCACGCTCTCGGGCGAGTCGCGCCAGCGCCCGTCGATTCGCCTCGCCGGCGACCAGGAGGCGTTTGTCGAGGCGATGCTCGCGACCGGCAAGCCCGTGGTGCTTGTGCTTTTCGGCGGACGCAACCAGGTTGTCACGCAGTTCGCAGACCGCGCGGCCGCAGTCTTGCAGGCGTGGTATCCGGGCGAAGAAGGCGGTACTGCGGTCGCTGAAATTCTGTCCGGCGCGGTCAACCCCTCGGGCAGGCTACCCATGACGTACCCCAAGACGGAATCGAAAGAGCCGCTTCATTTCGGCGACGGCTCAGACACGCGCGAACGCGCCGAGTGGCCCTTTGGCCACGGTCTCGGGTACACATCGTTCGAATACCGCGACGCAGCGGTCGAAGGCGGGGCGGCAAGACGGCTTGGCGATCTCTCGAGCGAAGTGAAGGTCGCCGTGAACGTCGCCAACACAGGGCGGCGGGACGGCGTCGAGGTCGTCCAGCTCTATGTGACGGCGAAGGGCGAGCCGGTGAGGCTGAGGGGTTTCGCGCGCGCTGAAATTCCGCGCGGGGCGGCGAGACACGTCGAGTTCGGCGTACCGCTGGAGCTTTTCGCGCGCTGGCGTGGCGGCAAGGACGGCGAATGGGTCGTGGAGCCCGGTGAATACGAGCTTCGCGTCGCCCGCGACGCGTGGGACAGGTCGCGCGTTCTGACCTTGCGCCTGGAAGGGGAGCCGGTGCGGTTTGCCAGAAGGCGTTTGTTCTTTGCTTCCGCAGAGGTGTCGCCATGCGATTGAGAGCTGTCATTACGGCCGCGCTCGTCCTGCCGGCCGCCTGCGCTTGGTCCGCCGGAACGGCGCAATCGCCGGCCGTGGCCTGGACGAAATACGCGGCGGGGCTGGACGACGCGTTTTTCGCGACTGACGAAGCCGCGCGCATCGCCGGGAACGTACTCGACCGGCAGCTTGACAGCGGCGGCTGGCCGAAGAACGTCGCCATGCAAAACGTGCTTTCGCCCGAAGAGCGCGAAGAAGCGCTGTCGCACAAGGGCGAGCGAAAGCTCGGCACGATCGACAACGCCGCTACGACAACCGAGATACGCTATCTCGCGCGGGTGTACAAGGCGAGGGCGGGCCGCGGCGGCGACGCATTGGCCGGCAAGTGTCTCAAAGGCGTCGAGAAGGGTGTTCGCTTCATGCTCGACCTTCAGTACCAGAACGGCGGCTGGCCGCAGTTCGACCCGGTCAAAGTCGGCTATTGGCACCAGATAACGTACAATGATGACGCGATGGTGAACGTCATGAAGGTTGTGCGCGAAATAGGCGAGGCAAAGGCGCCGTTCGACCTGCCGCTCGCGGAGGCGTTGCGCGAGAGGTGCCGCCGGGCGTTCGACCGGGGCGTCAAGTGCATACTCGACACCCAGATACGCCAGAACGGCAAGCTGACGCTCTGGTGCCAGCAGCATGATCGCGATACGCTCGAGCCTTGCATCGGGCGCTCGTTCGAGCTACCCTCAATCTGCTCCCAGGAGTCGGGCAATATCGTCCTTTTGCTGATGAGCCTGGACGCGACGCGCTATCCGCCCGAAACCGCGCGGCGGCTGCGCGAGAGCGTCGAGGGGGCTGTCGCGTGGTACAAGGCCAACGCGCTGTACGGTTTGAAGATAGAGGAGAACTGGCGCCGCGATGACGGCGTCGTCACATCGCGGCTCGTGAGAGTTCCGCCCGACGAGTCGAAGCCGCTTTGGTGCCGCTACTACACGCTGGAGGAGAACCGTCCGTTCACCGGGCGGCGCGACAGCACGAAAAACTTCGATTTCAGCGAGCTTGAACGCGGCGAGAATATGAGCTACAAGTGGTTCAACGACATGGGCTCGCGCGTCATCAGCGTCTACGAGAAGTGGCGCATTGAGAACGCGTCCGCCGCCGCGCCCGCCGCCGCGGTCCCGCCGTCCGGCGGGCTTGTTTTGCGCTGCGGACGCGGCGAGTCGCTACAGAAGGTGCTCGATTCGATACCCGAAGGCGCAGAGCGCGAGACGACGGTCAAAGTCGCGCCGGGCCGCTACCGCGAGAAGATACGCCTTGCGGGGCGGCGCTCCAGGATAAGGCTCGTCGCCGAGGATCCACGGCCCGGCAAGACCGTGATATCGTGGAACGACACCCCCGCGACGACCGGCGCCAACGGAAAGCCCCTCGGCACATCTGGCAGCAGCACTCTCAGAATCGAGATTCCGGACTTCGAGATGGCGGGTTTCACTGTCGAGAATACAGGCACGCCGGAGCGTCTCGCGGCCACCGGCGGCAGGGAGCAGGCGGGGCAGTGCGTGGCGCTTTACGTCTCGGGCGACCGCTGCGTTTTTCGCCGCTGCCGCTTTCTCGGCTGGCAGGATACCGTGTTCGCCGGCGGCTCCGCAGGCGGCGCCGCCTCGCGCCAGGTGTTCGACGAGTGTTATATAGAAGGAACTGTCGATTTCATATTCGGCGGCTCCGTCGCGCTCTTCTGGAAGTGTGACATCCATTCCATCGACGGCGGCTATGTGACGGCAGGTTCGCACACTGCCGACATGCCGTTCGGCTACGTATTCGCGAGGTGCCGCGTGACGTGCGGCAACGGCAAGCGCACCCATCTCGGCCGCCCGTGGCGGCCATACGCCAACGTGACGTTCATCGACACTGATTTCGGCGACGCCGTGTCGCCCGAAGGCTGGCGCGACTGGACGACCGACGAAGGGCGCCGCGTCTGGCGCTCGGCGGAGTATGCGTGCCGGCAGAACGGCGAGACGAAGCGCGACGCGATAGTCGAAGTCGGGGGCGCGGCGGAGCTGCGCGAGCGGCTGCGCTCGGCAGGCTGCACCGGCATCAAGGACATAGTCAAGGGGGCGGACGGGTGGAGCCCGCTGAAAAACAGATGACAGAGTCGGGTGAAATAACGCTCATAATAATCGACGACCATCCAATGGTCCGGCAAGGCAATCGCCACACCCCCCGTGGGCAAAAACGACACCCCCTCGGAGGGGGTGAGGCGAAGTGCCCTGTATACATCGCGCCACCCCCTCCGGCGGGGTAGCGCGACCCTGCAAGTCGGATCGTAGCCATGTCGTTCTGTGAGCCAAGGAGGTGTCATAGCCCT
>JAZQBR010000246.1:0-3661 GCA_045545855.1 Kiritimatiellia bacterium | reverse complement strand
TCGCTGGGCATTGTAATGACGAGCTCGCTCGTCGCCTCGGACGGCGTGCTGATACCGATTCAGGCTGAGTTTCTGGCGATGGACGGCCTCGCGCTCATCACAGGCTCCATCGACCGCATACGCCAGTCGGTGAATCCGTCTCTGGAGCTGAACGGCATCGTGTTCACCATGGTCAATGCAGTCGCGCGCCTTACACAAGACGTGATGGACGAAGTGCGCGGGCACTTCGGCGATAAAGTTTACGAGACCACCATACCGCGAAACGTCCGCGTTTCAGAGGCGCCGTCGATGGGTACGCCGGTCGTGTTTCTGGACCCTCGCTCTAAAGGCGCTGAGAGCTACAAGGCTTTCGCGTGGGAGTTTATGGCCAAGAACCCGACGCGCTTCGACGCCGCCCCGGCATCCGCCCCGGCCCCCGCCTCGGCACCCGCCCCCGAGCCGGTTCCCGCCCCGGCACCCGCACCGGCCCCGGCTCCCGAGCCGGCCCCCGAACCGGCGAGCGCCCAGGCTTCGCCCCAAGACGCCAATATGTGATTTCACCATGGACGAAATAGATTTCGAGACAGACAAGTTCGAGGATATTCTCGCGAAGGATCAGCGCTACAACGCCAGAGCCTACGCGCTTTTGATGGACGTTGTCGGCTTTCTCGCCCAGCACAACAAGGGCGAGCACATGACGGCCGACGATATTCTCGACGAGTTCCGCGAGCGGACGCTCGACCTGTACGGCCCGATGAGCTATACGGTGCTGTCGGAGTGGGGCCTCAAACGGTGCGAGGATATTGGCGAGATGATGTTCAATCTCGCAGACTCCCACAGAATAAGCCGCGATGAAACCGATACGCCGGAGTCTTTCGCCAACGGCTTTGACTTCATGTGCGAGTTCGAGGGTCCGTACGGTATGTGACAAGACTTTAAACAACAACAATCAATTAAAGGAGATATACAGCAATGGATTTCACCAAGGGTTTTCTCAAGGCGGCCGCGGTGGCCGCAATGGCGGCGGTCTGCGGCTGCGGCGGCGAAAAAGACGGCGCCGGCAAGTTCGTCGTGGGGTTTGATGCGGACTTTCCGCCGTACGGTTTCAAAGAGGGCGGCGAATACAAGGGGTTCGACCTCGATCTCGCCCGCGAGGTGTGCGCGCGCCGCGGTTGGACGTTTGTAGCCAACCCGATTAACTGGGATACCAAAGACCTGGAGCTCAACTCCGGTTCAATAGACTGCATCTGGAACGGCTTTACGATGCAGGGTCGCGAAGACGCCTACACCTGGACATCGGCCTATGTCGACAACTCGCAGGTCGTGCTCGTCAAGCTCGGCTCGGTAATCCGCACCCTGGCGGATCTTTCGGGCAAGGTTGTCGGCGTGCAGACCGACACTCCCGTGCAGAAGGCGCTCTCGAAGGGCGGCGCGAAAGAAGCCCTCGGCGCGACATTCAAGCAGCTCGTCGTCGAGCCAAACTACAATCAGGCCGTCAACGAGCTCAACGCGGGCGCGCTTGACGCGGTCGCCCTTGACATAGGCGTCGCCAAGCGCAAGATGATCGACCTGCCCGGCAAGTTCGACATGCTCGGCGAAATTGTGATGACAGAAACTTACGGCATCGGGTTCAAGAAGGGCAACACCAAGCTCAGAGACGAAGTCGAAGAGACGCTTCGCGCGGTGTTCAAGGACGGCACAGGCGCGAAGATAGCCGCGAAATACGGCATAGAGCCCAAGGCGCTCCTGATGAAGTAAGGCGGCGCTTGATGGAGTTCAGCCTGGCGTCAATGGTGACGGATCTTCTGGGGGGACTTGTGGTCTCCCTCGAGATCTTCGTTTTCACGCTGGTCATCGCCCTGCCGCTGGGCTTTCCGATAGCCTTGGGGCGGATGTCCCGCAATCGTGTCGTTTCGTCGGTCTTCCGGCTGTACATTTCGATAGTGCGCGGCACGCCCCTGATGCTCCAGATAATCTTCGTCTACTTCGCGCCGTTCATACTCTTCGGTATGCCGCTGTCGCGCTATCCGCGCCTGCTGGCGGCCGTTCTCGCCTTCGGCCTGAACTACGCCGCGTACTTCGCCGAGATATACCGCGGCGGAATACTCTCGATAGACCGGGGCCAGCACGAGGCGGCGAAGGCGCTCGGCCTCGGGCGCGCCCAGACGTTTTTCAGGATAATCCTGCCGCAGACGGTCAAGCGCGTCATACCGGCCGTCGGCAATGAGGTGATTACGCTCGTCAAAGACACCTCGCTCGCCTTTACGATCGCCGTAACCGAGATGTTCACGATCGCGAAGGGGCTCTCAAGCACGTATACGACGATGACCCCGCTCATTGCGGCCGCCGTATTCTATTATATTTTCAACTATATAGTGGCCTTTGCGATGGAGAGCCTGGAGCGCCGCTATTCCTATTACGACTGACCGCCGGATGGGCGCCTTTCTGCTTTTCATCACGACGTTCATCTGGGGGACGGCGTTTCTCGCCCAGAAGAAGGCGGCGGACGCCCTCGGGCCTATAACGATAACAGTGCTGCGCAACGTTCTCGGCGGCGCCTTTCTGCTCACAGTTATATGGTTTCGCTCGCGCCGCGTGTCGCGCCGGTCGATTCTCGCCGGTGTTTTCTGCGGCGTGCCGCTTTTCGCCGCGATGAGCGCCCAGCAAATAGGCATTCAATACACAATCCCGGGGGTAAGCGCGTTTTTGACGACAAACTACGTCCTTTTTGTACCGCTCTTGTCCGCTGTGCTGACGCGGCGCCTGCCGCGTCCTGCAGTGGTCGCCTGCGCGGCTCTCGCGGTGCTAGGCACATATTTTATATGTCTTGGCGGCGAAGCTGCGGGCGCAGGCTTCGCGGGTGTCGGTCGCGGCGAGCTTTGGACTATCGCCTGCGCCTTTCTTTTCGCCGTGCAGATGCTGGTCGTCGATCGTTTCGCGCGCCGCAGCGACCTTCTCGTAATGAGCGCCGCACAGCTTTTCACATGCGCCGTCTGCGGCGCGCCGTTTTTTCTTTGCGGTGCCGAAGCGTCCCGTCTATCGTTCGCGTCCGTCAAAACGGCCTTTCCCTCGCTCGTCTATTGCGGCGTGTTCTCGAGCGGCATAGCCTACACGCTGCAGAATGTCGCGCAGTCGCGGGTGTCCGCCTCGGTCGCCGGCGTCCTTCTCTCGCTTGAAAGCGTCTTCGGCGCGCTCTCCGGCTGGCTTGTCCTGGGCGACAGGCTGGCCCCCGCGCAGCTTTTCGGCTGTGTTGCGGTGTTCGCCGCCGTGCTGCTCGTCCAATGGGGCGGAGCCCGCCCGGTGCCGGCGGACCGGTCAAGCCAATGAAAATTTTGAAAATTCCCACTCACGGCGTTTTTAGATAGTCTGCCGAGGACTAAGCCCTGATTGCGATTCCGCCCCCGCTTAACATTTCGGCGTGTTTATGAGATATTACACTTGCCGCGCCATGGGCGGAGGGGCTCGAAGCCGCTGAATGGACGGGATTGTGGTCAATGTCCCCGCTCCCGGGCCATCAGGCTGGCAGGGCGGCGAGAGTTTCAGCAATGCGTCAGGCTAGAAACGAGTAGAAGCAGACAGCCAAATGAAAACTCCATGGCTTCTTTGTTGTTGTTGTTATTTACTTATTATATTATTATATTATAGGGCGGCAATTTGTCCTGAATTTCGGTCAAATTGTCCT
>JAZQBR010000245.1:0-1985 GCA_045545855.1 Kiritimatiellia bacterium | reverse complement strand
GGACGGCGCGATGCTCGGAATCGAAGTAAAGTCGGGTTCGTCGTTCGGCGCAGAGGACTTCAAGCACCTGAAATGGTTTGCAAAGAATCTTGCGAAGGGCGAATTCACAGGCATCGTCCTCTACGCCGGCGAAGACACGCTGCGCTTCGGAGAGGGCTTCTACGCCGTCCCGCTCGCCGCGCTTGGGGCATAAGCGCCATAAAGGCCGCAGAATGCCGCCCCTGCAAATGGGACGGTCCTCAGCCTTGCTTGAGACGAGACGCTCTATTGCAGTCCAAGTAACGAGAGGTAGTCGCGCCTTTTGTAGAGAATACGGTCAACGAAGATCTGCGAATCTGTCACTCGATAGAATACAAGATAGTTCCTCACGCCAAGAAATCGGTATTCGTCTGCGGTGAATGGCAATCCTTTGACAGGACTTCCTATGAATGGGAAGTCTTCAAGTGACTCTGCCGCGTCTAGAATGGCATTGACCGTCTCGGCGGCAGATGAAGGGTTCTCAAGTTCCGATGCGATGTATTCGAAAATCTCGTCTAGATCGCGCTTGGACAGAGGGGAGTAGAACAATACACGATCAGCCATTGAGTTTTTCCTTGAAATGGCTGCGCATCTGCTCTTTACTTATCCAACCATTCGTCTCGCCAGAACTTCGACCACGCATGAGTTCAAAACTAAGCTGCGCCGCAGCCTCGACATTTGCATAGTCTGCAATATCAATAAGCACATAGCGCCCCGTTCCATTCTTTGTCAGATAGACGGGGTGGCCCACCCCAACGTCTTTTAGAACTCCGGGATAGTTTCTCAACTCTGAAACAGGTTTTATCATTGGCATAATTATTCTCCAAATTGTTCGACAGTATTATACCAAAATTTTGCGGTAGAAGCAATGGGCTATCGTCAAAACGGAGCACAACGACAGACATTCTTCTGCCTTTTACTGCAAATCGCCAACACGATCATGCGGTCGGTTGGCTTACGATTATTGGGTACTGTAGCCCCGAAATCGTGTGGGCTACGCGCAGAGCGGGATTCAGAACGGAGGTACCGTTGTTGCCCCTCAATTTATTAATATCGGGGCAAGCGATGCTATTCCGCTTGAAAGTATCGTGCCTACAGGAGATGACCTTTCTGACAATGTGTACATCCAGATGTTGGATGCAGCAGGTCGGACGGTTGTAGAGTATGGTTGGGTTGATTGGGCTGGCGACAGCGGAGATCAAGAAGCTTGGATTGACACTGACACCTTCGAGATAGCGACAGGCGTAACTTTCGCACCCGGTCAGGGTCTGTGGGTTATGGGATCGTCGTCGTCGCAGGGTGTTCAGGCGGCAGGTAAGGTTGGTACAAGTGATGTGTCCGTAACACTTTGCAACGGCGGCATTACGACTGGAAACCCTTTCCCCGTTACCGTATCCCTTCAGGACATCATCCCAGAAGGCGATAACCTTTCTGACAATGTCTATATCCAGACGTTGGACGCGGCTGGTCGGACGGTTGTTGAGTATGGCTGGGTTGATTGGGCCGGCGACAGCGGTGATCAGGAAGCATGGATTGATACTGACACGTTTGAGATTGCCTCTGATGTGTCGTTCCTGCCCGGACAGGGGCTGTGGGTTATGGGATCGTCTGCTACCCAGTCGATTCGCTTCCCTGCACCAGAGCTCTAAGATTTATGTGTGTGGGATAGGCTCACGCGCTTAAAACAAGGAAAACAATAATGAAGAAACTGATAATCATGGCGGCGATTCTCGTCGCAAGTGTTGCGGCAAACGCAGCATCATGGAAATGGACGGCAACAAACGTCTATGGTTCAAATGGCACAGATAAACTGGCTGTTGATTCGGTGTCCCGTCCTGTGATAGATTGACACTTTCTGAAAACAGAAAGTAGACACACATGCCAAGGAGAGTTAACCCAAAGAGATACTCCGATGAGTTCAAGAGACTGCTGTTGGAGGAGATGCGCCAAGGGAAATGGGCCTCGCC
>JAZQBR010000244.1:0-2762 GCA_045545855.1 Kiritimatiellia bacterium | reverse complement strand
TGGGAAAGGCCGGCGAGGTTGCCGTCGGTCGAATACTTCTTCTTCGTGCCGACGAAAGCGACGATGCCGCGCTTGGCGAGGAACTCCACCATCTGGGTGCGGCCGGGGAACTTCTTGAGAAGGTCGGCGTCGCGCCACGGCGCGTAGACGCCGAACTTGGGATCGATGACGTTGGTGTAGCGCTCGAAGCGCATCTGGTCGTTGCCGCGCCCTGTCGCGCCGTGGACGAGCGCCACGCACCCGGCCTTCTTCATCGCGGGCAGAAGCTTCTGCACAGTCACCGCGCGGGCGATACCCGTCGAGTTCCAGTAGCCGCCGTCGTACATCGCCTGGCACTTCACCGTCTCAAAGCAGATATCGGCCATCTCTTTGGTGACGTCGACTATAGTCGTCTCGACGCCTGTCGGGGCCATCTTCTTCTTGATGTCGTTGATATCCTTCTCGTCAGGCTGGCCTACATTGGCTGAGAACGCCTTGACCTTCACCCCCGCGTCCTGCAGAACGCAGCAGATGGTCTTCGAATCCAGCCCGCCGGAAACGCACACACCGACGGTCTTGCCCTTGAGTTGTTCAAGCTTCATTGTTCTAGTCCTTTCAAGTCAGCCGCATATTGTACCACATTTTTGCCGCGCTGTGAAGAGCGATATAAAGGAAAAATCAGTGTGCCGCCCCGGTGCCGGCCGCCTGTATGTCGTGGGCCCCAAGCCGCACCTCGCCAGAATTGCCTTTTAACCGCGGCGCATACATCGCGCGCACCGTCGCCGGCAGCACATGCACCCGCCCCGGACTCTCGACTCTGACGCGATACGACAGCGAGCGCGCCCCGCGCGGAACCTCCCTCAAAAACAGCGCGGTCTTTCTCTCGCGAAACTCCACATAGGCGCACTCGCCGTTCATCCACCTGTAGCCGCTCTCGGTCTCGACAGGCTCGAAGCCCGCGCCTTTCATATCCTCGACAAGTACATACTCGTAGTCGTTCTTCGAGTCGATGTCGAGTCTTATCTCCAGCACATCGCCCACCCTCGCCTCTGCGCCGTCCGCAAGCGTCACGAGCCTGCCGCCGTCGACGCGCGAGACGGAGCGCTCGACCTTGAGCTCCAGCCCGGCCGCCTTTACCGGCTCCTCGCGCGTCATGCAGGTCAGATAGGCGTACACGTAGACCGGCCCGTCGGCGCGCGGCCCACCGGCGCCCTCGACCGCCTCGCAGTACCTTGCGAGCGCCTCGACCGCGAGGCCTGTATCGCGCGTGCTGGTCCAGTGGGTGCGCGCCTTGCGGTTGTTGGCCAGGTAAAGCGCAAGGCCGCGCGCCGCCTCTCCGCGCGGCTCGACCCTGAGAAACAACATGAGCGCCGTCGCCTGAGCCTCAATGTCGCTGCCGTACCAGCGCCACCAGCAGCCTGCATTGGCGAGCTCCAGCCATGCAGTACCGTTCTCGGCGTCTTCTTGAAGGCGCTGCTTCAGGTTTCTCACGACCATGTCCCGGCGCTCCAGATCGCCCCTGAGGTCGAGCGAAAGACCCAAAAGAGCCTGCGCGTAGACGGGCAGTTCCAGTCTCGCCTCGTAGGCTCGCGCGAGCATCTCGTCCAGCGCGTCGTTCTCGCCTTTTGCGTCCGCTGAGAGCATCGCATGCGCCGTAAGCACGTCAAGCGCGTGCGGCCTGGCGTTTTTATTGGACCTGAGCCTGTCTAGCGACTCCCTCTGCCGCGCCGCGAGCCATTCGCGCCCGCGCTTCAGCATGTGAGCCGGCACGTCCGCCCCCGCCGCCTTCACAACCGCGAGGCCGCGCACCACCGTCGCCGTCATGTGCTCGCTTGAATGCTCGAAACTCCCGTAGAACCACCCCCAGCCGCCGTCGGAGTTCTGCCTCTCGCCGAGCTTCTTGAGACCTTTTGCGATCAAAAGGTCGATGTCCAGGAGGTTGTCCCCAAGTCCGCGCGAAACAAGCAGCCGCCTCGCCGCGGCCGCCGGCACGAACCGGTTCATTGTCTGTTCATTGCATTCGTACTCGTAGAATTTGAGATACGGCAATGCCCTGTCAATCGCCTCGGCGAGCGTGTCGTAAACCTCCACTACAGCGCTCATGCCGTTGGTGGACGCGCCCTCCGGCACCGGAAAGTTCCACCCGCGGTAGAGGCGAAGACCCGCCTCGCCTTCGAACACACCGCGCGGGAACGTCGACCCGCCCCGCAAGAGTTTGAAATGGCTCAATGTTTTTTCCACAGTGTGCGCCTGCACCTCCAGCTCGCGCTCGACGCCGTCGGCGAGCTCCCCGTCGGCCGCCCGCATGACGAGCTTCGCCCTGCCGGGCCGCACGGCCCTGACACGCCAGTCGACGCGCGTTTCGCCGCCTGGCGCGAGCTCAAACCCCTGCCGTGACGGTGTGACGACTTCGAGCGGACCCGGCTCGACCGACAGAACAGCCGCAACTCGGCGCTCCGCCTCGCTGTAGTTGTGCACATTGGCGCTTATCGTCACCTCGTCGCCCTCGGTCAGAAAGCGCGGCGTCTGCATTCGCAGCATAAGCTCCTTCTTTGTCGCAATCCCGATCGCCGCCTCGGCGACTCGGCCGCCTTCGCCCATAGACCAGACTTTGATGTTCCAGCCGGTCGTGTCATCGGGCATGTCGAATTCGACGCGGTATACGCCCTGCGTGCCGGTCGACTCCAGCGTGGCGTTCCAGTATGCAGTATCTGCGAAGTCGCTAAGTCGGATCGTAGCCATGTCGTTCTGTGAGCCAAGGAGTTGTCATAGCCCTTTGTCTT
>JAZQBR010000243.1:0-6535 GCA_045545855.1 Kiritimatiellia bacterium | reverse complement strand
TTTATATTCGTCCGCACGCGCAAGCGCACATACGACGGGCGCGCCGTCGAGTAGAAGCGGCGGCAATCGCCGGGAAAGGTCCCCGCTCCCGGGCCATCAGGCTGGCAGGGCGGCGAGAGTTTCAGCAATGCGTCAGGCTGGAAACGAATAGAAGCACACAGCCAAATGAAAACTCCATGCCCGGGCCGTAAAGTGTCGCGGCAACCAGTTGAGACATTGGCGAAATTATGGTAAAATATCCGGCCAATGTACCTCAAACAGCTAGACATAGTGGGTTTCAAGAGCTTCGCCGACAAAACGCGGCTTACCTTCGACCCTGGGCTCATAGCCATAGTCGGCCCGAACGGATGCGGCAAGTCAAACGTTTCGGACGCCATCCGGTGGGTTTTGGGCGAGCAGCGGCCGACGGCACTGCGCTGCTCGAAGCTCGTTGATGTCGTATTCAACGGTACCGATACGCGCAAGCCTCTCGGCCTCGCCGAGGTTTCGATAACGTTCGCCGACTGCGAGAAGGAGCTTGGCACCGACTACCACGAAGTGACGATCACGCGCCGCGTGTACCGCGACGGTTCGGGCGAGTATTTCATCAACAAGCAGGCGAGCCGGCTGAAAGACGTGCAGCATCTGTTCATGGGCACGGGCATCGGCACGTCGTCGTATTCGGTAATGGCCCAGGGCCAGATCGACGCGATATTGTCGTCCAAGCCCGAAGACAGGCGCGCGGTGTTCGAAGAGGCTGCCGGCATAACGAAGTTCAAGGCCGACCGCAAGGAGGCTCTGAGAAAAATCGAGCAGACCGAGCAGAACCTGCTGCGCGAGGCGGACATTCTGCGCGAGATGAAGCGCCAGATCGGTTCGTTGCAGCGCCAGGTCGGCAAAGCCCAGAAGTACAAAGAGCTGCGCGACAGGCTGCGCGGGCTCGACATCTACGTTTCAAAGCAGCGCATCCACGACTTCGACACCGTTCTCGAGCAGAATGCCGCCAACCGCCAAGAAGTCGAGGCGGCGATAGCCGAGGCGGCAGGTGTCGTGGCCGAGGCCGAGGCGGGCCAGCAGCGCATGCACCAGGAGCTGCACGAGCTGGAGGAGCGTCTGCAGAGTCTCGCCCAGGCCGAGGCGTCGGCCGACGGGGCGTACCAGCGCGCCAACGAGGTTATAGGCGTCAACGCCCAGCGAATCGCCGAGTACCGCAGTTTCGCCGAGCGCGACGGGCGCGAGATAGCCGATACGCGCCGCCAGCTGGAGGATGTGAGAATGCAGGTCGAGTCGCTGGCGCAGAAGACGCGTCTTCTCGGCGACTCGCTCGCGGCGGCGCGCGAGGCGCTGGACGAGGCCGAGGCCGTTTTCGCCGACTCGCAGCAGAAGATAGACGCTCTGAGAAGCGGCATGCAGAACGCGCGCGCCGAGTCGATGCAGTGCGACAGGCGCGCGGCGGCGATACGCGACGAGATTGCGGCGCGCGAGGCCGCGGCGCGCGAGGCGATCGTCAAGAACGAACGCCTGGCGGCCGACGAGGCGCGGCTCAGGGAGTCGGTCGAAGAGTCGTCGCGCAATCTCGCCGAAATACGCGCGAGGGCCGACGCCGCGCGTGTCGTCGAACGTGATTCGGCCGAAAGCCACGCCGCGGCGAAATCCGCCCTCGAAAATCTGCGCGCCGAGATACAGGACGCGCGCGACCATCTGGGCGAGATGCAGGCCGCCGCGGCCGCCAAGGAGGCCCAGCTCGCCATGCTCAAGGACGAAGCCAAGGCCAAGAAGATTCTCGAAAGCATCTTCGAGAGCGGCGAAGGCGACGTCAGAATAGCCGCGGTCGAGACGGGCCGCGAGGGCGTGGAGATAAAGGAGGGCGCGAGGCTCGTCGAGCACCTCAAGCTCGGCGAAGACCAGGTCGAGACCGCAGAACAGCTTCTCGGCGACATGGTGCTCGTAGGCGGCGAGGGCGGCGTGTGGAGCGCGTCGACCTCCATGGAGCCGCTTTCGGGCCACAAATCGCCCATCACCGAGGCAGAGCTGACGCTTGAAGACCTCCGCGCTAAGATAGCGTCGGCGCGAGAGACCCTCGAGACGGGCGCCGAGAGAAGCGCGGAGCTTTCGTCTCGACTCGCAGAGACCGAGTCGCGCCTTGCCGAAGCGCGCCGCGCGGCGGCGCAGGCCGAAGGCGAAGAGACGTCGCAGGCGCGCGACGCGGCGGCGCTCAAGGCGAGGCTCGACGCCGTTTCGGCGGAACTCGCGAGCGTTCGCCAGGCCAACGCCGACGACAGCGAGCAGCGCGCCCGGCTCGCCGAAGATCTGCAGTCGACAATCGCGAAGCGCGACGCTCTTATGGACAGCGTCTCGGCCATGCAGGACGAACTTCGCGAACTCGAGACCGAAAACGTCGCCGAGTCTCAGCGTCTTACCGAGCGGCGCATCGCCGCGAGCCAGATGGAGCAGGAGCTTTCGTTTGTCGGCCAGCAGTCCGAAAGCGCTTCGCAGCGCCGCGAAGAACTCGAGCGCGCGATCGAGGGCCGGCAGAACGGCATTCAGGGCTACGAGGAGTCGATCCGCCGGCTCACCGAGGAGTCTGGCGAGCTTCTGACGAGTCTGGACGAGCTGAAGGCCAAGGCGGCCGACTGCCACGCGCGCATGGACGAAGAGCGCGCCCGCCGGGGCGTCATGATGGAGCGTCTCGCCGCGGCAGACCAGGCGGTCGCCGCCAAACGCGCCGGGCTTGACCAGGCGAGGGACTTCAGAGGCAAACTCGAGGTGCAGGCCGCAGAGACGACCATGCGCCGCCAAAACATCTACGACCATCTGCAGGACGAATACGGCCTTTTTGCCGACGCCGTTCTGAGAGAACCCGACCCAGAATGGAAAAACGGCGTAGTGCCGCCGATCCAGGAGCTCGAGGGCACGGTGGGCAGGCTTCAGTCTGAAATCGCCGCTCTCGGCCCGGTAAACATGGTCGCCATCGACGAATGCCGCGAACTGGAAGAGCGCTATGCGCGCGAGAAGGCGCAGGAAGAGGATCTGATAGCCGCCAAGGCCCAGATACTCGAACTCATCAACAACCTCAACACGACTTCGTCGGACCTCTTTCGAAAGACGTTCGAGCAGGCGAACCGGAATTTTCAGACGATGTTCACGAAGCTCTTCGGCGGCGGAGAGGCGAGGTTGGTGCTGCTGGAGAACGAGGAAGACCCCCTCGAGTGCGGCATCGACATAATCGCCCGGCCTCCAGGCAAGCGTCCGCAGTCGGTGACTCTGCTCTCGGGCGGCGAGCGCACGATGACGGCTGTAGCGCTGCTCTTCTCGATATTCATGATCAAGCCGGCGCCTTTCTGCATGCTAGACGAGCTCGACGCGGCGCTTGACGACGCGAACATCGGGCGCTTCGTGGAGCAGCTCAAAGAGTTTCTCGTACAGTCGCAGTTCTTGATCATCACCCACAACCAGCACACGATTGCGGGGTCGGACCTTGTGTACGGCGTAAGCCAGCAGGAGAAGGGCGTCTCGCGCATCATATCGATGCGCCTGGCGGACCTCGGAGTCAAGGCGAAGAAATGAGGTTCCCGCGATGGTATTGCGCGGCGTGGACGGCGGTCGTTTTCGCGTCCGCGTTCGCTCTCTATCTGCCCGCCGTCGCGCCGACCCATCTGGCGCTGGACGACTGGGGGTACATCTACGGCTCGGCGTTTGTCAAGGACGGGCTCTCGGCGGCCAATGTCGCGGCCGCGTTCACGACATTCGGGCATGGTGGGATATGGATGCCGCTGACGTATGTGACGTACATGCTCGACATCTCGCTTTTCGGTCAGGGCTGGACGGCCCATCACGCGGTCAACGCCGTCATTCACGCCGTCAACGCGGCCGTTCTCATGCACTTCATACTGGCTCTTGCCGGCGGGCGCGGGCGGCGGCATATCGCTGCGGCGGCGCTCGCCGCGCTTCTCTGGGCGCTGAACCCGGCGCGGGCGGAGGCTGTCGCCTGGGTCGCGTCGCGAAAGGAGGAGCTATGGACGCTCTTCGCTCTTTGCGGCCTTATGGCGTGGCTCGGCTGGCTGAGAAAGGGGGGCGGCGCGCGCTATGCCGGCGCGCTCGCCCTCATGGCGCTTTCGTGCCTTTCAAAGCCTACGGCAATGTGCCTGCCGCTTCTCGCGGGGCTCGTACATGCCGCCTTCGCCCGCGGCGCGAAGTTTCGCCCGGCGGGCTATCTGCCGCTTTTCGCCATCGCCGCGGCGACAGGCGCCATAGCTCTTTTTTCGCAGACCCACCCTGACGGACTCGCGACAGTCGACCTCTACACCGCGCCGTTCGGCTGGCGGCTCTTGAACGCGGCTGTCGCGGCGGGCGTCTATCTTTTCCAGAGCGTGGTGCCGTACGGCGTATATGCAGATTGGCGCGAGGTGCCGGGCGGTTGGCCGCTGTGGTCTGCGGTGGCGTTCTCGACGCTCTCGATCGCGTTTTCGGCGATGTCCGTATTGTGGCAGCTCGGCGCGAAGCACCCCGGTCTAAGGCGGCATATCGCTTTCGCGGCGCTCTGGTTCGCGTTTTCGCTTCTGCCTGTCGCCGGCGTTTTCGGGTCCGTTGGCGACAACGCCCTCGCCTCGCGCTACGCGTACCTGCCGTCGATGGCGCTCGCCGTTCCCGCGGCGGCCGGGCTCGCGGCGGCCGGGCGCTTCGGCCGCAAGGCGCTCGCGCCGGCGTTCGCGCTCGCGTGCCTCGCGGCGGTCTCGTATGCGGCGGCGGCGGTGCCGGTGATAAAATCGTTCGCCGACGATGTCTCGCTCGCGACGCGCACTCTCGAGCACGACCCGGACAACTGGCGGGCGCTGAGGACTATCGGCCGCGATCTCGCCGTGCGCCAGGGCCGCATGGACGACGGCATAGCGATGCTCCGCCGGAGCCTCGCGCTGAGACCGAGCCAAACCACGGTTGAAAGCCTCGCCTATCTTCTCGCCTGCCGGGGCGGGGACGGCGACTTCGCCGAAGTGCGCCGCATCGCGAAGGCGATATTGCGCGAGCCGTCGCTGGACAGAAGCGGCATGATGCTCGACGCTCTCGGCGTCGCGGCGATGCGCGAGGGCAAGTGGGCCGAGGCCGCGCGCCATTTTTCGGCGTCGCTCGTCGCCCCGGCGAGATCCTACCCGAATCTGCACACCATGCTCAATCTCGGCCTTTCGCTCGCGAACGACGGCAGGCGCGCGGACGCCGTCATGGTGCTCGTGAAGCTTAGGGGGGTGGCCGATACCGCAGTGCGTGAACGCGCCGAAGAAGCTCTCGAAGCGATAAAGACACGCCGGGCCGGAAAGTTCGAATGGCGCTAAAGTTTGAGATTTCGTCAAGTTTTCCCAACCAAGGGGCGGATAATATGGTATAATATAACCATGTTTGTCGCTCAGTCCAGATACAGACTATGCGAAGCGTTCGGGATACCCGTCTATCTCGACCTGTCGCTTGTTGTGCTTCTTCTGATGTTCGTAATCAGCGGGAGCTCGTTTTCGTCGGGTATAGTCTGCGCTTTTCTTCTGCTTGTTTCGATAACGCTGCATGAATTCGGCCATGCGCTTACGGCGCGCGCTTTCGGCTACCAGACGCGCGATATAACGCTGTCGCTGCTGGGCGGGTGCGCGTCGCTTATCGCGCTTCCGCGAAAGGCTTCTCAGGAGTTCATGACGGCCATCGCGGGCCCGGCGGTCAGTTTCGCCATTTCGTTCGTCGGCATGATCGGCCTTTCGCTGGCGGCGGTGCACGGCAGCGTCTTCGACGCGGCGGGGCTGACGGTCGCCGAGACGCTGGGCTCGTTCGGGCTGGATGTCGGGTGGGGCGGGAGCCTCGTCGTCTCGCGCGACGGCTGGTTCGCCGCCCAGCTGTGCCTTTATCTGGCTACGATGAACATGATGCTGGGGCTTTTCAATATGCTGCCGGGCTTCCCGATGGACGGCGGCAGGGTTTTTCGAAGCGCCATGCGCCAGTTCATGTCGCGAGTACAGGCGACATATATAGCGATGGTCGTAGGGCGCGTCGTCGCCGTGGGCATAGGCTTGAGAGGGCTTTGGCACTTCGTCCACGGCGGCAACTGGGGCGTCGTGTCGATGCTGATCGCCTGGATGATCTGGAAGGAAGGCTGGCGCGAGTACATGCTCGCGCGCATGGAGTCGTCGTGGGACTACGAGGACTACCGCGCGCGCGTCTCGCCGCCGCCCTACGGCGGCGACGGCGACGAGAGCGACGTCCGCCGCGGTTGGGGGGCCGACTAGCCGCTAACGCGAATTGCAACAACCTCATATAAACAAGGAGAGACAAATGGACATGGTCGAGACGCTGGGCTCTGCGGGCATAATACCCGTCATAGTCATTGACGATATCGAGAAGGCGGTTCCGCTGGCGAACGCCCTCGTCAAGGGGGGGCTGCCGGTCCTGGAAGTGACGTTTCGCACGTCTTGCGCGGCGGAGGCGATACGCAAGATCAAGGCCGAAGTTCCCGGCGCCAGGCTTATCGCAGGCACGGTGCTGATGAGCGTTTACAATTCCGCCTCCGTCAGATCCATGCGCG
>JAZQBR010000242.1:0-4883 GCA_045545855.1 Kiritimatiellia bacterium | reverse complement strand
CGTACGGCCAACGCATTAAAAGCCGATCCTTCCCCTTCAGGGCCCCTGGATCGTCTTTTAATGCGTTGGAAGTGTCTCAGCAACCGTATCCCCCGACGAGCGAAGCGAGGAGTCGCCGAAGGCGATGTCAATCAGGGGTGCAGCCAGCAGCGCAGTGTCCAATCCGGATGGTCGTGGCGCGTCTAGTGCGACCCTAGGACATACTAGGGGCAACAAATCGGCCGCGCCCGATCATCTTTTGTGCGTAGGCATCGAGCCTACGCTCCGATGTCTTTTCCCTGCATGCGGGCTGAGGCAGGGCTGACCACCAGGCAGCCCGCATACCCCATGGTAGGGGCCAACCACCTCCCCATAGATACCAATCCTTCCCCTGTGATGCCGTCACACGCATGCGACGAAAATAAAAAACGCCAGCCAAATGAACGGGTAGGTCAAAATTGGGAGTGTCCGTTCTCCGGCTGGCAAAAAAAGGTTTGGCGCGGGCCGATGCCCTTTTACAGCCCGCGCCGTTAAATTATTGTACAATCAACATAAAGCCGCCCTGTTTGCCTGGTGTGAAGACGACCTTATCCCCGTCGGATTTCACGGCCTTCCAGAACCACGGACTCGTGGCGAGATACAACCTGTAAGCCGTGGCGGGCGCACCCGTGACGCTGTTCGCGGAAAGGACAGGGAACGTCTTCGCAGCAGTGGTTTCATTGTACTCAAGACCAGTGAGATAGTTGTTCGGGTCCTCAAGCACGAACTTGACGCCGCTCACGTTCACATCACCAGTAACCGTAAGAACTGGGCAGAAATAGGTCGTCTGCTCGTTCTCGGTCGTCGCGACAAGCGTCTCCTTCACAATCGCGCCCGGCGCGAGAGTGAGGGCTCCAATCGACTTGTTGCCAGAGGTCGTCAGCGTGGCCCCTTCAAGCGCACTCACTGCAAGACTCGTGTTGTCGGCCGACAAAACGCATGTCCCTTCAGCGACCTGAATCGTTCCTGCTCCGACAAGGTTGCTCGTCAAAATACCCGTCCCTACCTTTTTGATTGTGACGGTTGAACTCCCCTGAGCCCAGGAATTACCCCAGTTGGCCGAAGAATTCTCGTAGAACGTCACTCCAGCCGAGAGCGTCGAATCGGAATTGTTTCCGCCGATTTCAATGACAAGAGTGGAGTCCTTGCGCACCTCTATATGTCTGTCGTTGGTAAGCACGATCTTTCCAAACTTGACCGTCCCGGACATGTGCTCGAAGCGGAAGTATTGCGGGAAGTTCCATGTCGCGTCTTCGCTCCCGGCGAAGTCAGTCTGGAACACTGTGCGATCCTCACCATGTCCCTTGTACGTGCCGGTGAAGTGGGACCAGTCGCCGCCGATGTAACGCGAGTTGTCCGTGTCGGCAGACTTGTATCTTGCGGTAACATTACCAGAGCCGCTTAGCCCGCCGTAGAGGTGAACGCGGTAATCCAGGTTGAGCGTCATGCCTGCGCCGACTTCGACGGGGCAGCGAACATAAACATGAGCATAGTCCTCGCGAATCCAGCAGTCCGAACCAGGCGCGGTGACGGTAAGTTTCATGGTCGCGGGGAACTCGAGGTCTTTCTGATACTTGTTCCATATCCCCGCCTTCCAGATATTGAGCGTGCCCGTTTCGCTTTCGTCGAAGCTTCCTATGCGCAAGCCGCCCCAGTATTGGATGTCGTAGTTGCTGGCGGCGATGGTGACGCTGTGGCCGTTCAGGTCCAGCAGTCCGGCCGCACCCCAGACGTCCTGCTTTTCGGCGTAGAAGCAGACGGCGTCGTTGTTGAATACGACGGTCTGGTCGATGGTCGGTATGCCGCGCGTCCAGTTCGAGGCCTGCTTCCACATCCCCTGTGCGCCGCCGATCCATTCGTTGGGAACGGAACTGTCGAGGGCTTCGAACGCTTCGGCAGTGATTACGCCAGTCGTTTCGTCGATGGTGTAGCGCCACTTGAAGTTCGTGCCGGCCATCTGGATGACGTCTTCGGCATTCACGCCGTCGGCGAGCGTCACGCCCGTGAGCGTCATCGTCGCGCCGCTTTCGTCGGTGGTCGGCACAACGTTCAGCTTTCCGCCCTCAATGGTGTATTCCGCCGCGCCCGGAACCGCGCCGTAGGCATATACGCCGCCCTGGATGACCGTCTTGGGCCATGCAGTGATGTTGCTCGTGTTAATGAGCGTGCCGCCCTTGAGGACGAGCCGCGCATCTTTGCCGAACACGGCCGTCTTGCCGTTGCAGTTGAACGTCGCTCCGTCTTCAAGGATCAAATCGCCGTTGAAGACCGTGCCGTCCACGTCAAGCCAGCTTTGGCGCGGCTGGTAGTAGCCGATTGCCACATCGCCATTGAAGGTGACGCCTGCCTGCACCTTCATCACGCCATTAGTCACATATACATCGCCGTTGACCGTTATAATCCGGTCTGCGCCGCCAATCCACACGTCCTGCGTATTTGCAACACCTTCGGTGGACGCTTCGACGTTGACATGTTCATCGACCACTAGCGTAGTGTGGTTCTGCACGCACAGGCCAACGCGTGCGAGCTTCAGCGTCCCGTTTCCGGCAACATGCTTCACGGCGAGATTCGGGTAGTTGGCATTTGATATGGTGACCCAAAGCGTTCCGCCGCGCAGCACCAAGTCGCCAAAAGCCCGATTGTTGATGCTCCTGTCGTCAGCCCAAATATACATAAACGCGTCGCCAGGATACACGACGACGTCAAAGCTGTTGTTCGCGGGCTGCCCGTTGCTGTAGGCGGTATTCTGGTCTACATGGCGATCGCCGCCATCGGCGAGAGGGCCTGCGATGAACGTCGTCACCTTGCGCGATGTCGCGATGTTCGCCACGTCGGTGATTGTGGCATAGACCGTTGTGCGGCCGTCCGCCGTCTCGCTGGAAAGAGTGTAGCCCACGACCGGCCCCGTGAGGAATACCGAAGTCGTGATGTCGTCAGTAGCCTCCTCGAACGAAAGCGCGGAGGCGGAGAAGAGCGCGATCTTCTTGTTCAGCAGCAGGTCGGCCACTGTCGGCACGACTACCTGGTGCTCTTGACCCTCAGCCACCTCCTCGGCGTCGTACTCCGCCTGCTTCTCGGCGATTTCCTCCTGCGCGGCTGTGTACACTGGCGTGACCTCAACCGTAATCGCGCCGTTTTTGCCGATTTCGACGGGACCAGTGAACGACATTCCGTTCCTGAAATCAAGGACGCCCTGCTCCACTTTCGTGAGGCCGTTGTAGTTTGCCGCGGCGTGGAGCGCGAGAATGCCCTTTCCCGTGACGACGAGCCCGCCGTCCGTCTCGCCTTCTTCTACGGCGGAGCCGATGTCGGACTCGATGCCGACGATATAGTTTGCGGTATCGACTGTCGCGCCGCGCTCTCCTATGGACAGCGTGAAATTATCCGCCTTTGGAACAAACGCGCTAAGATTGGATGCAAGCGCCTTGAGCGTTCCTCCGTTGAACACAACGCTCGCCGTGCCGCCCTCGGCCGCAAGCTTCTTAACAGAAAGCGTGCCGCCGTTAAGCGCAACCGTGCTGGTCCCGAGGGGACTGCCGCTGCCAAGGAGCATTTGGGCTCCATTGACAATGACATCCCCGCCGCTCAGCTCCACTCTTCCTTTGCCGCCATGCCGTCCAATGAACGCTGTTCCTGAAATTGTTGTCACCCCACTCTTGTGGACATATGTTCCGTCCGTGCCATTTTGCGCACCGACGGCGAAATTTAGACCGCAAGTAACAGTTCCGCAGTCATTTGTCATTACGGCGTATCCGCGTGCACCGTCTGAAGCAATGCGAAAGTCACCTGCAGAACTCCAGATGCCGCCTGTCATATTGACTATGGCCTTCGAGTCAGTGCCTCCCCCTATCAAAACCTGCCCGTTTGTATTCTTGGCCTCCAGCAGTCCGCCAGATATCAATGCGCTGACTTCGGACCCTGTTCCTCGGCCAAAACGCATTGCAGGTTCGTTGTTTGCACCGCCGCAAGTAATGCGGCCATCTGTCATGATGAACTCAGCCCTTGAAGCACCCCGATCTCCAAGTATAAAGCAGCTATTGTCGCTCTCGGCGTTATTCCGCCATCCGCAGACAACTTCGCCCCCCTCGATGCGGACAACCGCCTTGCCGATTGTCGACGGAGTGGAATTGCCATCAGCAATTCGGAACCAATGAGGAAACTGCACTCTTGTGTTGTTCTTGACCACGAGCGTCGCCTCGCTCATATTCCATCCGGGCTTCAGGTCGTTCATGAACGTGTACGTGCCGCCGTCGAGAACGACATAAGCCGGATACGCCGCGCCGCTGCCGATGTACATCTGTTTGTTTGCCGTAGCGGCGAAACCATTCGATCCACTCGCCTTGAACACGAGAGGCGACTCCTCTGTGCCGGCGTACAGGTGGTAGTCGCCCGAGAAAGTGTACGCACCATCGAGATAGACCGTCTTCGACCCCGACTTGCCGTTTATGACGGATTCGGTGAAGTTGATGTTGCCGACAGGAACGCCCGTGGTGCTTTCCCAGTTCGCCTGGTTATTCCATTGCGCATGGCCTTCCGCATCAAGGCTCGTGCCGTACCATTCCGCCGCGTGGACCGCGCCGCCGAGCGTAGCTGCGACGCAGGCGAGCGATGCCCTAACGCCGACATTGTGGAACAGGTCTGATAACGAGGAAAGAAGAGATAATTTCATAAAAATACCCCCCCCCCGTATTTTTGTGCAATTATAGGCTGTCGACCTGTTTTGTGCCATCATACCGCTAGCCTCCATTTTTGATGTTTGTGTGGTTTGTCCTTTAGGAAGTTTGACGATATTATACCACATTCATGTTATCAATTCATATACCCCGATTGAGGGGGTTACGGCCAACGCATCAAAAATTCCTTCT
>JAZQBR010000241.1:0-10132 GCA_045545855.1 Kiritimatiellia bacterium | reverse complement strand
CCATCGTACATTGTTGACATTATACCATTTTCAGCCGCCGTTTGGCTAGGGGTTTCGTCCGGATTTTTCGCGGTGGGGACGCGGTGGGAGACGCGGTAACCACCCCCTTTGGAGACGCGGCTTCCAGCCGCGTTGCCTCCCCCTTCTCAACGCGGCAAGATGCCGCGTCTCCATTTTGCCGTTGCCATTCTCAAATACACGGCCGCGCGGGCTGCGGCGCTCACAACTCGACCGATCCGGAACAGCGCACATCCCTGGATGACGAGCCGACGAGCAGGAGATAGCGGCCGGGTGCCGCCCGCCAGTCGTGGCGCGCGTCGTCCCAGTACGCGAAATCGCGCCTGTCGAGCGTCAGCGAAACGGTTTTCGTCTCGCCCGGCGCAAGAAACACTTTGGTGAAATTCTTGAGTTCCTTCACAGGCCGCGCCACCGGCGGATCAACGGGCGAGACGTAGAGCTGGACCGTCTCGGCGCCGGCGCGCGCGCCTGTGTTCGTGACAGCGACCGACACGCGGCAGCCGTCCGCCACCCGTTCGACCGACAACCCGCCGTACTTGAACGAAGTGTAGCTCAGGCCGTGGCCGAACGGGAAGAGCGGCTCGATGGCCATCTTCTCGTACCAGCGGTAGCCGACGAAAAGTCCCTCGTTGTAGACCGAGCGTTCGGCGGTATAGGTGCCTTTGCGCGCGACAGGCGTGTCTTCGAGGCTGCGCGGCCACGTGCAGGGCAGCTTGCCCGACGGGTTGACATCGCCGAAGAGAACCTTCGCCAGCGCCCGCCCGGCCTCCTGGCCGAGATACGGCTCGTGGAGTATGGTGGCCGCCTCGGCGGCCCAAGGCAGCTCCAGCGGCGCGCCGGAATGGGTGATGATGGCGAGATTGGCGAGCCCCCACGAAAGAATCTCCGCGATGGCCGCGTCGTGGCCCTCCGGCAGCTTGAGGTTCGGGCGGTCCGCCCCTTCGCACTCCAGCGCCTGGCCGTGGCCTACTTCGGTGCCTGTGAACACGAGTACCGCGTCGGCGTCTGCGGCTTCGCGCCTCACGTCCTCGATGCTGCCCGACTCGCTCGGCAGGCGCCAGCCGAACTTCATGCGGTGCTCGCCGGTGTCGCCGCGGTATTCGACAGAGAAGTCGTACGTCTCGCCTGCCTTCAGCCGGGCCTGTGCCGAGACCGTGCCGCACTCGCGGGCGTTCGCGAGAACGGCGCCGTCAAGAACGATCTTGGCCCCGCCGCGCTTGTCCATATCGACCGAAAAGGCGTAGTCGCCGTCCTCGGGCGCGATCAGCCTGGTGCTGTAGACGACCGCGAAGTCGTTGCTCGTCACGAGCGCCGAAGGCGAACCGGTGCCGCTGTCGAAGCCGACCGTGCGCGCGAAGCCGGTCTCCTTCGGTTCGCCTTCGGCCGTCTTGCCTTCGTAATAGGCGACTTGCCAGGCCCTGACGCTCATTCCCGCGTCGACCGCGCTTGTGTCGAAGGTGCCTATGGAACTTTCTATGACGTCATGGACCGGCGCGTCGCCTTCGGCCGCCGCCAGCGGCAGACGCACGATTTCGATCTCTTCGCCGCGCTTGGCGAAGTACTCCTTGATGCCGGCAAGCGGCGTAATCTCATAGAGCGGCTTTCCCTCGGCGCTCCAGCCTTTCTTGGTCATCTCGGTGTCGGCCAGCTTGCCTACAACGACAATCTTGCGCATCTTCGCCGGGTCGAACGGCAGCACCCCCGCATCGTTCTTGAACAGCACCACGGCCTCCTCGGCTATCTCAAGCGCGGCGGCCTGGTGCTCCGGCGTGTTGCGCGAGCCGGCCTCGCGCGTCCCGGGCTCGAAGAACCCGACGCGCTCCATCACATACAGCGTGTGAAGCGCCATTTCGTCGACGACGCTCTCGGGCACTTCGCCGTTGCGCACCGCGTCCGCGAGAGGCAGCGTCCCCTCGCCCGGATTCGTGAAGTAGCGTATGTCCTGGCCGCGGTTCATCTCGACGCCGCCGCCCGAAAGCGCGGCCTTGACCGTGGAGTGCGCCCCGCCCCAGTCCGTCACGATCATCCCCTTGAAGTGCCAGCGGTCGCGCAGTATGCCGCGCTGCAGATATGCGTTTTCGCTCACCCAGTCGCCGAACGCCTTGTTGTAGGCCGTCATCACCGACAATACGTCCGCCTCCTTCACGGCCGCCTCGAATGCCGGCAGGTAGAGTTCATTCAGCGTTCGCTCGTCGCAGACGGTGTCGACCTCGTTTCGATTGAGCTCCTGGCTGTTCAGACAGAAGTGCTTGACCGTCGCGGCGACGCCGTGGCTCTGCAAGGCCCTGATCTCCGGCACGACCAGCCGGGCCACGAGACACGGGTCTTCGCCCATATACTCCCAGTTGCGTCCGCAAAGCGGCGTGCGCATCAGATTGACGCCCGGGCCGAGGAGCTGGTCCTTGCCGCGCGCGCGCGCCTCCTCGCCCAGCACATGCCCGAACTTCGCGGCCAGATCGCGGTTCCAGGTGGCGGCCAGCGCCGAAAGCGTCGGCAGCACGGTGGCCTCATCGTTCGTCGAGACGCAGTCCCACGTCCAGCGCTCCATATCCGCACGCACGGTGTGGCTGGAATCGCTCATCAGCCATTCACGGTCCGCCCCGGGAACGCGTATCGACATCGTGCCGGAACCGGCCGTCAGCAGCACCTTCTCCTCGAGCGAGAGGGTTTTGACGCGCGCCTTCGCCCGTGCGAGGGCGGCATCATCCGCCCCGACGGGCTTGAAGCTGACCGCCGCGCCGCCGCCGGGCGCCGCACGCAAATGCAGCGTGCCGGACGAAGACACCGTGCGCGTTTCGATGACATAGTTGCCCGCGGTCCCGGTGCGGTAGACCGCGTCCGGCGCATCGGCGTAGATCGTCGCCTCGTAGACCGCGCCGGGCGTCAGGAAGTCGAGCGTGAGATCCGCCTCGTGCGCGTTCTCGTCCGTCTTCATCCCGAGATACCATTCATCCCGGCCCTTCGCCTTGCGGACAATCGTCAGATAGTCGCCGATCTCGGCCTCGAGATAGCGCGACTCGTCCCAGTCGCACGGAACATCCTTGATAAACTGCAGGGCGTCGAGGCGCTTCTCGTAGCTTTCGGGGACGTCAGCCGCCATCTGGAGAGGAGAAAACATCGTGACATAGAGCGCAAGCTGTCCGGCAAGCGTCGTCGAAATGCGCTGCTTCTTCCAGCTGCATATCTTGGAAAGGTCGCCCTCGAAGATGCCGGGCGTGTAGTCCATCGGACCGCCCACAAGCCGCGTGAACGGCAGAATCGTCGTATGGTCGGCATTGTTGCCGCCGAACGACTCGTACTCCGTGCCGCGCGCCGCCTCGTTGCCGATGAGGTTCGGCCACGTGCGGCAGAGGCCGGTCGGCCGCACCGCCTCGTGCTGGTTGACCATGATTTTGCGCTTTGCGGCTTCCTTGATACAGTAGAGGTAATGGTTGTTGCTCCACTGGGAATAGTGGTGGTCGCCGTGCGGCAGCATGTTGCCGACGTAGCCGGACTTGACGGTGTCGTATCCGTAGCGGTTCATAAGCGCGTAGGCCTCGTCGAGGTGGCGTTCGTAGTTGCGCGTCGATGCGCTCGTCTCATGGTACATCATGAGCTTCACGCCCTTCTCGTGCGCGTACTTGTTGAGCCCTTCGAGGTCGAAGTCGGGGTAGGGCGTCACGAAGTCGAAGACGGCATCCTTTTCCTTGCCGAACCAATCTTCAAAGCCAATATCCCATCCTTCGACGAGGACTTCGTCGAAGCCGTGCTCGGCGGCGAAGTCGATGTGGCGCATCACGTTCGTCGTGTTCGCCGCGTGCATCGAAGGATCGGGCATGTACGCCCAGTTCTTCGCGCCGGTTATCATCGTCCACCACACGCCGATGTACTTTACGGGATGAATCCAGCTCGTGTCTTCTATGGCACACGGCTCGTTGAGATTGAGCGTGATGCGCGAGGCGAGGATGTCTGCACCTTTCTCGCCGACGATGATGGTACGCCACGGGGAGCGGCAAGGCGTCTGCATCCAGCCTTTCGCCCCCGTGGCATCCGGAGTGAGTAAAGACTCGAACGATGTTCCGTCCACCCTAAGATGCATCGTGGCGTAGTCGACGCACGCCGCCTCGTGGATGTTGACATACAAAGCCTCTCTTCCCTCTTCCCCCTTCCCGCTTCCCTCATATTTCAGCATCAGCGCGGTCTGCACGGCTGGGAAATCGGTGAGCGTAGAAGAGAGATTCGCGTCGGGTGCCGCCTTGAAGAGGCTCGGAATCTCGCTCACCTTTGATTTCGTGTAACGGTACTCCTGGGTCTCGTAGTCGGCCGGTATCCACCAGGCCGTGGCGTCGCAAGGGATGTTGAAGCGCGTGCGTTCTTCGACAATCGTGAAGTGGGTGAGCGGCTGCGTCTCGCCTTCCGGCGCGATGTTCTCGCCCGGCACAAGGCGCGCGACCGAGTCGTCCGCCTCGGCAGGGAATTCGTAGCGGAAGCCCATTCCGTCGTCGAATACGCGAAAGCGCAGGTCCATGCGGCGACCGCTTTTCTTCTGGACGAGCTTGACGAGCATCTCCTCGTGGCGGTCGCGTATCGCGCTCTCCTCGCCCCAAACGGGCTTCCACGTCTCGTCGAACGACGCACGCTCCACGCCGGCGAGGACGAAGCCCGTCCTGAGCTCGCCCGGCTTGCGCCCCTCGAAGGCGTCCTTGCCGAGCGCCTTGATGTCGAAGCCGAGCGTGGACGGTGCGATGACCGTTTCGCCGTGATAGGCGAACGAATACGTGGGTTCGCCGTCCCCGTCGAGCGAGAACGCGAGCGCGTTCCTGCCGTCCGGGGAGGCGCAGGTCAAGGACTCCGCAAACGCGACGATGCAGGCGGCTGCCGCTGTGAAAGCTAGTGCGAATTTGTTCTTCATGGCCTTATTGCGTCGAGAAGAACCCTAGCGCCGTCATCAACGCAGGATTATCATCAATCCCACATCTCTGACATTGCCGACAATAGAAACAGTTCCGTCTCCGTTATCCACCGTCCGCAACCTCAAAGTCCTTGTCTTGAACGCCCAGTTCTTGACGACGCTCTCGCCGCGAACGCCCTTGCACGTCAAAAGGACCATGTCGCCGAGCGCCGGCTTTTCCACAATCGAGGAGAGGTCGAATCCGGCGCCAGGCGCGAATGTCACCGTCCCTTCGATGACGAGGCCGGGCGCAATGCTGTCTTCGACCGTGACATTGGCGTTGCCGATCGTTCCGGTCCCCGTAATCGTGTCGAACGTCCAGCTGCCGCCGCCAAAGTCGATTCGCGCGCCGTTTTCCAAACTCAGATTTGAAGGAACCGTCGTGCCGTCGAACGGCGTGAACCACTTCGTGTGCAGATATGCCCGCACGGCGGCAAGCTCTTCATCGCTCAACGCCTTGTCGAACATCATCGCCTCGGCGAGCTCGCCCGCGCTCGGAGAATCGTACAGCTGCCGCATGCCGACAAAGAGCTTTGCCTCTTCCGACGTTCCATTGCTGCCGACGGTGACTGAAGTCGCATTTTCGACACCGTGCGATTCCGTCATGACGGAACCGCTAACCGTCCTTTCCGCAGACGACATCGCCCAGATTGCATACTCGTCTGGATCAATATTGCGAAGACCCTGAAGCGCTTGCGTCATCCAATCCGGTCTCGTGACAGTGGAATCGTCATAGTCCAGATTGGAGCTTCCCACCCACTGTCCGAGGCGGAACTCGCCGGACTGCCAGTTTCCGCCGACTTTCTCGATGCCGAGCGGGAACATCTGCTGCTCATACTCTCCTTCTTTCGGCGTGCCGTCATCATTGAACGTGGGATAAGTATTCCTAATGCGCAGGCTGACGGCGACAAGCGTGCGGTCGGCATCGCCGACGATACCCGCCGCATTCTTCGAAACGAAGCCGTACGAGTTCGTGAACGACATGACGTCGCGGCCGTAATGCGAGGAAAGACCGTATGCCGGTTTACGCCTGTATTCCTCCGGGTGGTAAAGCACCAAATCAAGAGCATCGCCGGCCGTTCCCTTGTTCGCCACGCCGACGGGAATGCCGCCTTCCATCGTGACGGACGCTGAATCGTCAAAGTTGTACCAGGCCTTGGCCGACTTCACAATCTCCGGCACAGTGCAATCACCGCGAAGCGAGACGTCGCCTGTTGCGACAAACGTCACGCTCTTGACCGTCAAGCCGGACATGTCGGGGCGCACCGCGCTCGATGCGGGAATCGTGACGTCTGAATCTGCCGTCGGCAGGACACCGTCAAGAACAGCGGAAAGATCCTCCTTTTCAGTCCCGTCCTCGAAGAAGTACTTTATGTGAGACCGCCAGTTTGCCGCATTGGCGGCATTACCGTCGCCGGAGGCATTCGTCCAGACCGAAGAGACCACCTTCTTCGCGACTGTGACGATGGTCGAGCCGTTCAGTTCCAGCGTTGCGCCGTCGGCGACTTCCGTGCCCTCGCAGTAGATCGTCTGGTTGCCTGGCAGCACCAGCGTGCCTGCCTCGACCTTGATCTTGCCGGTCAGCGCGTAGGTGCCTCTCAGCGTCAGAGTTCCAAGCCCCTTCTTCGTGATGCCGCCGTCGCCGCTATACGTTGCACCATGATAATGAGCCACGACATTATGGCCGTCCGTATCGAAGCCAAGCCCGTCGCCTGTGATTACAAGATTTCCGCAATTCTCGAAATAATCATCCCTGTCCGCCTTCGCTTTGAATGTACCGCCGTTGATGTTGAGAACGGTGGTCGGTCCTTTGCCCGAATACGTCTTGACGACGCGCGTGGCGAAGAGCGTCCCGCCATTGACCGTCAGAGTAGTCGTGCGATCCCCGGCCATATCCCACTCGCCGATGACAATCGCCCCTTCAGCCTCGAGAAGACCGCCGTTGATGACCGTATCCGCAGAAGTCCATGCGCCGGCATAGATGTTCTCTTTTGCGTACACGGTGCCGCCCGCCATGACAAACTTCGTGTATGTGTCGGCGTTGCCTGTTTCGACATTGCCGTTCCAGTCTGCCGCCGGTATGCCGCCGCCGATGTAGATGTGCTCGACTAGGTTCGATACCGCGCCGCCGTTGATCTCCACATAGGTTTGCGCGTCATTGCCATGTCCGAAGATGATTCTGTTGGAATTGTTCACGAGGGCGCCGCCGTTGATGACGACGCGTGCGGCAGAATCGGCGCCTTGACCGGCAATGAACTCTCCGTCGTTCTCCACAATCCCGCCATATACGTTCAGCGAGCCTTTCGACCCGGTGCCATACGCCACGCGCACGCCGCCTTTTGAATACGTCTTCCCCCAGTTGTTCAGAACGCCCTCGGCGACGATGCCCTTCTCGGCATTCTGGTTTGCACGGGCAATGAGCAGTCCGCCTTGCCAGTTTGCGAAATTGTCCCTCAGCGTTCCGCGCACGTTCACTTCACCGTAAGTACCGGCGTCGTTGCAAATGCGAATGAGATTCGCGTAGCCAGACTCGCGTTCTACAGTCTCAAGCACCGCGCCTTCTGCAATATTCAGATAGCCTTTGGAGCCGTTGTCCCCCCACCCGAGGTTCAATCCATGATACCAATCATCCTCGACATCAAGCGTCGTAGTGCCGGCGTTTACATTCATGATGCCAGTTCCGCCATCGCGCCCGACATGAACCGTCTTGATTGCGACATTCTTGTTGATGTTGAATACGCCGATCGCGCCTTGATTCCTACCGACATGCGTCTCGTCCGGCGGAACAAATTCGCCGGCATTGAAGTCGTACGTGGCCTTGCCGCTGTGTCCGATCGTAAACGAATATTTGCCTTCGCCGCTTCCCGGCGCGAACGTGCCGCCCCTCTGCACGAGCGAGTTTGTAGACGCCCAATAGTTGCCAAGCTGAAAATTGCCCGTCGTGGCGAGCGTCCCGCCGGAAAGATAGATGGCGTTCTCTTTTGGGTGACCAACCCTGTCGGCATTGGACGCGCAATTTCCTGTGAACAGTTCGGCGACGCGCATTTCGCCGCCAGATATGTTGAGGATGCAGTCCATATAGTCGGACCATCCGCCGCCGACCCAGACACGGGCCGAAGACGTGAACGAGCCACCGTTGATATTCAGCGTAGCACCCTTGTCGTAGTCCGTGCTGTTACCATCGCCCCACTCGCCTTGGTCGTTCCGTGCATAGCCGCGCCCGACGTAGAAGGCCTTGTCGCCTGCGTCGAAAGACTCGCCGTCGCCAAGTGCCGCGGCGTTCGACGAGTTCATAAGGTATATATCATCGCCGTTTTCATTGATTGTCCAGTTAGCATCTGTCGCGATAGAGGCGTCGTTCGCCCCCGTCCATTCGGTCACGCCGGCAGACGCGATGGAAGCCGCCAATGCGGCAGACATCATAATAAGGCTTGTTTTCATATTTGCGGATTCCTTTTTAGCTCCTTAGGTTGCTGAATATGATAGCACTTTTCGCCTTGAAGCGCTATCACCCCGCAGGGTGATAGCGCCGCGCAGTCGGAATCAGCGCTTTTTGTCGGCTTGCCTGCGACCGGCATTGAACGCATCTATTATCTCCGGGTGGGACCATTTCAGTTCAGCCCTATCGACAAGGCCCATTCCTTCATAGCCGCCCGGCTCCCAGATGAAGAACGGGCAGCCGAAACGCCGCGTCACGAACGCATAGTGCTTCGCCCATTTCACGCGGTCGGCGTCGTTTGGCTTCGACTTGTCGCCGCCGTGATAGCGCCTCTCGGCGTTGACCTCGCCGATTATGACAGGAATGCCCTTGTCGATGAAAATGCGCTTGTGCTGACCGAACACCTCGACGAGGCGCTTCTGGAACTCTTCCTTGTTGTAGTCGGTTCTGTCGCCCCAAAGGCAGAACCACCCCGGCTCGTAAACATGTATATCGACCATCACGTGATCGTCTGACGGATTGGGATGCTCCCACGCGAGGCACGACGGCTCGTCGCCAGTCGCGGCGTAGGTGGGAATCGCGAGATAGCGTTTGCGGTTGTTGCCGCCTGTCGCGCGCACCGTTTCGTAGAAGGTCTTTGCATAGCGGTTGACGGTCCGGCAGTAAATGGGCTTGCCGCCCCAGTCGTCCTTGCCGGTCTGCTGGCCGTCCTCGCCGGGGTGGCTTTTCGCCTTGCGGATTTCGTTGAACGCCTCGAAGACCAGCTTCTCGCCGTAGTTCCTGAAGCGCGTCGCGATCTGTCGCCAGATGTCGGCGAGAACTGCATTCGCGCGGTCTTCGTTCGCGCCGTCTATCGTAAGCCATTCCTCCGGCCATCCTTCGCTGCCGCCGTCGTGGTGGATGTCGAGGATCGTGATCATCCCTTCCGCCATGCACATGTCCACGACTTCTTGCACGCGGTCGAGGAACGCGCCGCGTATGGCGTGCTTTGGATCGTCCCTGTCGAACTGCCGCCGCCACGTGACTGGAAGGCGCACAGCGTTGATTCCTTTGGACTTGTAGAGGCGCAAGAGGCTTCGCGTGACTTGCCGGTTGCCCCATTCCGTTTCGTTGCCGCTCGGGACATCAAACGTGTTCCCGATGTTTATGCCCAGCGTTATGTCCTTGACGAAATCCGCCGCGCTGCGCGAAAACTGCCCGGCGCGGCAAGGCAGGAATTGACCTTGTGCCAAGAGTGCCAGCGCGGCGCAGAACAGCAAGCCTCGCTTCATTTCTCCGTCACCTCCACTATCGCGCGGCGGTAGGCGAAAAGATTCGGCGCACCGCAATCGCGCACACGGAGAATGACGTGAAGCGACCCCGACGGCCCCTCGGGAATCGCCGAAAGATCGAGAACGGCGCGCGCGCCGTCCGCGCGAAGATCGCCGCCGTTAAGCGTCCCTGCTTCGCGGTAGATCGACCACTCGAATGAAATCGCGTCGCCGTCCGGATCACTCGACCCTTCTGCGGATAGAGCCACCTTGTCTCCGCGTTTCGCGGCAATCCTTACCACGCCCTTCGTCTTGTCGCCATTCAGGACGGCGACTGGATTGTGGTTGGCGTCTTCGTATTCCGGCGTGACGGCCCACATCATCCGCCCAGCGAAGTCGAGCTGGTAGCCCTCGCGCCAGCGCATCACCGAATGCCCGGGCGAACGCAATCCCTTCAGCTCGTCCGGCTTTTCGGGAAAGTCGGAGGCCAAGCGG
>JAZQBR010000240.1:0-4560 GCA_045545855.1 Kiritimatiellia bacterium | reverse complement strand
CGGCCATTACCGCGCATCCTATCGACATCATCAATTTCTTCATCGCTGTTTTCCTTTCATTGACAATTGGTATTGGTACTGGCAACATTTCCACATCTTGACCTCCGTAGCCTCGGCGAAGGAGGTTGGCAACATTCTCCTTTTCCTTCTCGTGCGAGGGTTGTGACGAGAATCATTCGTACAATTGGTTTCATGGGCTGCTCCTTTCGGTGCCGTATATTCTACGTCAACCCTATTCGCCGCCTTTGGAATTGAGCGCGGCGGCAAGGTTGACTGCCTCTTCCTTCGTAAACTTTCCCGTTATGATGAATTCACCCATGTCGATTTCCTCCATTATGATGGGGGCCGCCACAAGTTCGCCATTCACGACGATGGCAAGCGCTCGCCCTTGGTTAGAGGAGTTCTTCGCGCCATGTGGCTTGTAGTCGCGAGTCAGTCGTGCAAGACGACCGCGTCCTTCCGGCGTCAGTTTGGCGGAAACTTCGTAGAAGCCCTCGTTGAAGGGCAATTTGGACGCTCGTGCCGATACAAAGTCGTCCATCGACAACTCCACATCATCGCAGACATAGCAAACGGAGTCATCCTTCCCTCTTACGCGCATGAGTCTGTAGCCTTCAATCTGCGGAGCCGCCGCCAGCACCTCGTCCGTCAATCGTCCGTTCGCCTTCATTTCGCGTTGAAGGCGGTCGTTTTCGGGGTGGCAGAGACGGAGTTCAAGCGTAGCCGTCGGGCTGTGCTCCATCGCCTCGTCAAGAGGGATTCCCTCAGCCTCGAACGGAACATGTTGAACGGCGATTGAAGGATTCTGCAGCGTAAGGAACGCCTCGGCTGTCACCGCCAAGCTCTCGAAGGAATTTTCAAATACATACGATGCAACACTTCTGCGCCTGACGTCTTTCATCGCCTTTACTCGTTCGCGCAACCTTGAAGAAAGCCCTTGCAGTACTTCCCTGCGACGGCTCGCGACCGCAATCGCCCCCGCTTCATGCAGCTCTTGCCGCGCCGCCGAGAGTTCCGCGCAGTAATTCAGCGCTTCGTCGATGTCGGCCTGTGCACGTTTTCTGCATTGCGCTTTCTCAGCCTCGGCAACTGCCCGATAGTCGCCTCCGTTGAAGAACGCCTC
The DNA here is from genome assembly GCA_045545855.1 of Kiritimatiellia bacterium. Classification (GTDB taxonomy): domain Bacteria; phylum Verrucomicrobiota; class Kiritimatiellia; order RFP12; family UBA1067; genus UBA1067. Next base: position 3,437 of record JAZQBR010000240.1, on the reverse strand, counting down.
GATCACCGCCTTCACCGCCAGATGCTCTTTCTCTGTCGGTTTGCTGCGAATGTTGATGATGCTCATGGTCGCGGAGATTGCTATGACAATGCCCAGGAAAATCCACATCTTCTCGGACGCGGACTTGTCGCGCAGATTGCGTTCAAGCCGAATGGAGGCAATCGCCCGCCGAGACTTCTCCTCGTCCTCGTTTCGCGCAAGATAGCCCGACACGACGAGTCCGAAATAGTCGAAGTTTTCAACCTTCATCGCCTGCTTCGTGCGAAACAGCACATTGCCCTCTCCGTCAGAAAAGCCATATTCAGGGACTGTCACAAGCGCGGCACTCATCGGCGGCATGTGCCCGAAAAAGATTGTCGTGTCATTGTACGCGAACGACCATTCGCGGCGGAGAAGCCCCGCCAGCGCGTAGCGCACGGTGCAGATGCCGCGCTTGAACTCGTACTCCATCCGCGTCCAGCCGGTGCGGAGACCGCCAATCGTCATGCCAATGCCGAACACAAATAAAATGCAAAACCCAATCAGGACATCATGGTTTGCATCAGCGAAACATCGACAGCCGCAATACGATGCCAAGGATATTGCAGCAATACCGACGAGACACATGATCGTCCCGGCAATTCTAGGCGTTCGATAGACGACCTTCAAGTCCGCGCCGCTTTCAGGGTCGTCCCACAGAACGCTAAACGGCTTTGTCGCCTTGTCGCCATCGCACTTGGCAATTTCCTCAGCATACACATTGTTGACCTTCATGCTTTCGCTCCTTTCATAATCCTGTCCTGTCAAGAAACTCCGTGCTGAACATCGTTCATGGCAATATATTACCACTATATCTTGCCGTTGTCAATGGCGCTACGCTTCCCGCATTTCGTTGCGTAAACTGCATCATAACGCTCCTCCTTGCTTTGCGTCCTAATCATTCCAGGACAAATCTGATATTGTCAGTGTACAAACATATGCCGTGTCACCACTTGTCGTAGTGAATCTTCGCCGGATTCCACTTGTCCTTGGCTCGCCACTCCGCGGACTTGCGGATGAAGCGCGGGAGATTGCCCCAGACCGAGTGGTAGCCATAGCCGCCGTTCTTCATCTCGTCTATCGCATCATCCACCGTCCAGCCCCCACGAAGGACGCGGTACATCGCGCACATCGTGCCCGTGCGGTCCGCCCCGTGCTGGCAGTGCACAAGAACCGGCACTGCGTTTGTGTCGTCGACGACGGAAAGAAACTCGTCGACGTATTTGTCCTTCATGTTGGCTGTGAATATCTCAATGCGCCGCGCCTTCAGCGGAAGGTCGCCGATCTCGTCCGAATCGGAATGGTTGTCGCGAAGATTCACGACAGTCTTTATGCCAAGCGCAACGAGGTTCGTCATCCCCTCCGCCGTCGGCTGAGCGCTGCGGTAGAGATTGTCCGAGACTTTGTGCAGATTGGGAACACCAGCGCATGTCATCGGCACCGCCCATTTCTCAGGTCTTGCCGCCTTATCCGTCCGCACAGCGGAATCCTCCGCGACGCAGCCGAGAACCACTACCGCCGCAACGCATACAATCATCATATACTTCATTGACATGCTCCCTTCTTTGCGTCCTTTGCGCTCTTTGCGGCTAAACCTCATTGGCAATTGGTATTGGCCATTGGCAACACTTCCACATCTTGACCGCCGTAGCCTTGGCGAAGGTGGTTGGCAACATTCCCCGTCGATTCGTGCAAATGGTTTCTTTCATGTCGTAAATCACTCAATTGCCGAAACGGAGGATTACACCATCGTCATCCGAGAAGGCTCCACTCTTCTCAAGACGGCTCTTAATTGTCTCGAAATCGCCAAACGACAGCCATCTGGCGAAATCCCAGAGCCTCGCCATGGCGGCGACAAGCACCTCTGGATCGCCATCGCGAGAAAGCCGCCTCAGCGCCCCGATGTAGTCGGGACGGAACACGGTAGGGACAATGATCTTCGTCTGTCCGGCCGCAGTCAGTTCGGCGTTCATCATCAGGCGCGAAATGCGTCCATTGCCGTCGGCAAAGGGATGGACTTCGCTCGTAAGAAACATAATGAACACCGCTCTTGCGAAAGGATGACGGATAGAGCGCGACATATCAAACCCGCGCTTTAACGTGCCGCGTACCCTGTCGAACGACACGAAATGCGTGTTCCCGGCGCGATTGTCACGCGTCTTGAACAGCCCCGGCGCACATGACGGACGGCCCGACATTACAACGCGGTGCCGCGATCTCAGAATATCAAGGAACTCGTCCGCCGTCGCCGCCCGCCTGCACATCTCCCGCCGATTGGACGCGATGGCGTAGGTACCGAGTATGTCGTGGCTGTCGGCGTCGCGCGTTGGAATCGCCACACCCGTCTCGACGATGCGCCGCGCCTCGTCCAACTCAAAGACTGTTCCTTCAATGTAATTCGAGAAATAGCTCTCGAAGAAGGCAAACGTGGCGTAGTCGCCATCATAGACGTTTTCGTCATGGCATTCCGGGAACTCCTTGCCGGCAAGATGCTCCAGCAATTTTCCGAAAAGCTCGATTCGATGGCTATCGAACGGCTCGCCCGCGGCACGCGCCAAGGCAACGCTTGATTTGAGTACATTCGCCGGACGGGTCGAAAGAAGCGCTCCGACCATCTTGTCCAGACGCGCAAAAGCGTACTCCATCCCCGTCGCCACCGCAACCGCCCGCGCCTCGTCGCGCAACTTGTTAAGCGCCGCCTCGCCACCAGCCGCAAACTCGACCTCCAGCCGCTCTTCAATCACCTCCGTCGGCAGACATTTTTCCACCCCGCCTTGCGTCCGGTCAGGTTCGAGGTTCTCCAAGACCGCTCTCGCATGAGACGATACGCCCAGCCCCTCCATGAACGGGTAATCGGACGGGAGGGATTCCGGCGTCGATATGAAATGTATCGTCAACCCCGGCAACGCCACCTTTCGAGTGTACTTGTATCCGAGAAAGACGTGTCCCTCATGTGGCGCGTATTCAAACGCCTTCCGATAACTAAGGCGAGACCCTGGCCAAAGCTTTCCGACAATCGTCCAGATGTTGCGGCGGACGATGTTCTCCGGCGAATCAGCTTTATTCGTCGAATACAAGCGCGGCGCAAGCCTGACCACGCGCCCATCCCGTTTGAGGCGAGTCAAAAGCTTTGCCACAGCAGGACTTGACGATCCCACAATGACTTCATTCAGACTTTGCAGATTTTTTTCGATCTCGGACATGAACCCTTTCACTTGCAGTCAAGAATTTTCCAACATTATATCATATATAGCGAAAACGTTCAATCGTAACCTCAATTGGAGGTTCCCCAATTTTTTCTTCGCTAGCGAGGCATTGCGACGGCCTGCGCGTTTTCAAGCCGATTTTAGGGAAAGAGCGTTGCCTTTCAAGTTCGATCTTCGGTATAATACGAAGTGCTAACCACCAAACAGGAAAGG
>JAZQBR010000239.1:0-2792 GCA_045545855.1 Kiritimatiellia bacterium | reverse complement strand
CGCCGGCGCTGACTGCCTCGAGGCCGAAATTGGAGAGTTCCGCCTCGAACATGAAAGGGATGGCCGCCACCGCGAGGCCAGGCGACCCCGAAGCGTCAGGCACGACCACTACTTCGCCCGAAACGTCGTCCGCGGCGACGGAGACAACCGAAACGCCCAGCTCGACCAGCAGGCGCGACGGGGCCGCCAGAAGACGGCTGTTGTCATGATTGCCGGCAACGACTATCACACGCCGGCAGAGGCGGCCCGCAACGACGCGGGCGAGAAAGCCATAGTATAGAGACTGGGCCTGGGGCGAAGGCGACTTCAGGTCGAAGATGTCGCCCGAGACGACGAGAGCGTCGGGGCGCTCGCCGGCCATCAGCCCGGCGAGCCAGTCGAGAAAGGCGGCGTGCTCCATGGAGCGGTCTTCCTCGCGAAGCCGCGCGCCAAGGTGCCAGTCACTGGTGTGGACGATTTTCATGTCCGCCGCCTTTAAGCCCGTCTGTCAAACGGCAAGCGGGGCGCGGTCAAGCGCCGCGCCCCGCGTTTGCCGGCCAGGCTCCGGCGCGTTACATCAGAAGGTCGTCGCCACCGTCCGAAACGATTTCGTCGGCGTTCTGGAAGTCCGCACCATCTGCCGACGTGTCGCCATTGTCGGCGATCAGCACCGGCTCGCCGAGATCGTCGTCGTCATCATCGTTCTCCTCGCCCGGTATGCCGGATGTCGGTATGCCGTAGAGTGCCTCGTGGCGACGGCGCTGCTCCTCGCGCAGCTGGTCCATCTCGGCGTCGCTGATGGTGTCGCACAGCGGCACCAGCTTCAGATACCGGTGCAGCGGGAAGCCCGTGCCGCCGGGTATCGGGTGGCCGAGAATGACATTCTCCTTGAAGCCGCGCAGCTCGTCGACGCGACCCATCGTGGCCGCCTCGGTAAGAACGCGGGTGGTATCCTGGAACGACGCGGCCGAGATGAACGAGTCGGTCTCGAGAGCCGCCTTCGTAATGCCGAGAAGCGCGGGCTGGGCCTCGGCGGGACGGCGGCCGGCCATCATCATCTGCTCGTTTACGCGCAGGAACACCTGACGCGTCACCTGCTCGCCCCAGAGGAAGTCGGTGTCGCCCGGGTTCGTTATGCGAACCTTGCGAAGCATCTGGCGCACGATAATCTCGATGTGCTTGTCATTGATCTCGACGCCCTGCAGGCGGTAGACCTGCTGGACTTCGTTCACAAGATACTTCTCAAGCTCCTGCGGACCCGACACCTCGAGGATTTCCTGCGGGATGACCGGGCCTTCGGTGAGCTGCTGGCCCTTCTTCACGCGATCGCCCTTGAACACGACGATCTGCTTGCCCATCGGGATGAGATGCTCCTCTTCGAGGCCGGTGATGCTGTCGACGACCTTGACGCAACGCTTGCCGCGAACGTTCTCGCCGAACGCGATGACGCCTTCGATCTTCGCGATTTCGGCCGCGTCCTTGGGCTGGCGGGCCTCGAAGAGCTCGGCGACACGCGGCAGACCGCCGGTGATGTCGCGGGTCTTGGCGGCCTCGCGGGGCGTCTTCGCGAGAAGCATGCCGGCGGTGGCCTTCATGCCGTCGCGCACCATGACAATGGCGCCCGTAGGAATGTCGTGGGTGTCGAGCGACTCGCCGGCGGGGCCGATGATATCGATTCTCGGGTGCAGGTTCGACTCGCGCGTGTCGAGAACGACCAGCGTCTTCGCGCCCGTCGTACGGTCGGTCTCGGTTTTGACGCTCACATCCTCCTCGAAGTCGACGAACGAAATGGTGCCCGCTTCTTCTGAGAGAACCGGCACGGAGTGTGGATCCCACACGGCGACCTTCTGGCCCTTCTTGACCTCGGCGCCGTCTTCGACGAGGAGCGTCGTGCCCATCTGCAGCTGGTAGGTGTCGAGCTTGGCGCCGGCCTTCGAGTAGATCTCGAGCGAGCCGTTCTTGTTGAGAACGACTTCGTGCCCTTCGTCGTTGCGCACCTTTCTCACATCGACGAACTTCGCGACGCCGTCGTTCTTGAGGATTATTTCAGGAACCTTGGCCGTAGCCGACGCGGTGCCGCCGATATGGAACGTACGCATCGTCAGCTGGGTGCCGGGCTCTCCGATGGACTGCGCGGCGATGATGCCTACGGCTGTGCCGATCTCGACCTGGCGGCCCGTGGAGAGGTCGCGCCCGTAGCACTTCGCGCACATGCCGTGCTCGGCGTCGCACGTGAGGCCCGAGCGGATCCAGATCTTGTCGATGCCGCGCCTGTTGATCTCGGCGCAGGCGGCTTCGTTGATCTCCTCGTTGGAGCGCACGATAACCTCGCCGGTCTTCGGGTCGCGGATCTCGTAGAGAGCGGTGCGCCCGAGAACGCGGTCGCCGAGCGAGACCTTGACCTCGTCGCCTTCGATGATGGCCTCGACCTCGATGCCGTTGACCGTGTTGCAGTCTTCCTGGGTTATGATCACGTCCTGCGAGACGTCGACGAGCTTGCGCGTCAGGTAGCCGGCGTCGGCGGTCTTCAGGGCCGTGTCGGCGAGACCCTTGCGGGCGCCGTGGGACGAAATGAAGTATTCGAGAACAGACAGACCTTCGCGGAAGGACGCCGTAATCGGGCGCTCGATGATGTCGCCCGAGGGGTTGGCCATGAGGCCGCGCATGCCGGCGAGCTGGCGGATCTGGAGTTTCGAACCGCGCGCCTTCGAGTCGACGAACATGTAGACCGGGTTGAGCTCGGTCGGGTTCTTGTTCTCGGGCGAGATGTTCTTGTCGATCGTCTTGTAGAGCTCGTCGCCGACCTTCTCGGT
>JAZQBR010000238.1:0-10503 GCA_045545855.1 Kiritimatiellia bacterium | reverse complement strand
GCCTTGTCGAACTCCGGCACCATCATGCCGTGGCCGAACTCGCCGAGATCGCCGCCCTTGGCCTTTGACGGGCAGTCGGACTTCTCGGTCGCCAGCTTGGCGAACACGGCCGCGCGCTCGGCTTCAGGCGTGGCGTCGAGGGTCTTCTTGACCTCCTCGATGATGGCCTTGCACTGTTCGTCGGTTTTCGCTTCGGCGTTCTGCTTGGCGATTCTGTCGAGGATGTTCTGAGCGTCGGCCTCGTAGTCGGCGGCATCCTTGTCCATGACCTCGCCCTTGATCATCTTGTCGATCAGCACCGTGGCCTTGACCTCGGCCATGGCGCGCTCTCTGCCGAGCGGATGCTTCGCGACGAGCTCTTCCATATCCTTGGGCGCGCCTGGCCTGCCGGCCGAACGCTTGAGAAGCTCCGCGACATGACCGGCTACCTCGTCGTCGTTCACCGTGTAGCCGAGCTCTGCGGCCTTCTTTGTAAGAGCGGTGTTGATAAGGTACTCCTGGGCGACCTGCAGGCGCACGTTGCGCTTGACGGCCTCGGCCTGCTCTGCGGGGATGCTGCCGGCCGAAGCCTCCATCACCTTGTTGACATCCGCTTCGATTTCGCCGCGCGTGAGCGTCTTGCCCTCGACGGAGAGTATCGCCTCGTTGGGGTCTTTGACTGTTTCGGCGGGTGCGGCGGCGGCGGCTTCGCCCCCGGCGGCGCATTCTTTCGCGGCGCATTCGTTTTTGTCGCAGCACCCGGCGGCGACAGCTGCGGCGACGAGCGCCGCGCCCATGAGATGAATCTTGGCCATCTTATTTTCCTTCTTCTTTTGTTGTGACCATCTGCAGAACCGTGCGCCTGCTTTCAGGCGCCTTCTCCAGGTGGAATGAATAGAATACACCAATTACCCTCGCCGCGTCCAGCAGAATCTGAGGATTTTTTTCTCTCTCGGGCGCCCTCAGACACTTGGCCACCTCTGCCGACACTGGCATTTTTCGCTCTCCGCGCAAGGCGAAAGCGCCAGATTCGGCCTCTACTTCGGGGGCCAGCCCCGCCAGGCGAAGCACCGCGAGCTCGTAGCCCAGCATCTGGGCCAAGCGGTTCTTGCGGCCCTCCAGAGACCTCAGCGCGTCCGCGAGCAGCTCGAACCACTCCGCCGCCTCGGGGCCGTACGGGGCGATTTCTTCGGCGATGCTCCGGTAGTGCTCGGCCACGAGGAGCGCCCTGAAATCGTCCCTCAGGGCGTCGTGGCGCTCGACAGGCGAGCATTCCCTGAGCGCGTGCACTTCGCCCCTGGCCGAGAGGTAGTAGACGATTTCGCAGACGTAGTTCAGGTCGTATTGGCCCAGAAAGGCGCTTTTCGGCCTTACTGCGCCCTTGACGGCCGTGGAGAGCTTGCCGTGCGGCGTGAGCCATGTTACGACGTGGCTGGTGCGCGACCACGGCGAGATTCTAAGGCATATCGCGCGCGTCTTCGCTGTCTCGCCGGCCATCAGCAGAGGTCTCCCGCCAGTATGTCGCCCTGCACATCGCGGACAATCATCTTGACGAGCGACTTTCTCAGGCTCCCCTCGCCTTTGAGCCGCCGCACGCGTGAAATGACGCCGGCTTTATCCTCGCCGGTTTCGCACCACAGGTATTCAGACGTCCATCCGGCGAGGCGTTTTTCATCTTCCACGACGACATCCACAGTGCGGCCCTTGAAGCGCCGGGCGAACCGTTCCCTCATCTTTCTCGCTTCGCGGGCGAGCTCGTGGGCGCGCGCGCTGCGCGCTTCAGGCGCCACCGTGCCCGGCATCGTCGCGGCCGGCGTGCCGGGCCGCTCGGAGTACGGGAAGATATGCGCGTTCGTGAAGGGCAGCCGCTTCAAAAGGGCGAGCGTCGCGAGGTGATCGGTCTCCATCTCGTCCGGAAAGCCCGTCATCAGGTCGCACCCAAGCCCGATGTCCGGCATCAGTTTCGCGGCCTTGTGAACGAGAGCCTCCACGTCTCTGGTCAGATACGGGCGCTTCATGGCCGCGAGAATGCGAGGCGAGCCGGATTGCACCGGCAGATGCAGAAAGCGGCAGATGTTGGCGTGCCCGGCCATTGCGTCCACGACGCCGTCCGCTATGGCCACCGGCTCGACGGACCCAATCCGCACCCTGCACCCGGGGTCGACTTCTGCAATGGCGGCGACAAGCTCCGGCAGGCGCTTCGCGCCGTCGACGTACTGCGTCAGGCAGCAGCCCGTGAGTACGATTTCGCGATACCCGGCGTCGACGAACCGTTTCGCGGCGTCCACGACCTTGTCGAAGGGGGTGGAGACTGGCGCACCCCTGAATTTCGGCACGGTGCAGAACGTGCACTGCCCGGCGCAGCCGTCCTGCGCCTTCAGGTAGGCGCGCGCGGTGCGCGTGGCGACGGCCGGCGCGTCGCCGGCCAGATCTTTCAGCCAATGCTCGTTCTTGCGGTCCTTGAGGCAGCCCGTCGCGACGATGCGCTTCATCGGGTAATTGCGCTTAAGATGGTCCAAAAGGTGCACGGCTTCTCTCTCGGCGCGCGCCGTCACGCTGCAGCCTCTGACGACAATCATGTCGGCCTCGGAGTGCTTTTCCGTAAGGGTCCAGCCGCGGGCGAGGAATTTCGCTTCCATCTCAAGGGCCTCGGCCCGGTTGAGCCTGCAGCCGAAAGTATCGAAGCAGACCTTCATATTACGGCATCACGAGCAGAATCGCGAGATTTGAGGCGTTGAAGAGCGCGTGGTTGAGCATCGCGCACCAAAGCGCGCCGGTCTTTTTGTAGAGCCAGCACTGCGCCATGCCGAAAAAGAAAAGGGCGATGAACGCGTCGTTCGGCCATGGCATGACTATGTAGTGGGCGGCCGAGAAGAGGGCCGACGAGGTGACCGCCGGCACCCAGTCCACGGCCGGGCGCGGCAGGCGCCAGAGAATCCAGCGAAAGACGATCTCCTCCAGGACGGGCGCGAGCAGCACGGTCTGGGCGAAGACACTCGCCAGCGCGAGGACGTCCCTGAAGAAGATCTTGTGCCAGCCGATGTTGCTGCACGCGTGCTTCACGAGCGCCTTTACGGCCTCGACCGTCGACTGGCTCTCGAGCGTTATGCCGAAGCAGCCTTCGGCCACGGACTTCGTTATGAAGCAAAGCGCGACCGCAATCAGCAGGATTACCGGCCACGCTTTGAGGGTCTGCTTCAGCTTCTCGTTCATTTGACGGGCTTGACGTCGCCTTCGTTTGTGCCGCGAATCTTGATGTGCAGTTCGCGCAGCTGCTGCTCGGTGACATAGTTGGGCGCGCCCATCAGGAGGTCCTGGGCCTTCTGGTTCATCGGGAAGGCGATCACCTCTCGTATGTTGGGCGTGTCGGTGAGCAGCATGACCATGCGGTCGACGCCGGGGGCTATGCCGCCGTGCGGCGGCGCGCCGAACTGGAACGCGCGGTGAAGGGCGCCGAACTTCTTGACGACGTCGTCCCTGGTGTAGCCGGCGATCTCGAAGGCCTTGTACATGACCTCGACCTGGTGGTTGCGAATCGCGCCGGACGAAAGCTCTATGCCGTTGCACACCACGTCGTACTGGTACGCCTCGATCGAGAGCGGGTCTTTCGTCTCAAGCGCCTCGAGCCCGCCCTGCGGCATCGAGAACGGATTGTGCGAGAAGATGATCTTGCCGGTTTCGGGGTCCTTCTCGAAGAACGGAAAGTCGACAATCCAGCAGAACTTGTAGCACTTCTTCTCGCGTATGTCGTTCGTCATGTGGTCCGCGATGTCGGTCCTGACGAGGCCCGAGAGCCTGTTGCACTCGTCGACCGGCGCGGCCATGAAGAAGAGGGCGTCGCCCGGCTCCATGCCGGAGAGCTTCTTCATCTCCTCGAGCTGGTCCGCCGAGAGAAACTTCGCGATCGGCCCCTTGAGCTCGCCTTCCTTGGTCCAGCTGATGTAGCCGAGGCCCTTGCCGCCGTTCTCCTTGACGAAGGCTTCTCGCTTGTCGAACCACGTTCTCGTTTCGACGCCTACGATGCCTTTGACAAGCAGGCCCTTGACGAGGCCGCCGCCGGCGACGCACGCCGCAAACGCCTTGAAATCGGCCTTGGCGAAGAAGTCCGACATATTGATCCACTTGAGGGGATTTCTCAAATCGGGCTTGTCGCTGCCGTACGTCATCATCGCGTCGCGGTACTTGATGCGCGGCCACGGCGCGGCGTTGCACTCCCAGTCGGAAAACTTCTTGAACGTCGCCGAGACGACGTCTTCGACGACCGCGAAGATTTCGTCCTGGGTGACGTAGCTCATCTCGATATCCATCTGGTAGAACTCGCCCGGGCTGCGGTCGGCGCGCGCGGCCTCGTCGCGGAAGCATGGCGCGATCTGGAAGTATTTATCGAAGCCCGAGACCATCAAGAGCTGCTTGAACATCTGCGGGGCCTGCGGCAGGGCGTAGAACATGCCGCGGTGGATGCGGCTTGGCACGAGGTAGTCGCGCGCGCCCTCGGGCGACGACGCCGTGAGAATCGGCGTCTGGGACTCGTTGAAGCCTTTCTCCCACATCTTCTCTCTGAGAAAGCGTATGACCTGGCTCCTGAGGACGATGTTCTTGTGCAGCTTCTCGCGGCGCAGGTCGAGAAAGCGGTACTGAAGCCTCACGTCTTCGCTCTCGTCGGCCTTTTCGTCGGGGATGTAGAGCGGCGTCACCTGCGAGGCAGACTCCATCACGAGCTCGTTGGCCTCGATCTCTATCTCGCCCGTCGGCAGATCGGGATTGATAGTATCGGGCGTTCTCAACTTCACCTCGCCCGTGACCGTTATGACGCTTTCAAGGTGGGCCTTCTCGACAAGGCCGAAGAAGCTGCGCGAAGGATGTACGACAATCTGCGTAAGGCCGTAGTGGTCGCGCAGGTCTACGAAGAGGATGCCGCCGTGGTCCCTGAGGCGGAACATCCAGCCTGAAAGCCTGACAGTCTTGCCCGCGTCAGAGGCGCGGAGTTCGTTGCTTGTATGCGTTCGATAAGGGTGCATTTCTTTTTCTACTCCTGAATTAGCCGCATATTATACCATATCTCCCCCGCCCCGGTCTAGTCCCCAAGGCGAAGTTGTTTCGCGGCCCGGAAGGGATTGTATTTCGCGGGATCGGCGAACTGGGCGAGCCAGCCCGCCGCCTCGTGGCACCAGACGTCCGTCGCGCGGCCGAGGCGCCTCAGCCCGTAGCCGTGGCCGCCGTTCTGGTATACGCGCAGGACCGACTGCACTCCCGCCCGGCGAAGGGCGAAGTCGAGCCCGACGGCCGTCTCGATCTCGCAGAAGTCGTCTATCGCCTGTACCGTGAACGCAGGCGGCGTCTCGGCGTCGACCGGATACGCCGGTGCCAGCTTGATCGTCTTTTGCCAGCCGCGCGTATCGCTTGTGGAGACCTTGCGCGGGCGAAGGTCCCACGGATATATCGGCATCATGAAGTCGGGCCGGCACGGGAGATCGTCGGCCTCGTCGACGCGCCCGTAGACGCGCGTGCGCCAGTTTGTGGCGAGGCGCACTGCGAGATTGGCGCCCGCCGAGAAGCCGATTACGCCGATGCGGGCGGGGTCGATGTTGTATTTGGCGGCGTCCCGGCGCAGGATCCCCATTGTGCGCTGTGCGTCGGCGAGGGCGCCGTCTCTGTCGTTCGTGCGGTAGAGCAGCACGAAGGCTGAGAACCCGAGAGAGTTGAGCCATCTCGCGACTTCGACGCCTTCTTTGTTCCAGCCCAGCACGCGGTAGCCGCCGCCAGGGTAGACGACGGCCGCCGGGCGCGGACCCTCCTCAGCCGCCGGGAAGAACGAGAATTGCGGGTTTATCACATTGCCCACTACGAGGTTGCTGGCGTCGAGCTCATGCTCCATAAACGAGAAGGGCGCGGTCTCGGCCTCGGGTTTGAGACGCTCGGCCGGCCAGATGCGCACGTCAGTCGAGGTGTCGTGGGCCCAGAGAGTCTTGATAAGCGCCGCCTTTTTCTCTGGTGTGGAGACGTCGGCGGCATAGGGCTTCGGGTAAGCGCCTGCGGTGGCGGCCGCAAACGCGCACAGCGAGAGAATAAGTGATGTTTTCATGCCGGTCATTATACCAAATCGCTCCCCGCCCCGTCAAGCCGCCGCCATCCCATTGAGCCAGTTGCAAAACCTACTTACTTGTTTCACGCAAAGTACGCTAAGTTCGCAAAGCAACCCTAAAAACGAAACTTCGCGTACTTTGCGAACTTGGCGTGAGATATATTCGGGTTTTTTGCAATTGCCTCCATTGACTTTTGGCACGAAATTTAGTATATTATTTACGTTTTCTTATTAGCGATACTATGCCTTGAAACGGCGAGCAAGGAGAAAGACATGGCAAAATACCTTGATCCAAAGGCCGATGTGACCTTCAAGAAGGTTTTTGGCGAGCACAAAAATCTCGTCATAAGCCTCCTTAACGCCTTGTTGCCTCTTGACGAGGGCAAGCAGGTCGAGTCGATAGAGTACCTTCCGCCGGAGCTTTTGCCGGAGACGCCGCTTGGCAAGAACTCCATCGTTGATGTCCGTTGCGAAGAAACCGGCGGGCGCAAGTTTATCGTCGAAATGCAAATGGAGTGGTTCCCCGACTTCAAACAGAGAGTGCTGCTCAACTCTGCAAAGGCGTATGTCAGGCAATTGCCGAAAGGCAATAACTATCATTTGCTCCAGCCTGTCTATTCCCTTAATCTGGTGAACCACACGTTCGAGCCGGATATGGACGGGTACTACCATTATTATCATCTTGTGCACGACCTCGATTCCAACAAGGTGCTGGACGGACTGCACATTGTCTTTGTGGAGCTCCCGAAGTTCAAGGCAAAGAACCTGACCGAAAAGAAGATGCAAGTTTTGTGGCTTCGCTTCTTGACGGAAATTGACCGGGACGGCGCGGATGATGTGTCGCAAGACCTTCTCGACAATCCGCAGACGGGGGAGGCGCTGGAGATAATCAGGGAGTCTGGGCTCAATGACTTTGAACGCGCCGCCTACGAGGGTTTTTGGGACCGCGTCAGCATTGAGGCCACAAAGAAGTGGTACATGGCAGAGCAGGCAGCGAAACTCGCCGAGACAGAGGCGAAACTCGCCGAGGCAGATGCGAAACTCGCCGCGGCAGATGCGAAACGCGCCGAGGCAGAGGCGAAAGTTGAAAAGTTGCTCCAGTCTGCACGGCAGATGAAAGCCGATGGCATGGCAGTGGAAACCATCGCGAAATACACTGGCCTCGCCGCTGACGAAATTGCCGTGCTCTAAAATCAATCTCAGATTGTGAAACTGGAAATGACCATGGGGGGAGCCCCCGTGAGGCAAAGAGGCAGTTGCGGGTATTAAGCGAATGCGTTAATCATGCCTCGCAGCCCCCGCCAAGTTTTATTTATATTCCAATTGCACAAGTCTGCAATATTGTGTTACAATTTCCGTCTAAAACCTGTGTAGGTGTAGGGTATTGCATGAAAACGCAGTCACAAAGGGGAATAAGAGCAATGAATATAGGTTCTCACGGCAGGGCGAAAGCCTTGTCAACGTCGTCGGCGAAGCGTTTTGGCGTTTCGTTGGCATTCGCAGTGCTTGCGGGAATAACTCCTGCTATGGCGCAAGACAGGCTTCGCGCTTCTTCCGGCGGTGCCGGATCGGAGATGGTGTACCGTTTGGCGTTTGAGGGTAGCACTGCCAACGAATCGACGGGAACCGTCGTTCCTACTATGTGGATCGACGGCGATCCTGTGTGCTCGACGGATGCCAAGGTTGGTGCGAGCTCCTTTAAGACGACGGGCGGATGCCCGGCCATCATCGCCACCGACGCCGCGCCTCTTGCGACAACCAACACAGGCTATGCGATTACCTTCTGGTTCAAGGATGACGGAGCGAAGTCTTGGTCGGACTTCATGGGCTTTCGTATCGGAAAGGGCAACTACGGGTTCGAGAGTGCCGGATCCGGAGTCGTGCAGCTCTATGACGCGAATCTTGATTCCACGGGAGAGGGCGGTGGCCTCGGCGCCTTGGAGCCGGCATACTCCTTCGCTCCTTCGGCCTGGCACCACATTGCCGTTGTCGTGCCCAGGAATTCGAATGGCACCGTAAACATCTATCTTGATGGCGGCAACAAGCGGACCGTCTATATTCCGACCTACGGCAAATCGGGCGCGTTGAACGACTTCGGCGCTGGCCAGCTCACGGAAGTGCTCGTCGGAGGACGCCGCGCAAAGCGGGCCGAGGGCGCAGATCCGCGCACCTACCTCATGGGCTCGCCGTGGTTGATCGACGACCTCGCGATTTTCACAGGCGACTTCACGGACGGAGATGTCGCCCGCATGGCCGGAATGCAGCTGGTGTTTGCCGAGGAGTTCAACGGTGACGAGCTCGATAGCCGCTTCTGGACGCCGGAGCACGGACTTGTGCGCAACGCCAATGCGCGTCAGATGTATCTGGACGACCAGTCGGTCCTTTCCGTCTCGAACGGCGCGCTGAACATCACGGTCAGCTATGCGCCCGGCACGCAGAATCCGTTCTACGATTCCTCCAGCTCCGACTGGAGGAAGAACACCGCGACACAGGACTACAAGTCCGCGGCAATCGACAGCTGGGGCAAACTTGCTTTCAGGTATGGACACGCGGAAGTGCGTGCGCGCTACAGCGTTGCGACCGGCGCATGGCCGGCGCTCTGGCTGGTCGGTCAGGACCTTTCCCGCGTCGATTCGTATGGCGACCTCAACGTGCCTGAGAACCACCATCGCGCACTTACGCAGGACAGCTGGCCCATGGTCGGCGAAATCGACCTGCAGGAATACGCCACGAAAGCCCAGTGGAGCGAGAAGGTCAATTCCACGCTGCACTACGGCGATTCCTGGGAAGGGGCAAAGTACAAGATGTACGGAGAGCAGTACGATGACCCGACTCTCAATGTTCCGTCCATAGATGATGCAGAGTGGCATGTCTACACGCTCGACGTTGATGAAACGTCCATCACCATCGGCTACGACGGGCAGACAGTCCTCACCAAGCCGCATTCGGAGCTGCAGAACCCCGACAGCGGCAAGTATCCGTTCCGTGACAATCACTTCTACTTCATCTTCAACTATGCGCTTGGCTCGATGAGCGAGGAGCCTCCGGCGGACGGCGCGGGCTATCCGCTGAAGTTGGAGATCGACTACGTGCGCCTCTACCAGGATCCCACGAAGGACAACGGACTGTTTTTCGGCAACTCCGCTCTGAGGCACCATGTGACGAGTTCATATGCAGGCGGCGTGTATGCGTACAGAGAGGGCGATTCCATGCCGCTGGTTTACTCGATGGGCAACGCGGTAGCGAACACGCTCACGATTGAGGTTCTTGCGGAGCTGGCGAAGGGCGAGAGCGGGGCGATTTGCGGCTGGAAGGAGGGCTCGCATCCGGTCCAGCTCGTGTACAACGCCAAGACGGACCGTTTTGACATCACCTACGACGGCACAAATTCGAACGGTCAAACGCTCTCATATGAACCGCAGGATGTGACGAAACCCCACGTGTACACGGTTTCGATCACGGCGCAGAGCAATGGCGTAAAGGTCTACCAGGACGGTACTCTGATAGTTGACGCGCCGAAGATCTACTGGAGCGGCAATCAGTACAAGATCACGGACAAGCTTACAATCGGCTCGGCTGCCGACTTGACCCAGCTTAGCCCGGGGATGAAGGTTTATGCCACGGCGTTTTTAGATAGTCTGCCGAGGACTAAGCAATGAAAATTTTGAAAATTCCCACTTGAAAATTTCAGAGAAAAAATGTATACTATGTTTTGAAAATTCGCTTAGGCAGTCAAAAGGTAAACTAGACACTTGATTAAAGAGAGTGAAGGCCGTATACTCAGGCATGATGGCTCCTGAAGTGTCCCAAAAGGGGTGCGGAGTAAAGCCTTGCCCCTATTGGGTAGGGGGGCAGGGGGGTGTTTGGGCGAAAACCTTCGACCCTATTGGGTAGGGGGGTATGGGGACTACCCAATAGGGGGTGGGGTACCCTATCCAATAGGGGGTGACGGGGGGCTACCCAATAGGGGGAGCCTACCCTACCCAATAGGGGCAAGGGTTTTCATTATACCCGAGGTGAAAACGCAGAAAAATGGCTGTTTTTGGGGTAATTTGTCCGGGAAGATGCTCGAGAGTACCGTTCGCGATTCGATCGGAGTGGTGGAGCAAGAAAGAAGTTAAAGAAAATCCAAGGGTGGAAACAGTAGAAAGATTAAGGAAAACGAAGGAAAAGCGGGAAAAAGAGTAAAAGTGGGCGGGAAGGGAGCGCGTGGGTGCGCGTGGGGAGGTAATGGAGAAGCGGCATCTTGCCGCGTTACAAAAAGGGAAGTCGGATCGTAGCCATGTCGTGCTGTGAGCCAAGGAGTTGTCATAGCCCTTTGTCTTCCTAAGACCGCTTGGCCCTCCGACTTGGAAAAAGAGTAAAAGTGGGCGGGAAGGGAGCGCGTGGGTGCGCGTGGGGAGGTAATGGAGACGCGGCATCTTGCCGCGTTACAAAAAGGG
>JAZQBR010000237.1:0-4204 GCA_045545855.1 Kiritimatiellia bacterium | reverse complement strand
TGGCTACGATCCGACTTGGCATGAGCCCGGAGTTCGCCGCCCATATTTTCGACGCTTTCGCACGCGAGAAAACTGCGGTCGTGAGCAACATAGAGGGAACGGGCCTTGGCATGTCGATCACCAAGAGCATTGTCGAACTTATGGGCGGCACGATTGACGTCGAGACGGCTCCCGGCGCCGGCACCGAGTTTATAATAAGGCTCACGCTGCCGTATGCCGCGAGCGAGAGCGCGCCGGCTTCGGCCGCCGCGGCGGACGAAACCGCCGGCGTCGACTTCAAAGGGATGCGCCTGCTGCTTGCCGAAGACAACGAGATCAACCGCGAAATCGCGACAACGGTGCTGGCGGACGCGGGTTTTGAGGTCGACCCCGCCGAAAACGGCAAGATCGCCTTCGAGAAAGTGCGCGACGGCGGCCCCGGGCGCTACGACGCGATCGTAATGGACGTTCTCATGCCCGTAATGGGCGGCTACGACGCAACGCGCGCAATCAGGGCGATAGGCGTAAAGGGCGTCTCGGATGTGCCGATTGTGGCGCTTTCCGCCAATGCATTCGAATCTGATGTCAAGGAGGCTCTTGCCGCCGGCATGGACGCCCATGTCGCCAAGCCTCTCAAAATACCCGAACTCATGGCGACGCTTTCGCGCATCATGGCGGCCAAGGCCGCGAAGCGCGGCGCGTCAGCCGCAGAAAAGGACGATTGACGGCATGCAAAGCGAACTTCTCAAAATTCTCGAGGCAAAAGGCTGCGCGATAGAGGCAATTCTCTCAGAGACTTTCGTGGGCAAAGAGAGTTTCTACGAGAGGATGCTCCAGAAGTTCCCGGCGAACACCAGTATTTCGCGTCTGGGCGCGGCGGCGGCCGCGGGCGATCCGCGGGCGGTCTTTGATGTGGCGCACGAGCTCAAGGGCATGTATTCGACTCTCGGCCTTTCGCCGCTTCTGTCGCTGTGCGTCAAGATTGTCGAAACCACGCGCGGCGGCTCGATGGACGGTGTGAAAGAAGACGTCGCGCGTCTCGAGGCGATGCATGCGGAATTCATCGGCATAATCACCGCCCACGCGCCGGCAGGCTCTCGGGCGGTAGGCGCCAAGGCTTAACTAGGGGGGTACGTACTGTGGATGATCAAATTGCAACAAACAGGGAATTCGAGGGCTACAAGATTCTTGTCGCCGAAGATGAAGAGATTACCCGCGAGGTGACGGCGTCGCTCGTAGAGGATTTCGGCGCCAAGTGCGAGACCGTGAAGGACGGCGAAGAACTTCTTGAGCGGCTGAACGCCCCCGGCGGCGACGGGTTCGATCTTGTTCTCACCGACATCAACATGCCGCGCATGAGCGGCATAGACGCGTGCTCGGAGTTTCGCGCCTCGTCCCACCCGAAGGCGAAAACGATGCCCATTCTAGGTATGTCGTCCGACACGAATAGGTCGGTTTTCGACAGGGCGATTTCAGCCGGCATGAACGGCATGACAATGAAGCCCGTCTCGCGCGCCGCGCTCTACTCCCATTTCACGCTGACGCTCAAGGACAACCGCGCGAACGCGGTCTTCTGCGAACGGGTTCAGCAGGCTATCGACGCGGCGAAGGCCAAAAGCTATTTCTTCTCGACCGTCAGCCACGACATCCGCACGCCTCTGAACGCGATCATAGGCTTTTCGCAGATGCTTAAGATGGGTTTCAACTCGCGCGAAGAGCAGGATCAGGCGCTCGACTCGATTATGCTCAGCGGCAAGACTCTGCTGCAGCTTATAAACGACATACTCGACCTGTCGATGCTGGAGTCGGGCAGCGTCACGCTCAACGCCGAGCCGATAGACTGCGCGAAGCTGCTTGGCGAAATCGTCGAGTCGTTTCGGGTGGCGAACAAAAAGCCCGATGTCGCTCTGAGGACGAAGATCGACGACATCCCGCTTCTCGAGCTCGACCCGTACCGGCTCAGGCAGATAGCTTTCAACTTCTTTGCGAACGCTCTCAAATACACGGAGCGCGGGTTTGTGGAGATGCGCGCGTCGTTCGAGTACGATGCAGCGGCCGGCGACGGCACTCTCACGCTCGCAGTGGAAGACACCGGCATAGGCATAAGCGAAGAGGACCAGAAGCGCATTGATTCGCCCTATGTGCAAGTCGGCTCCAAGCTGGAACGCAACGGCGGCACCGGGCTGGGGCTGGCGATATGCCGCCAGCTGGCCGGGGCCATGGGCGGTTCGATGAGTCTCAAGTCGCAGCTTGGCGTCGGTACGACGTTTACGGTCGTGATACCGCACGTAAAAGTCCACGGACCCGCGGCGGCCGCCGCGCGCGCGCCGGCGAAGGGCGAGCCTGCCGCGACGCCTCAGGCTCCCGCGCCAGCGGCGCCGGCCAAGCGCGAGCTTTCGCGCGTTATGGTCGTCGATGACTCCAAGGTCAACATTTTCGTGCTCAAGGCCATGCTTGCGCGCCTGGGGGTGGTCGACATCATCACTGCCATGGACGGCGAAGAGGCCTTCGCGAAGCTCTCGGCCCCCGACGCGCAGCCGGTCGACATCGTTCTTACCGACATGTGGATGCCTAAAATGAACGGCGAGGCTCTTGTGAAGGCGATACGCGCCGCGCCGAAGCTGGCCGGCACGCCCGTCTACGCCGTCACGGCCGACATAGAGATACAGAACAGCTACAAAGACCTTGGCTTCACCGACATCCTTCTCAAGCCGGTCACGATAGATGTTTTGAAAAACATGCTCGCCGCCTACCGTTCGCCGGCGGCAGTCTGACGCTATGTTCGAAGCGCGAGGCTATATGCTCGACATAAGTCGCGACCGCGTGCCGACCATGCGCACGCTGCGGCTGATAGTCGACATCCTCGCGCGCTATCGCTACAATCAGTTCCAGCTCTACACCGAGCACACCTTCGCCTACGAAGGCCATGAAACCGTCTGGGCGGACGCCGACCCGGTGACCCCGGCCGAGATCGCGAAGCTGCAGGCATACTGCGAGATGCAGGGCGTCGAGCTGGTACCCAACCAGAATACGTTCGGCCACATGGAGAGGTGGCTCGTGAACCCGAAATACAACGCGCTCGCGAAGTTCCCGAAGGGGGGCGCGACTACGACTTGGGGGACGATCAAGAAAGAGCCGACAACGCTCGATCCGCAGAACCCGGGCTCTATCGCGCTTGTCGAAGACCTTCTTTCTCAGCTTCTGCCAAACTTCGACTCCGCTCTGGTGAACATCTGTTGCGACGAGACGTTTGAGATTGCCGACCCCGACGAGTACATCGGCTTTCTCTTGAAGGTCGCCGAAATCGCTCGACGCTACGGCAAGCGCCCCATGTTTTGGGGCGACATCGTTCTGCGCCACCCCGAACTGGTCGAACGCCTGCCAAAGGATATGATAGCGCTCGACTGGGGGTATGAATCGTACCACCCGTTCGAGCACGACGCCGCCGCTTTCAAGAAGGCCGGGCTCGACTTCTACGTCTGTCCCGGTACGTCGGCCTGGCGCTCGCTCGCCGGCCGCGTCGAAAATATGCGCGAGAATCTGGCGGCGGCCGAGAAGGCCGGCCGGCTCTTCGGGGCCAAGGGCTATCTGTTGACCGACTGGGGCGACGAGGGCCATTGGCAGCCTCTTGCCGCATCGCTGCCCGGTATCATTCTTGCCGGCAATTTTGCCGCTTCAGGACCAAAGGCCGCAAATATGGACCTCGAAAGGGAGCTGGATTCCGTCATGGACGCGCCGCTCGGGGGGCTTTTACTGCGCCTTGGCACGCTCTACCTCAGAGGCGGCGCTATAAGAGCCAACTGCTCGGAACTTTTCAATATCTTGATCAACAAGCACGGCTATTCGCGCCACCCCGGCCTTACGGACGCCATACTGGAGGAGATTGGCGGCATAGCCGCCGGGGTGAGGCTCGCCGCCGAGCGCTGGGCGGACGGCAACGACTGGGCGAAGGAAATCGTCTACATGGCGAATCTCGTCGATTGCGCCTGCCACCGTCGCGATGAAAGCCGATTAAGGGCCTTGCGCGACGAACACGGGCGTATATGGCGCATGCGTTCCCGCGAAGGCGGACGCGCCGATTCCATCGCGAAACTGCCGCGCTTCTGAGCCGCTGCACGCAGCGATTACGGCCAACGCATTAAAAGCCGATCCTTCCCCTTCGGGGCCCCTGGATCGTTTTTTAATGCGTTGGAAGTGTCTCAGCAACCAGCAGCCAGCAGCGCAG
>JAZQBR010000236.1:0-1649 GCA_045545855.1 Kiritimatiellia bacterium | reverse complement strand
ACTACGGGCTGGACCCGCTCGGCTACTCATACAAGAGCGTCGGAACTTTTAGCGGCGCGACGACCGGCGGCGGCACCGAAAAGAAGACGCCGGATGACGGCAACGAAAAAGACCTCTCCGTCCTGAGCGCTTTCTACGGGACGTTCTCTGCGGCTGACAAGATAAACGAATCGTTCGCCGGCAATGGCATGGACAGCGAAATTGCCGCCGTCACAAAGACGGTCGTCGAGAAGTTCGATCTGCCGGCATGGCTCAACTACCTCGCCGCCGCGCGCATCACCCAGGAATGCGACGACGTTTGGGCGAATCTTTGCGCGTACTACGACGTGAACGGGACGGACACATGGATGCCGCTCGGGTACGACTTCAATGTTTCGCTCGGCGCGATATATCTTGATGACAGGAACTACGCGACATACAAGTATCCGGTCGACCAGACAATGGCGAACGTGGACAATTTCAAGTCGCATCCGTTTTACGGCGGCAACCGTGTGCGCTGCCACAGATATGGCTCGAACACGACCATCAACACCGGCAATCGCGCTTTCGAGGCGGTATGGCAGAGCCCGAAGTTCCGCAGGCTCTACCTGAGGCGCCTGAGGACGGTCATGGACGAGCAGCTCAAAGCCCCCGGCACGACGAAAGAAAACACGCCTTTTTGGAACAACTATGTCGTCGCCTATACGAACGCCATCGCGGCGGACGCGGTTTTGGACCGCAATAAGTGGGGCTACGGCAACGGGACGGTCATCTACTGGTGGCCCAAGGCGATGAACCTCGACGAGGGAATCGCCGATCTTTGGGACAACTACGTCGTGCCGCGCCGTCAGCACCTTTTTGTCACGCATTCCGTGAACAACACGGCGAAGACAATCGGCTATGGCAGGGATTACAACGCGGGCATCCCGGACGCGCAGTCGCCGATTGCCAGTCTGAAGGCTGGCTTCTCGGTGGTGAACACGACAGATGAAACGAAGACGGCGATTGACGACGCCGAGAAGATTGTCATACGAAATGCCAACAGCGAGGCGGTTGATATGAGCGGTTGGGAGCTTGTAGGCCGCTTCAACATGGTGCTCCCGTCCGGCACGGTCGTAGACGCGAACGACACGATAACCATCGTTGTCGATCGCAAGGCGTATATTGCGGCACACGTAGCGGAGCTTACCAATCAGGTGATTGTCGGCAATGCGGGGCTTGTCGCAGAAACAACGTCGCAGAAGCTCAATACAGCCGGCGGCGAGGAAGTTCTCAAGGTTGAGCTCCCCAGCAACGAGTCGATGTATTTGAGGTTTTTTGCCTTCGACGGCGTGCCTGTAGGCGAAGATGTGAACGAATGGATTGCGCTCACGAATACCAGCGACACCATCGCGCTTGACCTTGAGGGAATCAACATAGTGATTGGGTCCAGCATTGAAAAGGCGAAGTGCAGGATAACGCTTGGGGAAGGAACATTGGCTCCGGGGGCTGCTATAAGGCTCGAGCAGGAGGCATTCAGCACAAGCGGCTGGGAGAAGATTACGAACGGAGAGCTTGTCCTCCAGATTATTGATGCAAAGGGAACGGTAGGACATTCCGGAACCGAAGTGGTGCAGAAGAACTTTGAAGGGTACAAGTCTGCCAAAAAGTATCTGCAGCTGAAGCAGTTC
>JAZQBR010000235.1:0-2637 GCA_045545855.1 Kiritimatiellia bacterium | reverse complement strand
CTTTACGGCGAGAACGCCGCCCGCCGAATGCATTGCCCGTATGGGGCCGAACACATACGCCGCCTGACCTAGCGAACGCAGCGCGCGGCGGGTTTTGGGCACTGCACATGTGAGGCTGAAACCGTCCGCAGCCGACTCAAGATTGAAACATATCCGTGCGCGCGCGCCAAGGTCGGCTGCGGCCGCACCGCTCCATTCCGCCAGCTCTGCGGCGAACGCGGCGCATTCCGCATCGTCCCATCGAACGAGGCCCGTGGTGCTTCTGAGAGCGAGAGCCCAGGCGTCGTGAAGCGTCTCATGGCGCTGATCCTCGGCGTCCGCACTGAGCGGCGTAACGGCGGCCGCCCGCATGTATTCGTCGACCCAGGCGTTGTCTTCGCCGGGCGCGCGCCAGCGCGCATGCCAGCCGTCCGGCTCCCGGCGCAATCCCGGGATTACACGGCCTTCGGCGATGGCCTCGAGAGCCGCCCGCTGTCTAGGCGTCAGCCTCTTCATCGGCAACCGGCGCGTCGCAGGAGTTGGCGGCAGATTCGACCTCCTCCTCCTTGGCGACTTCGCCGAGAGTTTTGGTGCCCGAGAGGAGCGCCACCACCTGCTGCTGAACCTCGCCGAGGTTTTCGAGCCTAAGGCGAGGGTCGAGTATCACAAATGTGTCGCCGTTCTTGCGATCTTCATATACGCGGCGTATCGTGCCGTCATCCTGAGCCTTCGCGTCGCGCTCGACGAGTATCTTCGAGCGCTCGAGCATCACAGCAAGCACATACACCACGTTCTTCATGGCCGGGTCGTCGAGCGTGATGAGCTTTCTCATGAGCTCGCCCGCGTCCTCCTTCTTGAGCGGCTCCTTCTTCTCCTCCTTGACCGGAGCCTGATAGACGCCGTCCCACTGCGAGAACGGCGCCCAGTCGCGCCGAGCGACCTTCCAGCACTCCGTGTGGCAGTCGTAGCGTTCGTAGCCGCCGGCGGACTCTCTAAGCGCGCTTACCATCGGCGCGCGGTCGACGAGCGGCTTCTGGCAGAAGCTGCACACATGCCCCCTCGATTTTATGTTCCATTCCTGTGACATGAAGATATTATACCATATTCCGCCGAAGAGCGAGGCCGCGCACGGCGGCGACGCGTCAGAGCGGGGTGACGCCCTTCTTCAGGATTATATTGCCGTACTTCGCCGTCTCGCCCGATACCACGACCGCATAGGCCTTTTTCGCGCGCTCGTAGAAGGCGAAGCGTTCGACCCGCTCGATTTCGCCGCCGTAGCCAAGCGCGCGGCGGTACTTCGCCTCCACCTCGGGGTCGAGACTGTCGCCCGGCACGGGAGCCATCATTACAACGGGCGTCGCATAGGCGTCAAGTTCAAAAAGCGGTATGATGCCCGCGAGCAGCCTTTCGGCACCGACGCCGTCGGCGCGCAGAACGCGCGCGTTGAATGTATGCGCCGGGAAGTGGGCGTCTGAGATGACCACCTCGTCCCCGTGGCCCATCTCGGCAAGCGTTTTGAGAAGTTCCGGCGAAACGACCGGCGATATTCCTTTGAGCATGTACTACCCCCTTTGCAGCGCCGGGCGCTACAGATTCTGAATGAGGTTCGAGCGCGTGTCGCTGATCGCGGACATGTTGTTCGTCGTGACGGAATACGCGTCGTCGCGCCCGTCGACCAGAGACTGAAGTCGCGTCATGTCGGTCTGGGCGAGATTGTTCTCTTTATCCATCGCGCTCTTGACCGCCTGCACGAGACCTTCGTATTCGGCCTTCGACGCGTAGTACCCCGAGCCGGATTTGTGGATCATGTTGGAGATTTTCGAGAGCATGTCATACTCCCAATCCTCCAGCGAAATGTTTTTCGTCAGGCTGCCGGAGTCGTCGCCGCTGTATTCGGCCTGCACTTTGGTGAGCTTGGCGAGTATGCCGCCGAGATTGGAGAGATACTTGTTGCGCTCGCGCATGCGCACAGACATCGGGGTTATCTCGCCCTCGATCACAACAGCCCTTCTCGCGCCGACAAGCACCATGAGATCCTGAAGGTCGACTTGCACCCTCTTGATCTTATGCGTCGTCATGTCGACGTCTTCGTATATGTAGTCGTTGAACGAAAGGCCCCAGTCGCGGCTGAGACCGACCTTCTCGGTGTGAATGTCGTATGAGCCCATTTTCCGTCTCCTCAAATATGGTTTGGTGCGCGTTACTTGCCGACCGCCCTTATGGTGGACTTGCCGGCGTTGAGCGCGCGCTTGACTATGCTGCTGGCCGTCGAGTATGTCGTGTCGCGTTTCTGCACGAGGTTCTGCAGCGAGACGAGGTCTTGCTGCAGAGCGTTGCTCTCCAGGTCGACGGCGTGCTTAAGGTCGGCACCGGCCGTCTGGCCGGCCATGCGCTGTATCTGGTTGCGGTTCTGGCCGACAAGGGGTATATTCACGTTGTACTTGCGGGCGGTGTCGGCGGCATCGCGCAGCTCGTCCAGCGCGTCGCTGAGATCCGTGGACGTGCCGTCCTCCACCTTCATCGTGCCGTTCGCGCGGGTCACGATCGTCATGGCGTAGTTGAGATCGACTAGCTTTTGCTGGCGCATCCTCACCATGTAGTTGAGCGCCGCCATGTTCGCCTCGACCGCCGCGGCCTGCTAAGTCGGATCGTAGCCAT
>JAZQBR010000234.1:0-2331 GCA_045545855.1 Kiritimatiellia bacterium | reverse complement strand
GCCTCCGACTTGATTGCAGACGTGAGCGGCAAGGGCGTACCGGCGGCGATGTTCATGATGAGGGCCAAGACTCTGCTGAAGAGCATCGCCCAGACCGGCAAGCCGCTCGCGAAGGTGTTCGAGGAGACGAACGACGCGCTGTGCGACGGCAACTCGTCCAACACATTCGTCACGGTTTGGGCCGGCGAACTCAATACGCGCACGGGCCAGGTGAACTACGTGAACGCCGGGCACAACCCGCCGATCGTGCGACTCGGCGGCAAGCTCCAGTACCTGAAGTCGCGTCCGTCGCTGGCCCTCGGCGCGATGGCCGGGGTGCCCTACACCGTGAACGAGCTGAAGCTCGAGCCCGACGACGCCGTCTATCTTTACACAGACGGCATCGTCGAGCAGCACAACGCCACGGGCGAGCTGTACGGCGAAGAGCGCCTTTTGAGACTGCTTTCGTCGTGCAGCGAAAAGAAGGGCGATCTGCTCGCCGCCGTCAATGCGGATGTGCGGCGTCACGCGGCCGGGGTCGAGCAGGCCGACGACTGCACTCAGCTGACGATGCGCTACCGCGGCGAGCCCGAGATGTCCACCCGCGAATACACACCGACGATGGACGGCCTCGCCAAGGCCGCCGCAGATCTGGAGCGTGCGCTTGAGAAGGTGCCCGAAGCCTGCAAGAACCAGCTCCTGGTCGCGGCGGACGAGATTTTCGCCAATATCGTGCGCTATTCCGGCGCGTCCACGTGGAAGGTCTCTGTGGAGCTTACACTCAACCCTAACGGGGTGCGTCTGATCTTCATGGATAACGGCAAGTCGTTCAATCCGCTGGATCGCAGAGACCCCGACACGACTCTCTGCGCAGAAGATCGCGATGTCGGCGGGCTTGGCATTTTCATCGTCAAGAAGACAATGTCGCCGGTCACCTACCGGCGCAATGGCGAATGGAACATACTGACACTAGGAAAAGATTATGGAGATTAAAACAAAAGTTGACGGCAGCACCATGACCATCTCGGTCAGCGGGCGTGTAGACACTGTTACAGCCCCGGAGCTCGAGGCCGGTCTCAAGTTCGGCGATGCGACGAAAGTCGTGCTGGACCTGCAGAATGTGCCGTACATGAGTTCGGCCGGGTTGCGTCTGCTGCTTACCGCCCACAAGACAATGATGGGTAACGGCGGCGAGCTTACCATAGCGAATGTCCAGCCGTCCGTAAGAGAAGTTCTCGACATCACCGGCTTCTCCAACATACTGAACCTGGCCTAGCGCTTTCTCCTTCGCGCGCGGGTTGCGCGGCACAAGACGCTGGTACGGCCATCGCATCAAAAATTCCTTCTCCCCGCTGACGCGAGGTAGAACGAATTTTTAATGCGTTGGCCGTAAGACGCTGGCGGCGGCGGAGAAATTGTGGTATAATATATGCCAACCTGTGGGCTGTAGACTAAAGTCATCCGTTGGTTGGATATATGGCGAGACTAAGAGGAAAGAATCTGTTTTCGATATTGAGGCCGACGCTGGCGCTTGCGCTAGCGGCGGGGGTTTTCGCGCGAGCGAATCTTCACGCAGGCTTTGCCGTCGATGGCGGCGATATCCAGCATTTGCAAGAGCTTCAGGACGGCAAAGTCTACACGGTCACGGGCAACGTGAAGATAAACGCCGCCACCGGCAAGAGCGCGCTCAAAGTCGCGCCCGGGGCGACGACGGTTCTTTTCATACCCAAAGACTCCTCGCTGGAGCTCACTGGCGGCGGGGCCAACGGCACGACCGGCGGCGGTGCGGGCATAGAGGTGCCTGAGTACTCCACTCTCGTCATAACGGGGCGCGGCAAAATCGTCGCCAAAGGCGGCGATGCGGCGAACGGCGCGGACGGCTCCAGCGGCGGCGGCGGCTACATCATAGACGACAATGACGATCCCATGGACGAATGGGGCCATGCCGGCGCGGGCGGCAAAGGCGGCAACGGCGGCGGCGGCGCGGGCGCGGGCATCGGCGGGCACGGCGGCGAAGGCGGTTCGGGCGGCTCGGGCGGATCTTGGACCTGGTACGACACCGATGACAATTTCGACCATAACGGCACGGGAGGCGACGACGGCAGCAAGGGCGGCGACAGCTACTCGGGCGCCATCTACATTCTCGGCTCTATTTTCGCGAATGCGACAGGCGGCTCGGCAGGGAGAGCCGGCGGTTCCGCCGGCTCGACGGGGTCGGTAGATGTTGAAGCCTGGTCTCTTTGGTACCGCGCGTGCGGTGGCGGCGGCGGCGGCGGCGGCGGCGCGGGCGACTGGGCGTACGGCTACGGTCGCGGCGGCTACGGCGGCGGCGGCGGCGGCGGCGGCGGCGGC
>JAZQBR010000233.1:0-4269 GCA_045545855.1 Kiritimatiellia bacterium | reverse complement strand
CAGAACGACATGGCTACGATCCGACTTCCCTTGAGGTCGTACTCGTACACCGTCGCAACGCCGAGCGCGTTCGTGACCGCCGCGAGCCGCCCCGCCGCGTCGTATGCGTAGCTCGTCGTCGCACCGGCGGCGTCTGTCACGGACGCTACGCGCCCCGCAGAGTCGTACACGTTCGTCGTCGCGTTGCCGCGCCCGTCCGTGCGCGAAATCGTGCGGCGATATGCGTCGCATGTCACGGTGTTGGTGACAGCCGAGAGCGAAACAGAGCGCACTACAACGCCGTCCACCTCTTCTGTCAGTGCGACGTTAGTGGCAGCCGGGGAGGTAGAATGTATGAGCCGCATAGAGGTCGCGGGGGCGAATTCCGTCCATGTCTCGCTCGCGTTGCCGCGCGCGTCTATCGCGACACGCCGCGTCTCGTTCGAAAGCGAGAGCCCCGAGACTTGCGTCATATTAGTAGTGACCAAGGGCGCGATTGTCCCGTCGGAGCACGACACCGCGCGGGAGCTGACGCGCCACACCTCGCCGCCGCGCATCACGTTCGCGATTTCAGTCTCGACCGTGCGGCTCTCGCCGTCAGCCGCGAGCGTCACCGCCGCGACATCGCCCCACTCGTCGTACTCGCGAGTCTCCGTCGGCTCGCCAGTCGTGGTCGTCAAAACGAGCTGGCCCTTCGCGTTGTATGTGCGCTCGGTGACGAGCGTCGAGCCGTTCGCGCCGGGCCGCTCTTCGCGGACGACGTCGCCGAATCCGTCCGTATACGTCTTCACCCACCGCGCACCATCGGGCGAAAGGTAATTAACCTTCGTCCATTCCAGTCCGTTCGTGGTGACGCCGTATGTATGATACTCCGGCGTAACAGCGGTTCCCGTCACGGACGCGAGCGACCCGTCGGCGTTCAATGTCGTCACACGCGTTCCGCCGTCCGGGTTCGTCACCGTTGTCACAAGGTCGTCCGCCGAGTAGGCGTATGTCGTCGTCCTGCCCTGCTCGTCGGTCTCGGACGTGACGCGGCCCCTCTCGTCATATTCGCGCGTGCGCGTCCGCGCCTCGCAGCCATCCGCAGACTCGGTCTCGGCGACCACCCGCCCGGCCGCGTCGTATACGTACGTCGTAGTCACCGCGCCAAAGCGCCCGTGGCGGGTCGACGCAACGAGCCTCTTGGCGGCATCATATGTGTTGGTCGTCGCGACGCCGTCCTCGTCCAGCCTCCAGACGGGTCCGGTGCATATCCAGTCCGCTGCGGACGTCTTTCCGTCGGATCGCGAAGTCGAGACAACTTTATGCGTCGCACTGTAGCGGTTCGTGACCCACGCCGTCTCGCGCCACTGCCCATCTATCAGTGCGAAGTCGCGCTCTTCGACGGCATTGCCTGAGGCATCGTAGCGCGTTACCCGGCGAGTCGAGTGTCCGTCTTGTGTCGAGAAACCGGCTGTAGGTGCCCATGTGCCGTCGTCGCGCGTCTCCGTCCAGGAAAAGTCCGATTCGACCGGCGAGTACGATATCCAGACCGCGCGCCCCGCCTCGTCCACCGAAAGGATGGTCCTGCCTTGCCCGTCGAATTCCCTGAATGACACTCGCGTCTCTTCGCCGAATCTGCGAGTGACGGTTTCGATTCCGTCGCCATATTCCGTCTCAACGTCTTCTACCGCCACGCCATCCAGCGAAACGACGCGTCTTGTCGGACGGCGGTCCACCACGCCGCCATCGGCCGGCGCGGCGGAATACTCGCAGGAAACCGACCGGACGAGACCGCCCTTTACGACGGACGTCTCGTTCGTGACCCTGTTCCATTCATCGTAAAGATATGCCTTCTCGTACCCGCGCTCGTCGACCTCGGCGGCAACCGTGCCGGACGGATTGCGGACGGCGGAATACAACGTCTTGCCGCCGACTGTTATTTCTGTCTCTTTGGCGGCGCGTCCGGACACATCGACCACCGAAGATTCCGTACGCACCACGCCGCCTGTCGGATCAAGCGTCCTGTACGTCGCGAGCCACGCTCCGGCGTCTGCGTCGTATTCGACCTCCTTGGCCTTTGTCTGGGTCGCGTCGGCGCCGGGAGCGCGCACAATCGTCCAGTCCTGCGCTGTGTCGGAATAAGTCCATTCTGTGTCGAACTGGAATTGTTCGCTCCTGTACTCATGAAGGTGAAACACACTTTCACCATCGCCTGAAAAGGCAAACGATTTCACGAAACCACCGTTGGGTCCGGTCCATGCAACCTGATAGGAGTGATTAGACGTAACCGAGACGTCAAGCCTGCCGTCGGCGCGAGATACGACGGATGTAATGGCACCGCTCGAACCTCGCAACACGTCTATGCCCAGATCCTCAACCGCGACAGGTCCACCGTCCGGAGGCCGTATCGAAGCGACATCACCATTCGGCCTGTAGGTTATCTCGGTGCGGTCTTCCAACACTTCGACCAAAAATCCGGCATCATTGATTTTGAGTCCCGAAGAAAGGCCGCTCGACATCTCCACAGGCACGCCGTCGCAATACTCGACACCTCTACCGAACGGATCGAGAATCACCGCATCAAGCGGATTTGCAGCTCGGACATGTACGACACGCCGGCACATCGGATGGTCGTAGACGAGCGAAGACGGCGTCCAAAGCGAAGGCGGGGCGGACGGCTCGTCGATTGCGAGACGACCGGTTGGCAACCCCGCAATCCACGGAGTGCGTCCAAAACGCTGCGAGAACGACACGCACCCGGCATCGGTTGTCGTTCCCTCGTTGCAGTTGCAGTCGCACTGCTCCGGCTTGTCCGAAGCTACGGTGAATATGGCTGCATCCGACTCTATAAGGACCCCGTCCTCGAAAAGACCGAACTCGGCCTTGCCGACAAAGTTCGCATTGTCCCACGCGGAATCGAAAGGCTGCGGCATCGCTTGCAGACCGTCCACCAACAAGCCATTCGTATGTTCTATGCAACGGACTTCATACTCGTGCCCGGGCGGTTCAGGGCCCATCTTGCTGGCAACTGCGCATGGCAAAGAGTTGGTTGGCATCTTCCGTGAAAAAACTACATTATGCGGTTTCACCACAAGATGGGGTTTGCCGGTGAATTCAGGTTCAATCTCAAACTGCTCGATTTTCGTATAGGCGGGGCCGCCGACGCTGGCTCCGCTAAAGTTGACAGGATAGCAGAATCCAGCAACCAGATACCCGTAGACGACATCGCCCGGCGTATTGTCCGGCCAATCCGAGTTGGCCGACAGGGCGCCTATGCTCAACTGCATCCAATCGTCGGCGGAAACCTGAAGTTTGTACCATCCCGACTCGCTGGGACGATACCATCCGCCGCTAGCACTGACCGAACACACATTCGTATGACCCGGCGCATCGAATTCAAAAAGCGGTAGCGTGTTCATCTCTATCGTCCCTCCGGGCGCCGTCACTCCCCAAAGGCTAAATCCCGGTATAGGGTTCGATATTGATATTTCCACTACGTACCATCCGCCAAAACCGTAGTTCCCAGTTTCTTCATCCGACATAAGCCCATTATGGACAATTCCAGCGGACAATTGGCGAGGCGTCGAGCCTTTATGCGGCATTGACACTCCGCGACTTTCAAGGACAGAAGAAACGCCAGCGAACGGCTCCGCGACTACGTTTCCGTCCAAGGGGAAAAGCTCTATGGCGGAAAAACCTGGACAATCCTGCAACGGTATGAAAGGCCCCTCGCCTTCGGCGAGAACCGTGCCGCCAGGAGAAAGCACCCTGTAACCGATAGTAGCGCCTTCCGGTAGCCCTGCGAAGTCCACGACAAGGTCATCGCAGCCCTCCACCTCCAGAAGAAGCCCGTCGCCAACGCGCTCGCAGTTGAGCACCCGACCCGAACACGTCACTGTGCGCGGAGGCTCCGACACGGCGTCTACATACGCAAAGTCAAGCGCCAACGCAGCAAAAACCGCGAGTATCGCCGCGAGAAGCAGCCATCCGCTCCATCGTTTTACGATTCTTGACATGTCATGCCTCCGATTCTGTTTGTATTGTACCATTTGGTTTGTGTTGTGTCAACGACCCGAAGGCCTGTTTGTCACAGAGTCTTCTCGTCCCTCTACATATACAAACGGATTTGAGCGAAAAATATGTCAGACTTTTTTAATTTTTTTATAATTGACGATTTTCGTCCTATAGTTCCACATTCCCGCCGTTTATTCCATTGTCGTCTTCACTGCGCAACTGTGCAAGTCGCCGAAAAACATGCGAATCGATGTTCACGGATACGCCGACAATCGCCGCGAACCCCTCCTCCGG
>JAZQBR010000232.1:0-15300 GCA_045545855.1 Kiritimatiellia bacterium | reverse complement strand
GGCCTCCGACTTATCAGGCCGCCGGAGCAGCCTCGCCGCCTTCCTTCTTGGCCTTCTCGGAGAGGACGCGCGCCAGACGAGTCGCCGGCTCCTTGAGGGGCATGAGCAACGTCGCACGGAGCTGGTCCTTGCCGGGTACCTTCGAAAGAGCCTCGACCATGGCGGCATCGACAATCTTGTTGTCGTAGTCCGCACCCTTGACCGACGCCTTGCCGGCGAGCTCCTTGTCGTTCACAAACTCCATGATGGCCTTGGCGACCGCGGTGGGCTCGCCCTTGCCGATCACGACGGCCGTCGGGCCGCTGAGCATCGCGAACACTTCGTCGGACCACCCCTTCTCCTTCGCGACCTTCGCGAGGTAGGTGTTCTTGACGACCAGGAGCTTGCTGTCGAGCTTCCTGAGGTCGACGCGCAGTTTGGACATCTTTGTCACACTCGCGCCACCGTAGTTGACGATGAAGCAATAGTCTGACTCCTTGATGCGGCTGACGACCTCGTCCAGAATCGCAATCTTCTCTATTCTCATTTCAAGTAACCTCCTTCAGGCTCACTCGGCATCGGCCGCGGCGATCACGGGCACGCCGACGCCCATAGTGGAGGATATGCTCATGGACTTGATGAAGACGCCCTTGACCGACTGGGGCTTGGCGCCCTGTACGGCCGCGACAACAGCCTTGATGTTGCCGACGAGAGCCGCTTCTTCAAAGCTGCGCTTGCCGGCGACAACGCAAAGGTTGCCGGTCTTGTCCATGCGAAAATCGACCTTGCCGCCCTTGGCCTCCTTGACAGCCGTCGCGGTATCATCCGTGACAGTACCTGTCTTGGGGTTGGGCATGAGGCCGCGGGGACCGAGCACGCGAGCGCACTTGCGGACCTCCTTCATGGCTTCGACTGTCGCGATCGCGACGTCAAAGTCGCACCAGCCCTCCTTGGTGACCTTCTCGATGAGATCGGCAAGACCGACATAGTCGGCACCTGCCGCCTTGGCCTCTTCTGCGTGGTCGCCGCCCGCGAAAACCGCGACCTTGACCTTCTTGCCCGAGCCGTTCGGCAGCTTCACGACGCCACGCACAGCGGTATCGCCCTTGGTGAGCTCCTTGCCCAGGTGAAAATAAACATCAACCGTCTCGTCGAACTTGGCGCCGGCGTTCGCTTTGACGAACTTGACGGCCTCTTCAATGCTGACGGGCTTCTGCGGCGCCTTCTTGAGCGCGCTGCGATACTTCTTGCCGTGCTTCATTCAACCACCTCGATTCCCATGTTGCGCGCCGTGCCGGCAATCATCTTGACCGCCTGCTCCGGGTCGTCAGTGTTGAGGTCGGCCTTCTTCATCTCGACAATCTTGAGAAGCTGGGCCTTGGTGACCTTGCCAACCTTGTTCTTGTTGGGAACGCCGCTGCCCTTCGCGAGGCCGGCTTCCTTCTTGAGAAGCACGCTCGCCGGCGGCGACTTGAACTGCAACGAAAAGCTGCGGTCCTGATAAACCGTGATTATCACGGGGATGACGAGACCGGCGTCCTTCGCCGTCTTCGCGTTGAACTCCTTGCAGAACTGCATGATGTTGACACCAGCAGAACCAAGGGCCGGGCCGACTGGCGGCGCAGGATTGGCGGCGCCGGCCGGAATCTGGAGCTTGACCACTCCAGTGACCTTCTTAGCCATTTTTCTCTTCCTTCTTTCGTGCGGCTCCTCCCGGGGATCCTTGCCCGGTCGTGCGGACCGCAAAACCTGCCGTTTACTTGGCCTCCGGGAAGGTCTCCTCCACGGCGACCTTCTCGACCTGCCAGTATTCGGCGTCGACTTGGACCTTGCGGCTGAAGATGTTTACTTCAACCTTGAGTTTGCCCTTGTCGGGATCCACCATTGTCACCTGGCCCGTCAAACCCATGAACGCGCCATCGGTTATCTTCACCGTCTCGTCGACGGAGAAATTCACTTTAGGACGCTCCACATCGACAGCGCCCTGAGGCTTGTCGGAGAATATCGCGTCCACTTCACTCTTCTTGAGCGGCATCGGCCTGTCACTGCCTACAAACCCGATGACACCAGGCGTCTCGCGCAGGAACTGCCACGTCCTTTCGTAGATCGCCTTGCGCCCGTTCTCGTCTACGCCGCGCGCCTCGTCATAGAGCGCCAGTTCGCAGAGAACATAACCAGGGAAGAACTTTCTGGTTATAGTACGCTTCTTGCCATCCTTCTTCTCGCTGACGCGCTCTGTGGGTATGACGCAGCGGCCGACATAGTCTTCCATACGCTCCAGCCTCACGCGGGCTTCAATAGACCGCTGGGCCTTGTTCTCCTGACCTGTCAGCGTGTGCAAAACGAACCACTGCTTCTCCATAGCGTCTCTCCAGAATCTACCGGATGGCGTTCAGGGCGACCTGAATGACCTTGTCGCAGACGCCCGTTGTAATCGCGAGAATGAAAATGAACGAGATGACGACGAGTGTCGACTCCCAAAGCTCGCGCTTGCCGGGCCAAGTGACGCGCTTGCGCTCAGCATTGACTCCGGCCAGATACTCCTTCGCCTTTTCAAATTTGTCCATCTCAATTCTCCATTGTTGGCAGGGTAGGAGGGAATCGAACCCCCATAGGCGGTTTTGGAGACCGCTGCACTGCCATTGTGCTACTACCCTAAAAAGGAGTGGTGACCCTTACTTTGTTTCCTTGTGGGCCGTGCGCTTGCGGCAGCTGGGGCAGAACTTCACCTTCTCGAGACGCTCTGTCGTCGTCTTTTTGTTGCGAGTTGTGGTGTAGTTCCTGCGCTTGCACTCACCGCAGGCCAATATCGCGAGATCACGCATTGTCTTTATCCTTCGGTCTCTTGCGAGGGTTCAGCCCGCCCGCCGCCCCGGCCGGCCACTTCATCCGGCCGGGCCTGACGGGCAGGCATCTCACAGAAGACTCAGTCTTTGTTACTTGATGACGGACGAGACCGTGCCGGCACCGACCGTGCGGCCGCCTTCGCGGATCGCGAAGCGCATCTTGTCCTCAAGAGCGACAGGCGCGATGAGCTTGACGGTAATCTCGACATTGTCGCCGGGCATAACCATCTCGACGCCCTCGGGGAGCTGAATGTCGCCAGTGACATCCGTCGTACGGATGTAGAACTGGGGGCGATATCCCTTCATGAACGCGGTGTGGCGGCCACCCTCTTCCTTCGTGAGGACGTAAACCTGACCCTTGAACTCGGTGTGCGGGGTGATCGAACCCGGCTTCGCGAGAACCTGGCCGCGGGCGACATCTTCCTTCTTCGTGCCGCGCAGAAGCGTGCCGATGTTGTCGCCGGCCTGACCCTGATCGAGGAGCTTGCGGAACATCTCGACGCCGGTGACGGCGGTCTTGGCCGTCGGCTTGAGACCGACGATCTCGACTTCGTCGCCAACCTTGACGACGCCGCGCTCGACACGGCCCGTAACGACGGTGCCGCGGCCTTCAATCGAGAAGATATCCTCGATAGGCATGAGGAACGGCTTGTCAAGCTCGCGCTGGGGCTCGGGGATGTAGCTGTCAAGAGCGTCCATGAGCTCGGTGATGCACTTGCAGGCATCGTCGTCCTTGCTCGCGGCCTGGGTTGCAGGATAGGCGGCGCCACGAATCACCGGGGCGTTGTCGCCATCGTAATCGTACTTGGAAAGGAGCTCGCGCACTTCCATCTCGACGAGATCGAGCATCTCGGGGTCGTCGACAAGGTCGCACTTGTTGAGGAACACGACAATCTTCGGCACGCCGACCTGGCGGGCAAGAAGCACGTGCTCGCGCGTCTGGGGCATCGGACCATCAACGGCAGAGACGACAAGGATGGCGCCATCCATCTGAGCAGCGCCGGTAATCATGTTCTTGACATAGTCGGCGTGGCCGGGGCAGTCGACGTGCGCATAATGGCGGTTTTCGGTCGCGTACTCGACGTGCGAGGAGGCAATCGTAAGAATCTTGGTAGCGTCACGACGGCCGGCAGACTCTGAAGCCTTGGCGACCTGGTCGTACTTGATTTCGTCGCAGAGGCCCTTGAGGGACTGGACGTGCGTAATAGCGGCCGTGAGAGTGGTCTTGCCGTGGTCGACGTGGCCGATTGTGCCGACGTTCACGTGCGGCTTTCCGCCGCGATCGAATGTTTCCTTAGCCATTTTTTTGACTCCTGTGAGTTGTTTGTGTCTTCTGCCTCGCCCCGGCTGGAGCCACCTAGCGGAATCGAACCGCCGACCTCATCCTTACCAAGGATGTGCTCTACCTACTGAGCTAAAGTGGCCTCTTTTGAGACGAAAGCTTAGATAGTGTACCAAATTTTCTCGCCGCGCGCAAGGGGGTATTTTAACTATTGTTAATTTTCCACGCCGCCGGCGACACTCGCGCCAGAGAACAAAGCCCGGCAGAAAACGCCGCTCGGGCACGCGAGACAGCGGCCTTCCAGCAGCATTTCACCGCTTTCCACCTTGGCTTTGGGGAACAGCTGCGAGAGAATGTTCTCGGCGACGCGGCACGAGAGGCCCGGCGTATGCGAAGAAAACAGTACGAACAGCGGCTGCGCCGAAAGAAGGTCCTTCGCGAGTTCCAGCGTCTCCTTCAAGTCGCGCTCTATCTTGTACATTTCGCCGCTCGCCCCGCGACCGAATGTCGGCGGGTCGAGTATCACGGCGTCATAACGGCGGCCTCGGCGAACCTCTCGCCGCATAAACTTGTGGGCGTCGTCCACTATCCAGCGAATCGGCGAGTCGCCTAGACCGTTCAGCACCGCGTTTTCACGCGCCCATTCGACCATCCCCTTCGAGGCGTCAAGGTGACACACTTCGGCGCCGCCCAGCGCTGCGGCCATCGTCGACCCCCCGGAGTACGCAAAAAGGTTGAGCACGCTCGCGCGCCCCCCGCCGGTAGTCGCGCGCCGCACGCTCTCGCGTATCCACCGCCATTGCGCGCGCTGCTCCGGGAATATGCCAAGATGGCCGAAATCGGTACCGCCAAGCTTGAATCTTATGCCGGCGGTCTCGATCGTCCACTCCTTCGGCAGGTTGCTGCGCCCGCGCCAGCGATTGCCGTCTTCGCGGTCGAACGAAGCGTCGGCCGCGCGCCACTCGGCCTCCGGCAGCGACGGTCGCCACATGGCCTGCGAGCACGGGCGGGCGAGAACGATACGCCCGAAGCGCTCCAGCTTGCGCCCGTCACCGGAATCCAGAAGCTCGTAGCCGTCATTCATCTCGCCCCCGCCTTGACGACTTCGTCGAAACTCACCTTCTCGGGGACCGCCGGCAGAAACGCGCCGGTGGCGCGCGCCGCGTCAAGCTCCGACGCCTTGTCTTCGTCATACCACCAGTACGTAAGAACACCGGCTTCGTTGCTGTAGCGCGACAGCACTGCGTCGGGCATCCCGAACCTGTTCCAGTAGACAAGCCTCTTGTCGGATATGTTCCATAGAAACGCGCACGGGCTCTGGGCGCAGACGAGCGCGTCGATGCGCCGGTAGGCCTCGTCGCGCTCGGCGAACGTCTCCATCGACTTCTCGGCCTGGATGATGGCGTCGACCTCGGCCGATTTGAAACCCACGGTGTTGTTGCTCTGCTCGCGGTCCGCCTCGCTGGAGAGCCAGGAGACCTCGGGCGTCTTGAAGAGCGACCCGCCCCACGACTGCCAGGTCATGTCGAAGTTGAACGAGTCCATGTCGCGCATCCAGCCGGCGAAATCCTTCTGCACTATCGACATCTTGATGCCGAGAGACTCCAGTGCGGCGTTGAAGTGGACGAGAAACTTCACCTCGCCCGGGGAGCGCGAGAGAAAGTCGAACCTGAATGGACGGCCGTCCTTTTCAAGAAGTCCGGTTGCGGGGTTCTTCTTGAAGCCTGCCTCGGCCAGCAGCTCCGCCGCGCCGGCGGGGTCGAACAGGAGAAGCTCGTTGCCGCACGGGTGGGCATCGTCGTACAAGTCGCGGTATAGCGAGTTCTGCATAAAGTACTCGTTGAACATCATGGTGCGGTTCATTTTCTCGCGGTCTAGAAGCTTGGCCATCGCCTTCCTGACGCGCAAGTCGTCGAACGGCCAGCGCCGCATGTTCATCGCGAAACCCTGGTAGCCGACCGGCTCGTGGTTCGAGACGCGGCGCTTCAGTATCCAGTTGCGGTCAAACCAGTCGCCCTTCGTCTCCTTCGCCCAGATGCGTGCCGTATACACGGGGTATACGTCAATCATGTCCTTCTTGAGCGCGTCGAATGCATTGGCGGCGTCAGCGTAGTAGCGCAGTACGATCTTGTCGAAGTTGCACGTGCCTCTGCAACTCGGCGCATCGGCCCGCCACCAGCCGGGCACGCGGCTGTACTCGGTCTCGATCTGCTCTTCGATGCGCGTTATGCGGTAAGGTCCGCCCACAACCGCGTTCAGAAGCTCCGCCTTGTTGAACTCGCGCCCTGCGAACGCGTGCTTCGGCAGCACCCAGAACGTGCCGCAATGTATGAGGTCGCGCCAGTCGCGCACCGTATCGCCCCTCTTGCGAAAACGCACCTGGAGCGGGCGTTCGGCCTCGGGGTCGAGTATCTCGGGCGTCTCGAACGCGCCCA
This sequence comes from Kiritimatiellia bacterium, assembly GCA_045545855.1. Taxonomy (GTDB): domain Bacteria; phylum Verrucomicrobiota; class Kiritimatiellia; order RFP12; family UBA1067; genus UBA1067. The sequence goes on along the minus strand of JAZQBR010000232.1, from coordinate 8,758 downwards.
GAATCATCTTCCACGCGCCGGTGTCGCTCTTCGGGTCCATTATCGTGTCGAACGTCCACTTTACGTCCTCGGCCGACACCGGCACGCCGTCGGACCACTTCGCGCGCTCGTCTATAACGAACGTAAACTCGCGCCCGTCCTCGCTGATCGACCAGCGCCGCGCTATCATCGGGACGAAGTCCATCGTCTCGGTGTCGGTCGACACCAGGCTCTCGTACATGAGCGAGAACATCATCGATGTGTATGTGTTGGTGTCGACATACGCGTTAAGGCTCTTCGGGTTGCTGCCGCCGTAGAAGCGAATCGTGCCGCCCTTTCTGGCGTACGGCGAAGCGACCGGGTCGGGGGTGTCGTGCCAGTCGGACGCGGGGTGCCAAACCGCGGCCGCCAGAACAGCCGCTGAGAGAAATGCGCTCACAGGACCTCCTTTATTCTGTCTATGGCCTCTACTACATTCTCGCGCGAGTTGAAGGACGATATCCTTATGTAGCCTTCGCCCGCTCTGCCGAAGCCGGCGCCGGGCGTAGTGACGACGCCGGCCTCTTTGAGGAGCCTGTCGAAAGCCGCCCAGCTGTCGCCTTTCACATCCACCCACAGATACGGCGAGTCGCCGCCGCCGGTTACGCTGTAGCCGAGCGACGACAGTGCCTCTTTCATGAGTCTGCCGTTCTCCAGGTAGAAGTCGATGGTCGCGCGGCACTGCGCCGCCCCCTCTGGCGAGTACACGGCCTCGGCGCCGCGCTGCGTGATGTAGCTCGCCCCGTTGAACTTGGTCGTTTGGCGGCGGGTCCACATCGGCCTCAGCTCTACGGACGAGCCGTCTGCCGCGTAAGCCACGAGACCCTTCGGCACTACAGTGTAGCCGCACCTGACGCCGGTAAAGCCCGCTGTCTTCGAGAAGCTGCGAAACTCCACTGCGCATGAGCGAGCGCCCTTGCACTCGTATATGGAGTGGGGTATGCCGGGCGAGCGTATGAACGCCTCGTACGCCGCGTCAAAGAGTATGAGCGCCTTTTCTGCGTTAGCCCAGTCGACCCACTCTTGAAGCTGCTCCAGCGTCGCGACAGCTCCCGTCGGATTGTTGGGGTAGCAGAGGTAGACGATATCGCAGCCCCTGGCCGCCTCCGGCGAAGGCACGAAACCGTTCGCCGCGTCGCATGTCAGATAGACGAGACCGCCATAGCGACCGTCCTTGTTCGTGCCTGTCCTGCCTGCCATGACATTGGTGTCGACATACACTGGGTAGACGGGGTCGCCGACCGCAATCTTCACGTCGCCGGCGAAAAGCTCCTGGATGTTGCCGCAGTCGCATTTCGCCCCGTCTGAGATGAATATCTCGTCGGCGGCTACATCGACCCCGCGGTCCTGAAAGTCGAACTTGGCGGCCTTTTCGCGCAGGAACGCATACCCCTGCTCGGGGCCGTACCCGTGAAAGCCCTCTCGGCTGGCCTCGTCGTCTACCGCCTTGTGCATCGCCGCCACCACTGCGGGCGCAAGCGGCTCGGTCACATCGCCGATGCCCAGGCGTATGAGCCGCGCGCCGGGATTCGCGGCCTGATGGTCCGCGACGCGATGCGCGATTTCTGTAAACAGGTAGCTCGCGCGTATCTTGGAGTAGTTCTCGTTTACATGCAGCATTGTATTTACCTCGTTTTGTTGGCGTTCGTCTGCACGGCGATGGCGCCGGCTACTCCTCCCTCTCCTTCTTGAGAAGCGGCAGGAAGCCGTCCAAAGCCGCGAGGGAGACTAGAAAAAGCGAAAGCACTGCGGGGCTCCTCAGCGGACAGTCGGCGAGCGCGTGCACCAGCGTCGCGATGTCCGCCGCAAGTATGCAGAACACGCTCGCAGGCAGAGCGAAAATCTTTATGGGCCGCGGCGGCTGGTCTTTCGGCTTCATGAACCGGACCGAGGCGACAAGCGCGCGCCACACGCGCCCGAGCGGCCAAACCAGCATCACGACCATCGACACGAGAAGCGCCAGACCGACGAGCCCGTGCTCCGCCAGAAACTGCAGATAGTCGTTGTGTACATTCGTGCCGCCGATCTTCTGTATGTTCGCCAGATCCTCTTCGGTCATCTTGGGTATGCAGAAGTGCTTGTAGCCCCAGCCGCCGCACCCGAAGAGCACGTTGTCGCGCCAGACCTGTATCGCGACGCGCGCGTGGTACTGCCCGCGCCCGGAGACGCGGTCAAGTATGCCGTCGCTGTCGAGGGTCGATATCTCGCGCTGAAGGTCCGAGCGAAAGTCCTCGCCCTCCAGCATTTTGTCGCGCCCCGAGAGGAACACGAGGAAGAATGTCGATATAAGCACCAGCGCCATCAGGTTCGCGGCTATCGCCTTTACCCGCTTGGCCTTGCCCATGCAGTGGAGAAAACTCGTGAATGCGTGCACGAAATAGATTATGGCCAGTATGGCGACAAGTATTATCGACGCGCGCGACAGCGTCATCAAAGCGCAGAAGAAGAATATCGCCGCCGGCACCAGCATGAGGTGCTTCTGCCAGAACTTGCGGTAGTTTGCCTTCGCGCGCGCGCCCTCGCGCGATGTGCCTTCATTCTCCTTCGCCGTTGAAACGTTCCACCTCCAGAGCGCGACGGCCAGACCGAAAAGCGTCGTGAAATAGTCACCGCCCATGTTCGGGTAGCCGAAAGTCGAGAAGAAGTATGTCGTGGTGGACCAGCGCGACGACCAGAGCGGGGCCGTCGCCCCGGAAAGCCGCTGGGCCATCCCGACAGCTGCGAGCGCGAGGCCGTTCCAGACGATTAGTTCCAGCACGAGACGCTTGCCGCGGCGCAATAGCGCGTGCTTGACGGCCAGCATCGCGACAAGCGAGGCGAGAAACCATATAAACACGTTCAGATGCTCCAGCCTGTTGACGCAGAACGGCAGTATCTTCACGGGCGGCGCCTCGCTGCCCCCGTCGAAGTGAATCGCCGGATAGTCGCACGCCGGGCACATCCCCTTGTTGACGAACGGTATCGTCAGCAGCGCCAGAAACACCAGCACCACCCATGTGAGCGGATCTTTCTTCAAGTGGCGCCAGACACGGTCCCGCGCCTCGTATGTAGTCTCGCCGGCGTGTCGCTGTGGAAAGCACAGCATGACCTCGAGCAGAAGCACCACGAGCCATGGTATCGTCGGCAGAAGAGCCGACGCGACTATGCCGCCGTAAAGCCACGCCAATACGCAGCAAAGCGCCGCCACGAACATGGGCGCGACGTTGTCATAAAGAAACCACATATTCCATCACCCTCCTCGTTGCGTCGGCCTCGCTGACTTTGCCGACAGGTTCGCCCTTCACGTACAGAACAAACTCTCCGTCGCCGCCGCAAAGAGCGACGTCGGCGCCCTTCGCCTCGCCCGGCCCGTTTACCGCACAGCCCATTACCGCGACGCGCGGCAGTTTCCTGGCCGAACCGCCGCCTCTTGCCGTGCGCTCTGCATAGAGCCGCTCCATCGCCTCTTCGACGCTGGACGCGACTTCCACAAGCTTCACCTTGGTGCGCCCGCATGTCGGACACGACGTGATCGACGGCCCGGCCGCCCGCATGCCGAGCGAGCGGAGAATCTCCAGCCCCACCATTATCTCGCGCTCCGGACGGTCGGTGAGCGACACGCGCACCGTGTCGCCGATTCCCTCCGACAACAGTATTCCCAGCGCGACCGAACTCCTGACGGTGCCGGGAACAAGCGTGCCGGCCTCGGTGACGCCGAGATGCAACGGACAGTCCGTGCGCTCTGCGAGCAGCCTGTACACCGCCAGCGTGTCGGCGACGTTGGACGCTTTGGCCGAAATCACCACATCGCGAAAGCCTTCGTCCTCCAAAAGCTTCAAGTGCCCCAGGGCCGACTCGCAGAGCGCCTGCGCAGGCGTCAACGCGCCCGCGCGCATTCTCTCTGCAAGGTCCTTCTGCAGACTGCCCATGTTGACGCCGACTCTGATCGGCACCCCGCGCGCCTTTGCCGCGCGCGCTACGGCCTGCACCCTGTCGCGGGAGCCGATGTTGCCGGGGTTCAGTCTAAGGGCGTCGGTGCCGCACTCGATCGCCGCGAGCGCGCACCTGTAGTCGAAGTGGATGTCGGCCACTATTGGCACCGTGGTCAGGTGTTTGACCTCGCCTAGCGTCTTGGCCGCCTCAACGTCCGGCACGGTTATCCTGAATATGTCGCCCCCGAGAGATGCCGCGCTCTCGGCCTGCGCGGCGATTGCGGCCGCATCGTGCGGGTCGAGGTTGCACATCGTCTGGACGCTCACGGGAGCGCCCCCGCCAACCGCAACGCGGCCCACGTTCACCCGCCTGGTGTCACTTCGCCTGTTCATCGGTCTCCGCTTCCGCCGACGGTGCCGCAACCTCTGCGGACGCGCCCGGCTCGCCCTCCTGCTGCAATGCCGCCGATTTCAGCGGCCCCAGCTCGATCGGTGTCGACAGTTCCTTTATCTTGAAGAAGTCGCGCCCGACAAGAAACAGCATCAGTCCTACGATAAGATACATGAACGCCGTTGTCAAAGGCGCGGTTATCTTCTCGGGTATGCGACGGCGGAATACCATCGCCAGAAGCGAGAAGAGGATGAGCCCGCCGTCAAGAACCGGTATCGGCAGAAGGTTCATGACCGCCAGGTTTGTGTTTATGAACCGCAGAAAGCCGAGCCCGTCCCACATATCGCGGCGTATGGCCGAATAAGTGCCCTTCGCGATCAAAACCGGCCCCCCGACCGCCTTGCCGGTCGCCTTCATCTCCTTTGGCGTCACCAGCCCTTTGAGCGCGCGAAACACCGCGCCGGCGTCCCACGCCACCTGGTCGACTATGCCTCGCGACGGCATCCACATTGCGTACGCGCCATCTTCAGTAGGCACGGCAACCGCTTCGAGGTAGGCTATGCCGTTCTCCTTGACCGCCGGAGAGACCTTCAGCGTCACAAGCCCCCCGCCGCGCCTGACGACAAAGTCGACCTCGCGCCCGGCGGCGAACTGCACTTCGCTCTTCATGTCGTTCCAGCCGGCGATTTCATGCCCGTCGACCGAAAGAACCTCGTCACCCACCGCGAGCCCGGCCTTGTCGGCCGCGCCGCCGGCAATCACGTCGCCGATTACGGCCGGCTCCACCCCGAAGCGCGCCCCGGGCGCGAAATATAGCGCGGTCGCCAGCGCAAACGCCAGCACGACATTCATCGCAGGCCCCGCGACCGCCACCAGAAGATCCTTCCACGGCGGCATCTCCGCCTTCTGCCGCGCCGCCTCGCCCGACGCGCCTTCCAGCGCCTTCGTGCCCTCGGGGTCCACATCCGGTATCGAAACGTAACCGCCAAACAATATCCAGCTTATGCGGTACTCGACGCCACGCCAGGTCTTCTTCCATATCGCGGGGCCGAAGCCGATCGAAAAACGCTCCACCTTGTAGCCAAGTTTCAGCGCGACAATGAAGTGGCCGAACTCGTGTATCGCGATCGACACCGAGAACAGCAGCACGCACAGCGCAATGTACAGCGCCGTTACCATGGTTTGGATGACTGGCATGAGAATCTGAATCATATGACCCTTCCGGTAATCTTGTCTGCGGCGGAGAGTTTCCGCATTGTCCATTCGCTCGCGGCCAGAACGGCCTCCAGCGAGTCGCACTCCATGCGCGGCGCCGCCTCGAGGCAGCCCTCGATTGTTCTGGCGATGTCAAGGTAGCCGATGCGCCCTTTGAGAAACGCGTCCACCGCCCATTCATCTGCGGCGGCCATCACCGCCGTCGCGCATCCGCCCGCCGCGCACGCCTCCTTGACGAGTCTCAAGCACGGGAAGCGCCCTGGATCGGGCCGCCTGAAGGTGAGCGAACCAAGCGCCGCAAGGTCGAGTTTCGCCCGCTCGGACGGCACCCGCTCTGGCCACGTAAACGCGTACTGTATCGCCACTCGCATGTCCGGCGGCGACAACTGGGCGAGCGTCGCCCCGTCTACGAAACTCACAAGGCTGTGGACGATCGACTCGGGGTGTACCACGACGTCGATTCGTTCCATGGGTACGTCGAAGAGCCAGCGCGCCTCGATCATCTCAAAGCCCTTGTTCATCATGGTGGCCGAATCGACCGTCACCTTCTGGCCCATCTTCCAGCGCGGATGATTGAGCGCTTGGGCGACAGTGACACGCGAGAGATCTGCCGGCGAATCGAGAAACGGCCCGCCCGAGGCGGTGAGCGTCAGACGGCCCACAGCCGCCGGGGATGCTCCCGCCATGCATTGGAATATCGCAGAGTGCTCGCTGTCGACGGGCAGCAGCCTTGCTTTGTGGCGGGCCGCCTCGGCCGTCACGAACTCGCCGGCCATCACCATGACTTCCTTTGTCGCGAGCGCGACGTCCATGCCGCGCCTTATCGCCGCGAGCGTCGGCTTGAGCCCGCTCAGACCGACCGTCGCCACGAGGCAGATGTCTGCGTCATTCTCCTCCACCGCCCTGATGGCCGCGTCTTCGCCGGTGTATGCGCGCGCACCAAGATCTCTGGCCGCCGCCTCGCACTTCTCTCTGGAGCGCAAAGCCGCGACGGCGACGACCTTGAAGTCGCCAGGGTGCGACAAGGCTATATCGACGGCATTCATGCCTATCGAGCCCGTTGCACCGAGAATTATCACCTTCTTCGCCATTTCGAATAGTATATCAAATCCCGTTCGCGCGCGCCACTGCCAATTTGACCATGTCACGCCTGGCGCGGCAGAGCGACGCGATTGCCGGGAAAGAACCTCAGCCGTCCCTTCACTCTGAGTGTCATGCAAAGCGCGTTCACCTTCGCCGGCGACAGCTTCGTCCTGGCGACGAGTTCGTCCATGCTGACGCCCTCCGCGTCGACATGGCGCATGACCATCGCCTCCTCCAGACTGAACGGCGGGGCCGCGCCGTCAGACCGGTTCTGTGTCAAGGCTCTCGCCGCGCCGGCGCCTTTTGCCGCCGCGCCGCGCTCTTCGGCGGGCGCCGCCGTGCGGCTCGCCGCCGGGAGAAGCTCCATCATCTCTTCCTCTATATCCTTGGCGCCCCGCACCAGCCGCGCGCCCTCGCGCAGAAGCTTGAGGCACCCCGCCGACGAACGGCTGTCCACCCGCCCCGGCACCGCCATCACCGTTCGCCCGAGGTCCGCCGCAATCGCCGCCGTGATGAGCGTGCCGCTCTTGATCGGCGACTCGACACACACGACTCCGCGCGCAAGCGCCGCGACCACGTGGTTTCTCTGCGGGAATGTCTGCTGGTCCGGCGGACGCCCGAACGGAAATTCGCTCGCTACCGCGCCGCGCTTTTGCACAATCTCCCGCGCGAGATCCCGGTGCGCCTCGGGATAGAACTTGTCGAGCGCCGAACCCAAAACGCCCACCGTGACTCCTCCTGCCGCCAGCGCCCCGCGGTGCGCCTCGCCGTCTATGCCAAGAGCCAGTCCCGAAACTATCGCCCACCCGTCGGACGCGAGGTCGCGCGATATCCTGTCGGCCTGATCAAGCCCGTACGGGCTCGCGCGCCGCGTACCGACCATTGCTATCGAAGGCTTCGAGAGCGCCGCGACATCTCCTTTCACGTAGAGCGCGAGCGGATGCGCCGGCGCGGCCAGCAGAAGCGGCGGATACCTCCCGTCGTCGGGCGTCAAAATCTCGACCCCGTACTTCGCGGCCTTGTCAAACTCGGCGCGCCAGTCCACCTCGCCGCCGGCGCGGGACGTCTTGCCGGGGTGCGCCAGCCACGCGTCGACAACGGAGCCATAGCGCAGGGCGAGCTCGGCGACCTTGACCGACCCCATCTGCTCGGTGAGGTTGAAGGCCACATACGCTTCTTTTTCTGTCATACCCCCTTGCGCTTCGACCGCTGTTTATGATATACTATGCGTCATTCCACGGCCCCATCGTCTATCGGCTAGGACACGAGCTTTTCATGCTTGGTAGAGGAGTTCGACTCTCCTTGGGGCTGCCAATCGAATTTCCCCCGCCGGTCATACGCCTTTTCAGCCGCGCTCCTTGAGCGCCTGCGAAACGCTGAGCATCCTCTCGGAGAGATCCTCAAAGCCGACATCGGTCGAGTATACGTCCTTGTAGTACTGGTACGCCTTCTCGAGGTCGCCGGCCCCCTCTGCACACAGTCCCAACTGATAGACGATCTTCTTCTTGAGGTCGTCCATAGTGGGTATCGAGTCGCGCGCAGTCTCGAGCTGCATGACAGCCATGTCGGTCTGACCCTTCTTGAGAAAGCACATCGCGAGGTAGTAAAGCGCCCACAGCCTGTCCTTCGGGCTGCGCTGCGCGAGCTGCAGATGCTCCAGCGCCTCGTCATAATACTCGTATGTGTAGTACTGCACGCCGAGTTCGTACCTGAGATGCAGATCGTTCGGATAACGCTCTACGCGCGAGGCGAGGTCGTCGAACACGAACTGGTTCTTCTCGCCCTCGAGCGTCGCGGCCGTCTCCTCGTCGCCGGCGGCGCGGTGCTGCTCGATCTGCTGGTCGTAGTACTGCACATACGTCTGCGACAGCATGCGGTCGAGCTCGGGGTCCATATTTCCGGCGGCCTCCAACGCCGCCTGTAGCGCCTGAATCGCCTCCTCGTAGCGCTTGTTCTGCACATAGAGCCTCGCGAGCGCGCGCCGCGCATTCATGTTCTTCGGCTCCTTCTCGATCTGCGCGAGCTTCTCCTGTATGAGGGCCTCGGCGTCGTCGCCCGTGATGACCGCCTTGTTCGCCTGGTCGAGCTTCTTGGCCTGCTCCTTGTTGGCGATCAGCGCCTGGAAGCCGCCCTAAGTCGG
>JAZQBR010000231.1:0-4492 GCA_045545855.1 Kiritimatiellia bacterium | reverse complement strand
TGTCCCGTCCTGTGATAGATTGACACTTTCTGAAAACAGAAAGTAGACACACATGCCAAGGAGAGTTAACCCAAAGAGATACTCCGATGAGTTCAAGAGACTGCTGTTGGAGGAGATGCGCCAAGGGAAATGGGCCTCGCCGTATGCCGCTGCCAAGGCCTACGGAATCAGGCCAATCACCGTCTCGAGTTGGATGGACGCCGCCGGGATGACACACCTGCGCCAAAGGACAGTCGAGGTCAAGACGTTGAGCGAGGTCTCCGAACTCAACAAGCTCCGCAAGGTCAACCGGGAATTGCGCGACCAGCTTCTGGACGAGGTGCTGGCGCGTCGCGGGGACCTTGCCGTTCTTGATGCCGCCGGCAGAAAATACGGCTTCTCTCCCGCCGTCTTTCGCGAAGAGTTCAGGCAGGGGAAAGACCTTCAGCGCGTGACAGATGCGGCAGAATGCGGTATACTATGAACTGACACACTTCGGAGGACTGTCAATGAAATCGAAGACACCAGAGCAAATTGCCGAAATCGCGCGGCTCAAGAAGGAGCTCAAGGACGTGAAGCGCCTTCTGGCCGACGAGATTCTCGACCACAGGATTGACATCGCGACGCTGGAAGTGGCATCCGAGATATACCACTTCGACCCTGTTGCCCTAAAAAAAAAGAGCGGTGGTACGAAATCGCCCATCGCGTGACGGAGACAGGCGTGAACGGTGACGAGAGCACGAAGCTGAAGGTGCGCCCGGTCTGCAGCCGACTCGGCTACAGCCGCCAGGCGTACTACCGCGAGCGCACGGAGCGCAGGCGCGAAGCCGTGAACGAGGCGCTGATAGTCGACGCCGTAGTCAGGGCCCGCATCGTGCATCCGCGCTGCGGGACGCGCAAGCTCCTCAAGTACACCAAGGACGACCTGGAGCGAGCAGGGCTGAGCGTCGGGCGCGACAGATTCTTTGAGATCATGCGCACCCACGACATGCTCGTCAAGCGCCGCAAGGCCTTCGTGCCGCACACGACGCACTGGGACGCCTCGCTTCCCGTGTCTCGCAATCTTCTCGCGAACCGCATCGTCGACGGCCCTAATCAGGCGTTCGTCGCGGACATCACGTACATCCGCACGGCGGAGGGGTTCCTCTACCTCTCGCTCGTCACGGACTACTTCAGCAAGGACATCGTCGGTTGGCATCTTGCGGACGACCTCACGGCGGAAGGCTGTCTCAAGGCCCTTGAGGTGGCCTACAGGATCATTCCCCCGGGCGCGACCGTCATACACCATTCCGACCGGGGATGCCAGTACGCAAGCCGCGCGTACCGTGAGAAGCTGGATGCGCTCGGCATGCTTTCGAGCATGACCGAGGAACTGCACTGCTACGAGAATTCGGTCGCGGAGCGCGTCAACGGGATTCTCAAGGGAGAGTACGGGCTCGATGTCGAATTCGAGAGCTCCGACTTGGCGCTCAAAGCCGTGTCGCACGTCATCGACGTCTACAACAACCTCCGTATCCATGAATCGCTCGGCTATGTCACGCCCGCGCGGGCGCGGCGTGAGCCCGAGTTCGTGCGTGACCGCATTGTGGCCATCCAGAAAGCCGCGCAGGTGCGCCGCAAGGATTATGCAAAGAAGAAAGCGGCGGCGCTTGCCGCGGCCAGGAAGGCGGCATGAACCAAATGATTTCGGTAGCGACAAGGAACGTGACGCGACGGTGCGCGAGGAGGATTTCCCTGGCGGGAGAGCCGGCTCGCGGACTCGGCGCTTCGCGCCGCCCCTTCGGGGACGTCCGCTTCACCGGCTCTCCCGCCAGGTGCGACGGCGCCCACGCAGGACAACGCCCAACGCTTCCCCGCCTCTACCGAGGAACCACCACAAAACAACAACCTATGAAAGTGTCAACTTTAAGTCAGGACTTGACATCTCTACTCGTATCTCAGCACGGCAGAGGCAAGTACGGCCACCATTGCCACAACGTTCACGCTGACCACAGCAGGAACCATTAACAAGACGTTCTCCAGTGACAGTTATACGACCGGCGACACTTACAACTTCTATTTTGTCATCGAAGATGGCGGAAAGACGTTTACATCTGCCGTCGTTGCTGACAAGTTGGCTCAAGCCACCTCTACAACAACGGTTGGTTTTGGAAACATGGCTTCTGCTACGCAGGCCTCTGCTAACTGGGCTGCTGTCCCGGAACCGACCTCTGGTCTGTTGATGCTTCTTGGCTTGGCGGGCTTGGCGCTCCGTCGTCGTCGCGCCTAATCGGTTCAATTCGATAACAACAAAGAAGCCGTCCCCATACCGAGGGCGGCTTCTCTGTTGTTTGTCTTGTCGTTGACTTATGCGCGTTTACGCTTGAGGGCGAGTCCCGCCATGCCGAGGAGGAGCAGAAGCCCGCTCGTTGGTTCTGGAACCGCAGTCCAAGTTCCTGATGATGCGAACGCGAGAGTACCCGTGCTTGTTGCCTGTGCCTTTAGTTGCCGAGTAGCGGATTCAAAAGTATTGCCAGCAGCATCCTCCAGCGTGTAATAGAATTTGTACGTTGTGCCACCAACGAGTTCATCAGACGAGAACACGGTAGCGGTCATTACAAGCGCTCCATCAGTCATGGTTTGCTTGTTAACCTCGATGGCAGTAGATGCATCCGCAGTGCTTACGTAAGCATAAAGCGTTGCTGTCCCTGTAAATAGATCAGTGGTGTTGTATCCAGTCACGCCAGATGCGGACCACCGAAATGAGGCAGCGTTCGCTGCAACCGCAGCAACAATTACTGTCGACAATATGAGTAGTTTCTTCATTGTTTTTTCCTTTGTTTATGCGCATGAGCCTATCCCACGCACGTAAATAGTCTTAGAGTTCCGGGGCGGGGAAGCGAAGTGCTGCTGGAGCTCCAATAGAGCTCATAACCCAAAGCCCCTGCCCTGGGGCGAAGGTGATGGTAGAAACATCGGCACCTGATGCTGCCTCCCATGAAGATCCATTCCAAAGGTATGAATTTTCTGTTGTGTAGCCAGCATTGTCAAGTATCTGAATCTCAATTAGATATGATGCGTCAACGCCAGCATCAACAATCGGCAGGATGTCGTTAAGAGCGACTGCTGTCGGGAATGGGTTGCCAATTGCTGCCGCGCCATAATCTTCATCAAGATCAAAATCAACATCGCTAGTTCCAACCTTACCAGAAGACTGCAATCCTGCTGCCTCACCGATGGAGCTCATTACCCAAAGGCCTTGTCCGGGGGCAAATGTGACTTTGGATACATCGTCGCCTGACGCCGCCTCCCAAGTCGCACCATTCCACAAATACGAGTCCTCTGTTGTGTAGCCAGCATTGTCAAGAATCTGAATCTCAACTAGATAAGCAGTATCCACACCAACACCAGCTGCGGGTTTAATGGCATTTAGGGAGATACTACCATCTGTCGAAGCGACATCGACAAATTGTGCGGATGTCATGACAGCACCATAATCAGTGTCAAGAGCCGACTGTGCGTAGCCCACAAGGTTTAAGGGGGCAAAATTCACGCCTGTATGGAACTAATAGGATGTGGTCTATACAGGGCAGTGGCAGAAAAGTACCGTGGAATGTCGCAGTGCAGTTGACTGTGCTGATAGAATTGTGATATAATTAAGCCGCATTGAGAATAGGAGATGAGAAATGTTCGCTACACAGATAAGACCAGTAACCGACTTGAGGAACCACTACCCAGAGGTTGAAAGCGATCTTGAGCGCGGTCCGGTTGTTCTTACCAAGAACGGCTATGGCGCGTCCGTACTCGTCAGCATAGGTCTATATGACAAGTTAATGGCGAAGCAGGCGCTTTACGAATCCATCGCCCGCTCAGAAGCAGAAATCGATGCAGGGAACGGGCTTGACGCAAAAAAAGCACTGTCCAAGATGAGGACGGCATTGCATGTATAAAGTCGTCATATCCCCATCGGCAAACACCGATCTTTTCAATGTGCTCAAGTACATAACGTACGAGCTTGAAAACCCTCTGGCGGCAACTAAATTAGCCGATGGCATAGAGGCGTGCTATGACGCCCTTGCAGAGTTCCCTGCCGCTCATGAACTTTGCCGCGATCAAGTTCTTGCCCGTATGGGCTATAGGCGTTATCCCGTCGGCAACTATCTTGTCATATTCCGCATAGTCGAAGAAACGCAGGAAGTCCGTGTCGTGCATATCTTCCATGCAACACAAGACTACCTATCCGCTTTGAGAAACGAACGCTGATATACTGTACAGCAACAAAAGAAGGCCGTCTCCTTTTCGGGAGGCGGCTTCTTTATCGGGCTGAACAATTGCGTACGACAGCTGCGGAGCGACAAACCGACGCTGTTTTGAAACGATCCCCTTGAATGACTGAAATCGGCAAGGCACACTTCAGGTGCCCTCTGGGGAAAGTGGAGTTCCATCAACGATTATATGGAACAAGTCGGATCGTAGCCATGTCGTTCTGTGAGCCAAGGAGTTGTCATAGCCCTTTGTCTTCCTAAGACCGCTT
>JAZQBR010000230.1:0-3902 GCA_045545855.1 Kiritimatiellia bacterium | reverse complement strand
TTTTGGTCAGCCAAGGAGTTGTCATAGCCCTTTGTCTTCCTAAGACCGCTTGGCCTCCGACTTAACCCTAAAAACGAAACTTCGCGTACTTTGCGAACTTGGCGTGAGATATATTCGGGGTTTTTGCAATTGCCTCACCTTTTGTTGTTGAAGTCGGATCGTAGCCATGTCGTTCTGTGAGCCAAGGAGTTGTCATAGCCCTTTGTCTTCCTAAGACCGCTTGGCCTCCGACTTCGATAATCAAGAACACAGAGGCAATTGCAAAAACCCCGAATATTTCTCACGCCAAGTTCGCAAAGTACGCGAAGTTTCGTTTTTAGGGTTGCTTTGCGAACTTAGCGTACTTTGCGTGAAACAAGTAAGATGGTAGTGCCAATATTATATCATTTCCCTGTCCCGCAGGACCTCGGTGAGCGGATGCCTTAGGGTTCTACTTTGAAGAGCATTTGTGGTGCCCCATGCCGACCGGACGGACCAGGTTGTAAGCTATCATCGCGGCGAGGAACGCGGCAGACGCCCAGTGCACGGCGGAAAGGGAATGGCCTGCGGAGGCGATTGCGGAAGTCGCGGGGAGCGCATTCGGCACGAGATTGATAGCGATGCCGCAGAGAATCGCGCCGACCATAATCACAGTGACGTACGCAGCGGCGGCCTTGCGTCCAACAAGCGTGGCGACGGTCGTGAGGGACATCGCGTTCATCGCGGGCCCGACCATAAGGAACACGAACGCCGCGCCGGGCGAGACCCCTTTCGCGACGAGCGACGCGGCGATCGGAATCGACGCCGTCGAGCAGACGTACATCGGAAAGCCCACGAGCGCCATTACCGGCATCGCGATCCAGTCGCTGCCGTGGAAGGCGTCCGCGAAGAAATTGTCCGGAACAAGCACCGTGACGAGCGCGGACACGGCAAGTCCGACGGCAAGCGGCTTCGCGACGGAACCGAGAAGCCGCCTGTATGCCTGCCAGAATATCGCCTTCAGCCCACGCGAGCCTGCGGCCGATTCCTCGATGGCGACGGTCGATGCGTCCTCTCCGCCGACCGCCGAGACCACCGCTCCGCCGACCATGCCAGTAAGCGCGGCGGCAATCGGACGCGCCACGGCAAAGACGGGCCCGAGCATAGCATAGGTCGCGAGGATGGAATCGATGCCCGTCTGCGGCGTGGAAATGAGAAGCGCTGCTGTCGGACCCTTCCCCGCACCGTGCTTGCGAAGCCCGGCCGCAATCGGCAGCACGCCGCACGAGCATATCGGAAGCGGCACGCCAATCGCCACGGCGCGGAGAACGCCGCGAAAGCCCGAGCTGCCGCCCATCATGCGGTTCACCCAGCTGCGAGGAATCCACACTGCGATTATTCCCGCCATAAAAAATCCAAACACAAGCCACGGCGCCATCATGGCGAACACGTGCACGAACGCAATCAATATGTCTTTCATTTCCCAAACCTCCCTATGCCATTTTCGAGAAGCTCTCGAGCGCCTCGGCGAACGACTCGATCGTCTCGTCGGCGTTGCCCTTTTCGATGCCCTCGCGCACGCAGTGGCGAAGATGTCCGTCGAGCACGATGAACGAGAGGCGATGAAGCGCCCCGTTCGCCGCGTTTAGCTGCGTAAGGATGTCCTCGCAGGGGATGTCCTCAGCGAGCATCTTCTGGACGCCAGTCAGCTGGCCGATGATTTTCTTCAGCCGCAGCTGAAGCGCCGTCACGTCTTCAATGCATTTTCTCATCTCTTTTCCCTTTTGATGGCTCATTGGCCGCATATTATACCATACCCCCGTAGGGTATGTCAAGAGGTGTGGTGAGATTCCATCTGTCCTGTCCATTTCATTCCGTGCGCACGATGTCGGCGGAGGCCTAGTGGTGGCAATGTCCGCCGCAGGAGTGCCCTTCTTCGTGGTGATGATGGTTGCACTTGAAGTCCGCGCGGGGTCACTAGCACGTGATCAACAACAATTGTCTCAACTCTTCGTTTTCATCTTGCTAATTTCAGGCAAACAGTCCCGCCCGCAAACACCGCATCTGCCGTGATGTTCTTGAAACCGTTCGACATCTTGAGCGCAACCGCCCAGACGACCTCGAACAACCCCGCAACAATCAATATCAACCAGTTCATAACGCAACGCCTTCCAGTTATTCCTCGTCGCAGGGGATGGGCACGCCGAGCCGGGCGAAGAAATCGGCACCCCACTTGTCCATCGCGTGTACGATCGGGACGGTCGCCTTTCCAAGGTCGGTCAAGGCGTATTCGGTCTTGGGCGGAACGACGGGATAGACCTTGCGCGAGATGATGCCGTCCGACTCCATCTCGCGGAGTTGCTGGCTCAGCATTTTGGCCGTGGCCTGCGGCACCCTGCGCTGTATCTCGCTGTAGCGCATCACGCCTTTCTCGTTCAGCCACCAGATGATGATGGCCTTGTACTTCCCGCCGATGACGGCGATCGCCGCCTCCACCGTGCAGTGCAGTTTCTTCGCCTCGCTCTTTGTCATTTTCCAGCCTTACTTTACTTTTGGTTAGTATGATACTAAAAAGTGCATTCTTGCGCTTGTGGCGGATAGTATAGTATAATCCGCGTCGTTCCGCAAGGGTAGGATTGACCTGCCCGCAAACAAGGCAACAAACAGTGAAAAGGAAACAAAGATGAGATCAAACATCGCAGACTACAACGCGGTCGTCGAGGCCGCATCGAAATTCACGCGCAGCGTCGCGGAGGGCGACAGCAAATACGCCAAGGAGCTGTTCACGGAGGACGCCTGCCTCTTCGGCTTCCTCAACGGGAAGTTCGAGCGCGGCAGCATCGAGCAGTTCTACCGAAACGTCGATACCGTCGGCGCGGGCGAAAACTTCAAGACGCGGATCGATGTGCTGGAACTCGAAGAAACGCTCGCCGTCGTGCGCGTCCTTGAAGAGGGTTGGGGCGGCAAGATCGACTTCACGGACGTCCTCCTTCTCCTGAAGATCGACGGCGAATGGAAGTGCGTCGCCAAAGCGTACAACCAGAATTCAAACACGGTCGAGAAGTAAGGAACTAGCGGAGGTCGTATCGACCGAGACGATGTACTGCATCGTCGGGAAGATCGCCAATGTCGTCGCGGACGAAGCCGTGCTGTCCGATAACGGCAAGGTCGATCCGGCAAAGCTCAACGCGCTCATCTTCGACCAGTTCCAGAGCGGCTACTACGTCACCGGCGACAAGGTCGGCCAGGCCTGGAACGCCGGCAAACCGCTCATGCAGAAGAAGTAAAACCCGATTTCGAGCAAAGCGCACTTCGCGCACAAAGCCCGCCACGTAGTCCCGTGGCGGGCTTTTATTTCCATCAGGCGTTCAGACCGGCTTCCTGCACCATGCACCTACCATTGAGCACAATGTCTTGAAAGTGTTCCTCGTCTATTCGCCGTCGGTTGCGAACGATGTCGCAGATCATCCAAATTCGATTTAACACGATTCTAACACAATCCTCACGGGCGAGTAACATGGATTTGGGACAATCTCTGGCGACAGGAAAAAAGACAACTATGATTCTGGTTTTCCGTGCAAATCGCTAAACCAGTCCAACAATGACAGGAGGAACAATGACAGGAAGTTTGCAGATTGCCGTGACGGCGGTCGGAGGGCTCGCGCTATTCATATACGGGATGGGGCTGATGAGCGACGGACTCAAGGAGACGGCCGGGAGCAAGCTGAAGGCAGTGCTCGGGTACATGACGAAAAACAGGTTCTTCGCGATAGCGGCGGGTGCCGGGGTGACCGCGCTCATCCAGAGCTCCTCCGCGACAAGCGTCATGACCGTGGGATTCGTCAACGCCGGACTGCTGTCGCTGGAGCAGGCGATCGGCGTAATATTCGGCGCCAACATAGGAACGACCATCACGGGACAGATCGTTTCGCTGAAACTGGACG
>JAZQBR010000229.1:0-4963 GCA_045545855.1 Kiritimatiellia bacterium | reverse complement strand
GGACGGCGCGATGCTCGGAATCGAAGTAAAGTCGGGTTCGTCGTTCGGCGCAGAGGACTTCAAGCACCTGAAATGGTTTGCAAAGAATCTTGCGAAGGGCGAATTCACAGGCATCGTCCTCTACGCCGGCGAAGACACGCTACGCTTCGGAGAGGGCTTCTACGCCGTCCCGCTCGCCGCGCTTGGAGCATAACCGCCATAAAGGCCGCAGAATGCCGCCCCTGCATAACCATTCGCTTGCCTGCATAATCATTTGATGGCATCATGCAGATGACTGAAACGGATGTCCAATCTGTCATGCTATGCCATGCGCCTCACTTGACTTAAATAGCGTATGTATGGTATAATGCTGTCGTTTTTCAATCAGGAGCAACACATGACAACTACGCTGAGAATAGATGACAACTTGAAACGCGATTGTGAAGTCGTGCTTGATGACTTGGGCTTGAGCATGTCGGGCGCAGTGACGCTCTTCTTGAAGCAAGTCGTCAAGCAGAGGGCTATACCCTTTGTCATATCCTGCGATAGACTCCCACGGGAGAGCTACGCGAATGTAAGAGCGTCAAGTCTCCGAGAAAGGGGCAATCTCGCCAGACGTTTTGCCGAAGAAATGCGGGAATCGGGCGACCGCGAATGGTCTATGGATGAAATCGACGCAGAAATCAGGGCAGCGCGCCGGTCGCGCTGCAAAGCCCAGTAGAAGCTTGCACCATGTATGCGGTCATAGACACAAATGTGATTGTGGCATCATTGAAGACCCGCCATCACGACTCTGCGACAGTGCGCGTCATGGACGCCGTCTATTCCGGACAAGTGACTCCAATTGTAAACGATAAGATACTCGCGGAATACAGGGAAGTGCTGAACCGTCCGCGCCTGAAACTGGATCCCGCAAAATGCGAGTACATAATCGCCCTGATTGACGACCTTGCAGAACGGTGCGCCCCCGCATCCTACGAGATGCCAATGCCGGACGAGGACGACAGGGTGTTTTTTGGGGTAGCACTTGCAGGACTGGGGGTTGCGGACACCCGCCTTGTCACCGGGAACATCAAGCACTATCCGCCCATTGACTTTGTTGTGAGCCCCGCCGAATTCTGCGACATTCTTGGCATTTGACAAATCGCGCTACAGCGCGTCTAAGGGCCGCCTCCGCAAGGGGCGGTCTTCTGCTTTTTTCTGCACATCCACGACGCCGCAAGGACGCCGCAACGTCGTGTTTATCGATATCGTCGCGTCGTCCTTCACAGTGGGCTACGCGCAGAAAGGTTTGCAGGCTGGTTCGACGATGACTGGTTGCACATTCGTCCCGGTTGGCGGTGGAGATGTCAACATTCAGGACATTAAGCCGTCAGGCACGAACATCGATACTGGCGATGTCAATATTCAGACACTCAATGCCTATGGGCAAACCCTTGCGACCTATGTTTACTACGGCGAGAACGAATGGGATGATGATTGCCCGGCGGGTTGGTACAATGATGATGGCCTTGTTGATGTTACCTTTGCTGCAGGAACTGGTCTTTGGGTCGCAGCTCCTGATGCCGAAACAACCTTGACATTTTCTGGCAAGGTGCCAACGGATGATGTTGTTGTGCAATTGAGAGCGGGTTCGACTGCTACGGCCAATGTAATGCCCACTGATGTATCTATTCAGGACATTCTGCCTGCAGGTAGCAATATTAACACTGGCGATGTCAACATCCAGACACTCAATGCTTATGGACAAACCCTTGCTACATATGTATACTACGGCGAGAACGAATGGGATGATGATTGCCCAGCTGGCTGGTATGATGACGACGGGCTCGTGGACGTGACGTTCCCCGCAGGCCAAGGTCTCTGGGTTGCGGCCCCTGATGCGGAAACCACGATTACCATCCCCGCCCCTGAACTATAACAAATTTTGTGCGGTGCATGGTGTGCCGTGCTTAAAAAGGAAAAAAAGACAATGAAGAAACTGATTATTGGTCTGGTCGCTGCTGTAATGGCAGTGGGTGCTCAGGCTGCTGCGTTTCAGTGGTCAACCATTGGGACAATATATGGACCGACGGGCGATTCCGTTGCGTCAACGGGTGGCTTCACAGCCTATCTGTTTGACACGGGAACAGTTAGCCAGTCGGCTCTCGTTACCGCGCTCCGCGATGGTGGCTCAATCACCGATTACAAGGCCTTGAGTTCTTACACAACAGACAGTGCTGCAAAGGTTGCGACGACTGCGTTTACGGCCGATTACACATCGGGAACTTCTGTAAGCGCTTATTTCGCTATTGTGCAGGATGACTATGTGTACATCTCTGATGCGAAGTCCGCAACAGCTCAGGATGTTGGCACGGCTACATTCTCAATGGGTAGCCAGTCTACGCCCTCCGCCAAAGTGTTTGACTCCACGACGGCCTATTCTTCGGCTGGCTGGTATCAGACCGTCCCGGAGCCGACGAGCGGGCTTCTCATGCTCCTCGGTCTCGCTGGCCTCGCTCTGAAGCGCAAGCACGCCTAATTGAGTGTAGCCACAAGGCAAAAAGAAAGCCGTCCTCAAACGAGGGCGGCTTTTTCTTACCTGTAGCACTGGGGTGACACCCCCGAAAAGTGGGAAAACAGGTCTAACCTGGTTCCCCACTACAAGCGAATTTTTAGCGTGAAATATACACAATAACCGCAATTTTCTCCTTTACTCGCGGGGTCCCTCCCCATATATCCCTTTTCCCGGCGCGTCCGTGCGGCAAGAAGCTCGACCCTGCCAGAGGGGGTAGCCTTTGCCTGCCAGGCGGGGTCGGGCCACCCCCTCCGGCGGGGTAGGGTGCACCCCGCCCGGCAGGGTCGCGATACCCTGCCGGAGGGGGTGGCGCGATGTGGCGAGGGAGCGTCGCTTTACCCCCTCCGGGGGGGTGGCGTTTTTGCCCACGGGGCGTCTGGAATTTGCCTTGCGCATTATTTGAAATTGGTGAAGGATAAAGAAAATGCCCATAGTTTAGAAAGTGGGAAACCAGGTCTAGACCTGTTTCCACACTTAAGACAAAAGAAAGCCGCCCTCGATTGAGGACGGCCTCTTTCGTTTTCGGGTTGAACCGAATTACGCGCGACGGCGGCGGAGCGCCAAACTAGCCATGCCAAGAAGCATCAGCAGACCCGAAGTAGGTTCTGGTACAGCCGCCCAGTTGGAGGCGTTCTGTGTTTGAGAGGCCATGTTGGCAAAACCAATAGTGACTGTTGACGTTGCCTGTGCAAGGGCACTCTTCGGTGCGGATGTAAACATCTTACCATTATCTTCGATTGTAAAGAAGAACTGATAAGTTGTGCCGCCGACGAGACTATCATTGCTGAAGGTTGTAGCAGTGATAGATCCAGCGGAAACGGATGCTGTGCTTAATGCTTCAGCGATGCCTTCCGCGAATAGAGTGGCCGTCCCTGTGAATTTGGTAGTACCATCGCTACCATAAACATTCACGCCTGACCACTTGAATGATGCAGCGTTAGCCGCAACACCAGCGACGATTACCGCCGCTAATACGAGTAGTTTCTTCATTTTACTTTCCTTTTTTTAGGCGCGACACACCATGCGCCGCACATAAATCATTAGAGTTCTGGAGCTGGGAAGCGAATGTACTGCGAATCTGAACTTCCGTAAACCCAAAGCCCCTGGCCAGGCGCGAAAGTCACTCCCTCCTTGATCGTATAGTCCGAGTCATCAACCCACGCTTCCTGATCATACGAATCGCCTGCCCAATTAATCCACATATAGCTGGCTCCATCTACAGTATATCCAGAAGCGTCCAAAAGCTGGATAACCACATTGTCTGAAACATCAACACCTGTAGGCACAATGTCCTGAAGAGCGACAGAAACAGGGAAAGGGTTGCCTGTGGCAGTTGCACCAAACTTTAATTGCACCGATACATCTTCGCCACTAACTTTGCCAGCCGTCTGAAGCCCTTGACCTGCCTTAGATCCGTACACCCAAAGTCCCTGACCGGGCGCAAAGGTAACCCCCTCTTTGATCGTGTAGTCGGAGTCATCAACCCACGCTTCCTGATCATATGAGTCGCCAGCCCAATTAATCCACATATAGCTGGCTCCGTCAATCGTATATCCTGAAGCATCAAGTAGCTGAATTACCACATTGTCTGAAACATCATCGCCTGTAGGTCTTATCGACTGAAGCGGCAGACCGTTCTCGCCACTAACATTCAAAAACTGCGGCGTCACCATTGTGGCGCCAAACTTTAATTCTGACTGCGCGTAGCCCACAATGGGTGAAATACTACCTCATGCCGTATGAATGGGCCCGCGATTAGGATGTTTGTACCGTCGACGTGCAGCGATGTGCAGGATTATGACAACAAAGGAATGCGCGATGGTGTAGATTGACGCTTTTTGGACTGTGCGCTTTTGTGATGAATTTGTTGCACTAGTCCACTTGCATTGTCATCAAATGTATTGCGATAGTCATATATAACGTATTTGCCTCATTTCAAATCTGAATATGCAGAATTGCCAAGGGAGCAACAAGCCTAATATACTTTTAATCGCCATGCTATGTTATTTTTGATCAGCCTCCTAATTGACTTTTGCGCATAGGTTTGGTACAATATGCCGCGATTCCCACAATGAGGAAAGAAACATGATAAATAGATGGCAAGAAAGCGGTGTACTAACCATGTTGAAATATCGGAGAGCAGTCAATCTTGCCGGTGCGCGGCAATGTGGAAAAACGACTTTGGCAATGTCTCTGCCTTTGACTTCATCAAAGCACTTCACGCTTGATGATGCCAAAATAGCGGAAGTCGCCAGAAACGATCCGTCTGGTTTTGTAAACCGTGCGGCGGGCGAAACGCTTATCATAGACGAGATACAGAAGATTCCGGAACTGCTCAACTACATAAAGATAAATGTCGATCGCAACGGTGAGCGAGGCCAATACCTGTTCACGGGAAGCGCAAACCTGCATTTCGTGAAAGCGGTC
>JAZQBR010000228.1:0-14212 GCA_045545855.1 Kiritimatiellia bacterium | reverse complement strand
TCCTACCGCTTGGCCTCCGACTTCGAATGGTGGTGGGGCGATCACGGCAACCTCGACGGGAACCGTCCGTTCCGCTTCCTCGCGTCGATCGGCTGGCTGGACGGCGAGCGGCCTAGCGCGATAATGTGCCGCGGCTACTACTCGCGTGTCGGGATCATGGCGCTCGACTTCGACGGGAAGCGCCTGAAGGAAAAGTGGATGTTCGACACGCTTTCCGACATGGAGCGGTGGGGCGGCTGGTGCGGGAGCGGCTTCCACAACCTGCGTGTCGCCGACGTCGATTTCGACGGCAAGGACGAGATCATATACGGCGGCTCCACGATCGACCACGACGGCACGGGGCTCACGTGCGGGCTGTGCCATGGCGACGCGATCAACCTCATGCAGCGAACGCCCTACACAAAGGGACTGCAGGTGTGGACATGCCACGAGGCCGGGCTGTTCGGCGCCTGCCTGCGTGATGCGCAGACGGCCAGGTGGATCATGTACATCCCGAAGGGTAGGGATACGCCCAGGGCCAGCGCCTGCGACATCGACGGCTGTTCGCCTGGCGTGGAGATGTGGGCGTCAACCGGTGTGGGCATGCACGACGGCGAGCTCGGCTTCCACGGCTGGCCGCCTGCCGGCTTGAGTTTCTGGGCATACTATGCAGGCGATATGACATGCGCAGCCGTTGCGGGACACGGCGTTTTCGGCATGTGCTCGAAGACAGGCAAGCAATGGGCGCTGCAGCGCTGGGGCGGATGCGGCACTATAAACGGTTCCAAGAATGTGCCGAATTTCCAAGGCGACATCTTCGGAGACTGGCGCGAGGAGATAATCGAACGCACGTACGGGGACGGCCCAGTGGAGCTTAGGATGTTCCTCTCGAACCATGATACGCCATATAGATTCTGGACGATGCTGGAGGATCCGCCGTACCGCTCGTCCGTCGCCGCGCAGAACGCGGGCTACAACCAGCCGCCGCAGCCGGGCTTCTACTTCGGCCCCGACCTGCTCGGCCACGGCATCTGGTTCCGGGGGATGTATCTTCCAAAATGGAGTGAATGAAAGGTGAAAATAAAGATGAACATGAAGACATTGATGACAACGGTATTCGTCGCGCTGTCTGCGATGACGGTAAACGCCGAGCTCATGCTCACCGAGTGGGGCGCTAAGGTGACGAGCGAAAACGCGCTGCGCGAGTATCCTCGTCCGCAGATGGAGCGTAAGAACTGGACGTGCCTGAACGGCGACTGGGACTACGCGATCACGCCTATCGTCGACGCGCCGGTCCGCCCCGGGAAGTGGGACGGCAAGATACGCGTCCCGTTTGCGCTTGAGTCGCCGCTTTCCGGTTGCAATGGACGCCTCCTCGCGCCGCACGAATACCTCTGGTACACGCGCAAGATTACGCTCGACCCCAAGCCTGGCGAGAGGATACTTCTCCATTTCGGAGCGGTCGACTTTCGCGCCATGGTGTTTCTCGGCCACGACGAGGTCGCCTCGACGCCGCACGACGGCGGGCAGTTGCCGTTCACCGTCGACCTCACGCCTTATGCGAAGAAGGGCGAGAACGAGCTTACCGTGCTAGTGTGGGATCCGACCGAGGACTTCATCCAGAGCCGCGGCAAGCAGGCGTTCCGCACGCACATGTGTTTCTACACGCGCGTCAGCGGCATCTGGCAGACGGTGTGGATGGAGACGGTCCCCGAGCGTCATATCGCCGACTACGACGTGACGACGGACATCGACAATGGCGAGGTCACGTTCACCTTCAAAGTCGACGGACTCAAGTACGGCGATGTGGAATGTGGAAATGTGAAAGTGTTGCCAATTCCCAGTGCCAATTCCCGATTTGGCGCTATAGGCAATTCTAAATTGACGACGCTTAAGGCGTCTTTCAAGCCCGGCGAGCCGGTGAAGATCAAGATGCCCAAGAATTTCAAGCTATGGAGTCCAGATTCGCCGAGTCTGTACCGTTTCACGGCGACGTTCGGCAAGGACAGGGTCGACGGCTACTTCGCGATGCGCAAGTTCGAGAGGCGGCGCGATGCGAAGGGCGTGTGGCGCTTCTTCCTAAACAACGAGCCGTACTTTGTCATGGCGACGCTCGACCAGGGATGGTGGCCCGACGGACTTCTCACGCCGCCCTCGGAAGAGGCGATGGCGTTCGACATCCAGACTCTCAAGGACTGCGGCTTCAACACCATGCGCAAGCACATCAAGGTCGAGCCGCTCAGGTACTATGCGCTCTGCGACAAGATGGGCCTTCTCGTCATACAGGACATGCCGTGCTGCAATTTCGACCCGTGCGCGCCGTTCAATTGGCACAACGTGAAGGGCTATGGACTTTTCCGCGAGGAGCTAAAGGGGCTTGTCGACCACCTGAGAAAGGTCCCGTCCATAGTGATGTGGGTGCCGTACAACGAAGGCTGGGGCCAGCATGACCGCGCGCTTTCGCATTTCACGATCGACTTCGTCAGGCGCTACGACCCGACCCGGCTTGTGGACGGCCCGTCCGGCTGGTCGGACTGGGATGGAGGAGACGTCCACCCTCCGCGCGCCCGCGTCTTCACCACGCAGCACCGTCCGGAAGGCGAGTGCGAGCCGGCTGACGCCGTCGACTATCACATCTACCGCGGGCCAGGAATGCCGCATGTAAACGACAGGCGCGTATCGTTCCTCGGTGAGTTCGGCGGACTCGGTCATCCCGTCGAGGGCCACATCTGGCGCGCGTTCGACCAGGCGAAGTCTCTCGGCGGCAAGCATACCGGAGACTGGGGATACGGCGGCATAGAAGACACCAAGACGCGCGAGGGGCTCGAGCGGGTCTATCTCGACATGATGCGCAAGCTCGGCGATCTCGCTGAGGCCGGCCTGGGCGGCTCGGTCTATACGCAGACTACCGATGTCGAAATCGAGATCAACGGCCTTCTGACGTATGACCGCAAGGTCTTGAAGTTTAATCCCGATGTCCTGAAAAAGGCACACGACGACGTCATCACACGCTTCCGCAAGGCCGTCCGGTAACGGCGCGAGAGGTTTGCGCGTGTTTTGCTGAAACTTGCTGAAAAGGAGAAATGCTCATGAAAAAAGAATTCTGCATGATGAATGCACCATTGACACTCGTTTTGTCGGCAACGCTCGCCGGACTGGCTCTTCCAGCGTCAGCCGAATCGTTCCCGCTTGATGAGCTCGGGGTTGATGCCATGTCTTCAGGATGGGGCCGCCCGCAGGCGGGAAAATCGGTTGACGGCAATAGGCTCAGCGTCGGCGGCGTGCTGTATGATCGGGGCGTAGGTACGCATGCCCCGAGCGAGATGACGCTCGTTCTCGGCGGGAAAGGCCGCGAATTCCGCGCCAAGGTCGGAATGGACGACGAAGCCGGATTGGGACGGGGACGCGCGCGATTCCGCGTGTATGGCGACGGAAGGCTTCTCGCCGAAAGCGCCGACATGGTGTGCGGCGACGCCGCTGTGGATATCAAGGCCGACGTTACCGGCGTAGATGTGATGACATTGTCGGTCGACACATGCGGTTCGTTCGAATTCGACCACTCCGACTGGCTTGAGGCCGTGGTCGTCATGGAGAATGGCGCATCAGCGCCAGTGCCGTTTGAGGGCGAGAATGACCCTGTGGCGAGCCGTTTCGGCGACTTTGCGAAATGGGCGCCGACACCGCCGATGGGATGGAACAGCTGGGACTGCTACGGGTCGTACGTCAACGAGGGGCAGTTCAAGGCAAATGCAAAGTACATGGCGGAGCATCTCCTGAAATATGGCTATGAATATGCTGTCGTCGACATTCGCTGGACGGTTCAAAACGAAGACCTTCGCGGCTACAACCAGAGAAACCCAGTCTATACGCTTGATGCGTGGGGTCGCTATGTGCCGGCTCCGGAACGCTTTCCGTCCTCTGCGGACGGGAAGGGCTTCAAGCCTCTGGCTGATTTCTGCCACGAACTCGGCCTGAAGTTCGGCATACACATAATGCGCGGCGTGCCGAAGGAGGCGGTGGCTAGGAAAATGCCGGTGAAGGGGGCCAATGGAATCACCTGCGACCGCATCACAAACGGCAAGGTGGAGTGCCGCTGGCTGCGGGACAACTGCACGGTGCTTAAGAACCGCATCGGGGCGCAGAAGTACTACGATTCCATTTTCGAACTGTATGCTTCGTGGGGTGTCGACTTCGTCAAGGTCGACGATTTGTCCGCACCATACCATGGCGACGAGATCGAGATGATTCGCCGCGCCATAGACAAGTGCGGCAGAAAGATCGTCTTCTCGACTTCGCCCGGCGAAACGCCGCTCGCGTCTGGCGATCATCTGCAGAAGCACGCGAACATGTGGCGCATGGTCAACGACGTCTGGGACAGCTGGGGGCATATCGAACATCTCGTCCCCATCGCCTGCCAGTGGCTGAGAACGTATCCTCGTGCGGGCACATGGCCCGACTGCGACATGATCCCCCTCGGCAAGCTTGGGGTGACGGGTCATGGATGGAGCGTTCCGGGAGGGAGCGGACGCAAGACGAACCTGACAGCCGACGAGCAGAAGACGTTGATGAACTTCTTTGCCATCTGCCGCTCGCCCTTGTTCATCGGAGCCGACCTTCCGCAGCTGGATGCGGACACGTTGGCGCTCCTGACAGATGCGACGGTGCTGGCTGCGGTGCGCGACGGGCGTCATCCGCGTCCATTGTCCTGCACGCGCGACGAATGCGTCATTGAAAGCGACAATGCCAAGGGCGGACGGTTCCTGGCTTTCTTCAATCTGTCGACGAAGACGCGCGAGATACGCGCGGCCGGCGTCTCGCGCGTGCTTTCGCCGCATGCCTCGGAGATAGTCGTGCTTTCCCCGCTTAATGAATGCGTTCGCTGAAGGGCGCCGCCGCAATAGCGTTGCCCCTAAGCTATTCCCCAGTCGGGGAATTTCAATTCCTGCGAGATGCCGCTATAATACGCGCCATCAAATCTTCACTCATACACTAAAAGGAGAAGGGAAAATGACGGCGCGTAACGTCAATGGGGAACAAATGGGGCCGAGGAGTCTTTCGGGGCTTCTTGCGTCGGTGGCAGGGTTGGTACTTGGCATTGCCAGTACGGCAGTGGCTGCGGAATGGTATGGCATCGCACAGGTCGAGTCATCCATCAGATCAAGAGCGGCAGGGACGTGCCGCGCGCCGTTGCGTTCGACGTAGACGGCTGCACGCCTGGCGTGGAGATGTGGCCGGCGAGCGGGATCGGCATGCACGACGGCGAGCTCAACTTCCGCGGCTGGCCGCCGGCGGGCCTCAGCTTCTACGCGTATTTCGCCGGTGACATGACTGCCGCATCTGTTGCCGGAAACGGCATGTGGGCGCTCTGTTCTAAGATGGGCAAAGTTTGGAGACTGACGAATTTCGAGAATACCTATGTAATCAACGGCTCCAAGTGCGTACCGTGCCTGCAGGCCGACATACTCGGCGACTGGCGCGAGGAGATCGTGCTTCCGGCGCGTTGCGACAAGGAACTGAGGCTTTTTCTCTCGCCCTGCGACACGTCGTACCGTTTCTTGACGATGATGGAGGATCCGCCGTACCGCGAAAGCGTCGCGGCGCAGAACGCAGGATACAACCAGCCGCTTCAGCCCGGCTTCTACTTCGGCCCCGACCTGCTCGGACATGGCATCTGGTTCCGCGGGATGTATCTTCCAAAATGGAGTAAATGAAAGGTGAAAATAAAGATGAACATGAAGACAATGATGACAACGGTGTTCGTCGCGCTGTCTGCGACGATGGCAAACGCCGAGCTCATGCTCACCGAGTGGGGCGCTAAGGTGACGAGCGAAATGTAGCGAGGCCCACCCCCCGATCGGGGGATTGCGAGCCGCGGGTTTGCGGGTGTATAATATCAATATGAAAATCAAAAAGACAATAGCCGTTTCCATCGCGGCTGCGGCCCTTGCTGCGGCGGCCGACTTCCGTCCCGAGTGGGAATCACTCGAAGCTGAATATAAAGTGCCCGAATGGTTCGAGGACGCCAAGTTCGGCATCTTCTGCCACTGGGGCGTGCAATGCGTACCCGAAGCAGGCGACTGGTACGCGCGCCACATGTATGGCGACCCGCGTCGCGGGCAGGGCAGGTTCCACCGCGACCGCTACGGCGACCCGAAGGAATACGGTTTCAAGGACTTGATCCCGTTCTGGACGGCGCACAGGTGGAGGCCGGACGAGCTTTGCGCGCTCTACAAGAAGATGGGCGCGAAGTACATCGTCGCGATGGCGAACCACCACGACAACTTCGACAACTGGGACTCTCCGCTCCAGCCGTGGAACTCCGTCAACATGGGTCCGAAACGCGACATTCTGAAGGAGTGGGCAAAAGCCGCAGAGGCAAGCGGACTTCGCTTCGGAGCGAGCTTCCATGCGTCGCACACGTGGACGTGGATGGAGCCTTCGCGCGACTACGACGGGCTCGCGACGAAGGAGGACGGCATGGGCAAGTGGTGGGAAGGCTTCGACCCGCAGCAGCTCTACTGGCAGAACCATACTCCCTCGCCCGACTACAAGAATCTCGGGCTTATCCACAAGCGCTGGGCCTGGGGGCACGGCGCGTCGAAGCCGTCGGAAGCGTACATGCAGAACTTCAAGGGGCGCGTCATGGATGTTGTCGGCAAGTACAAGCCCGACATTCTTTACTTCGACGACACGGTGCTGCCGTTCTGGCCGCTCGACGATGCGAAGATCGGCCTTGAGATCGCCGCGGAGTTCTACAACGCGAACCGCGCGCAGCACGGCGGAAAGCTCGAAGCCGTGCTTACGGGCAAGATTCTCGGTGAGAAGGAGCGCAAGTCTCTCGTCTGGGATGTCGAGCGCGGCACTCCGCAGACGCCCATGTTCCCGCACTGGCAGACTTGCTCGTGCATCGGCGAGTGGCACTACAACCGCGATGTCTACAACCGCAACCGCTACAAGGGCGCTGGCACGGTCCTGCGTCTTCTCGCCGACATCGTCTCGAAGAACGGCAACCTGCTCCTTTCGATACCTATTCGTGCCGATGGCTCGATCGACGAGAAGGAACTCGCCGTTTGCGAAGACATCGCCGCCTGGATGGCGGTCAACGGCGAGGCGATCTTCGGCACCGTCCCGTGGAAGGTGTGCGGGGAGGGTCCGCAGCTCGCGAAAACCCCGCCGCTCAGTGGACAGGGGTTCAACGAAGGTCGCATCCCGCAGGCCACCCGCGAAGACATTCGCTATACAGCGTCAAAGGACGGCAAGACCGTCTACGCAATCGCACTCGTGCCGCCGCCCGAAGGCGAAAAACCCGTCTGCGCCGAACTTGAAAAGGCAGGCATCGCCCTTGGCGAGCGCCTGACGCAGGTGAAAGACTTCCCTGCTGTCTGGAAATGCCGCGTTGCTGAAGGCGCCAAGCCGGTCGAATGATTTGCGGTATGTGTCCGTAAAAGAGGAATTATGTAGATGGTAAGGTGTTGTTTTGCAGTTTCTGCTGCGCTGCTTGCAACGCAGCTTTCAGCGAGTGCCGCGGAGAGAGCATCCTTTGGCGCCGCAGACCGGGAGTTTTGGGTCGACACCATGGTTCGTATTGTGAATCCCGTCGTGACAAATCTCGCGACAGGCACGCTCCACAAGAACATGCCGCGGCGTCCCAAGACGTGGACCGACCAAGTTGCAGAGCTCGAGGCGTTCGGACGCGTCATGACTGGGCTAGGTCCGTGGCTGGAGCTTCCCGACGACGCGACGCGCGAAGGCGTACTGCGGGCGAAGATGCGAGAAGACGTCATCAAGGCGATTGACAGCATCACCCGTCCGGATTCGCCAGACAGGATGCCGTTCGAGAAGCCGGGACAGACGCTTGTCGACGCGGCGTTTCTCGCGCAGGGGCTCATGCGGTGCCGCACCATGGTTTGGGATCGGCTTGCTGACGGCGTGAAGAGCAACGTCGTCGCTTCCCTCAAGGCGACGCGCAAGATGAAGCCGTACGAGTCGAACTGGCTTCTTTTCGCGTCGGAAATCGAAGCGTTCCTCCTCGAGACAACGGGCGAATGCGACGAGAAGCGCCTGAGGTACGGAATCGACGCGTTCATGACGCGCAAGGGATGGTATGTCGGCGACGGGTTGTACGCCGACGGAAGCGCCTTCGCTGTCGACGGATACAACTCATTCGTCATCCAGCCGATGATATGGGATGTGTCGAACATCCTCGCTCGACACGGGATGAAGGACGGCGAGGAGTACGTCAAGAAGGCGAAGGCTCGTCTGCGGCGCTTCGCCGATCTTCAGGAGCGCATGATCGGCCCCGACGGAACGTATCCGCTCTTCGGCCGCTCCATCACATACCGCTTCGGGACCTTCCAGGGGCTGGCTCTCGCGGCTCTGCTCGGTCCTGAAAACCATCCTGCGAAGCCCGGCGCTGTGAGGGGTGCGCTCACGGCTGTCCTGCGGCGGCAGACGGGTCCGGAGAACTTCCGCCCGGGCGGGTGGCTGCGCGTCGGCTTCAACGGCGAGCAGCAGATGCTTGCTGAGGGTTACATCGACTACGGCAGCGTCTACATGTGTGCAGCGGTGTTCCTGCCGCTCGGCTTGCCGCCGGACAGCCCCTTCTGGTCAGAGCCTGAGAGTGACTGGACTCAGCGCGGCGCGTGGTCTGGGCGTCCGGCGCGTATCGACCACCGGTTCTAGACAGGAAGCTTTTTGCGCCGCAGAAAGCAATCGCAAAAACACTTGATGTCAAATTCACCAAAATAATTCTTATGGAGCAAACTGTTGTGAAACCAAGCAAAAGATTGTCGTTTACAGTTCTCGCGGTTATCTCCGGGGGCGACAGGGTCAGACATTGTTACCACAGTAAAATGCCACACTAACAAGAGATAGGGATGTGATATTAGACATGAGACGTTGCCAAGCAAATCTTCCAAACCGATGCCGTCGCCAGATCGACCGCATTGCCCATCGCGCGTTTGAAGGAGGGTAAGCGGCGAATCGAGAGGGGCGCGCCGCTACGACAGGGAATACTTACTGTGGCAATCTACTGTGGCAATCAGGTCTGACCCTGTTGGCACTCGGGCAAGAATCCGCCTGCGGGCATGTATTTATGGTGAATAAGAGAATAAGGAGATTGTTTATGTATCATTATGAAGGTGTGCCGCGAATCTTTTTGGTTCTTATTGGTTGCTTGCTAACATTTACAGGTGTTAGTATGACTTCTACGAATGCGATATTTAAAAGTGATAGTGTAGAGAGATTGATGCAAGTCGCTGCACGGGAGAATGACGTTTTCACAACATTCAATCCGCGCCTTGGTGCTCATGGTAGCATAGGGGTTGACGTGACGGGACTTGGCTGCATAGGAGATGATTTCGCTTCCTTCAAGGGATGCGTGGTGAGTTTAAGCAATGAAAGCGACTTGATTTTTGGGCTGTCCTCACTTCCTCTTGGCGTTCAAGGAGTGGAGTTCCGGGGCGGGCACTTTGATCTGAGCGCGATTCCGCCTTGCGAGGGGGTTAAGTATTTCTCGGCTAGATGCTGTGGTTTGTCTGTGAATGTGACGACTCTGTGTACACTTTTCCCTCATCCAGAGACAATGATATTAGATACACGAGGGCAGGATGATGTTGATAACTGTTTGGAATGTCTGATGCAGATGAAAAGTCTGCGTAGGCTAGAATTGAGTTGTCACGGGCACAAAGGTCCGATGAGGAAGGATATGCTTCGGGAGTTTTTGAAGAGTTTGCCTCAATTGGATAGGTGTAAACTGTCCGTATGGTGCAATTTGGGGCCGCTGGAAAGAGGCGAGCGCAGAGGCTCAAAATATCATACATTTGAGCTTTCCGATTCCATAGAGAATAATAGTGCGGGCGTTGTTGAGGTCCCTGACTTGGGGGAGTATACGGATGTTACGTTGCGATTGTATTCGCCAACAATTCGCTTCATTGAGTTTCGCCCGTCGTCCGTCAAAGGGTGCGCTGTGCCCGAAGGATTGAAGTCAATGACTCTTAGCCTTCATAATATCATACCTTCGGGGGAGGAGAGTTTAATAGATAGCGGTGAATTGCGGTACAGTATCCATGTTGATAGAAATCGTTGATTGGAATCGCCCATGGGGCTACAGGGTCAGACATGGTTACCACAGTAAATTACCACAGTAGCGGGAGTTTATGATATACTGTTCGGCATGAGACGTTGTAGGATAAATCTTCCAAATCGGTGCTATCACCTGATCAGCCGCGTCGCCCACCGCGCGTTTGAAGGACGGCAGGCGGCGAATCGAAAAGGTCGCGCCGCTATGACAAGGAAAACCTACTGTGGCAATTTACTGTGGCAATCAGGGCTGACCCTGTTGGCTCCGGTTTTTTTAACTCAGAGACGCAGAGACGAGATGCACCTGCGACGAAGTCGTCAGGTTGGCCGAGGCCGAAGGCCGAGCCGCGAAGCGGTCGCAAGAGCCTGCGAGAACGCAGAGATGCGGGGCGTGGGTGGGGGTAATGTGCCCACCCCCGCCGGTAGGGGCCGATCACCGGGCGGCCCGAACGCCCCCATGCCGTTCCATCCATCGGTTGTGGGCCGCCCGGTGGTCGGCCCCTACCATGGGGTGGCCGCCAAAACCCACTCCGCCTCTGCGAACTCTGCGCCTCTGCGTCTCTGCGTTAAACATTTGAGAACCGTTGGGGTCTCTCCCCATGGATTCCAGCGACGCCACGCCGTATTTGCCGTTCTTGCGCGTATGGTGGTGACGAATAATCTAGGAGGAGAAAACCATTGATAAAATCAATTATGAAATCAGTCTTTAGAATCGTGGGATGCGTTTTCGTCCTGGCGCTTGTGATCGGAACGGGATGCATAAACTCGATCATGTTCCATCCCGAGATGTGCAGAAGCGGATATCGCGAGACGACATCGGGATATGTCGACATCGGGACGAACGGCGTTAAGATCGCCGCGGTCGTGCGTGGGCCCGAACGCGGCAAGAAGGCTATTCTGCGCTGCCACGGCAACGCGGAGAACATGGTGCAGACGCTGTGGGCTGTCGGAGAGCTTTGCGGCGATGGCTATACGGTCGCGTCCGTGGACTATCCGGGCTACGGTCTTTCGGACGGCTCGCCAAACGAGAAGGGCTGCTACCGCAATGTCCACCGCCTCTACGACTGGCTCGTCGAGATGCGCGGGTTCAAGCCGGAGGACATCATCGTAGATGGATTTTCCGTTGGAACCGGTCCAGCCGTAGAGCTTGCGGCGACGAAACCCGTCGGCGGACTTATACTCGAGGCGCCGTTTCTTTCCGCGCCGCGCGTCGTGACGAAAGTTCGCATGCTACCGGTCGATCCGTTCCCGAACCTGAAGCGCATCGGCGACGTGAAGTGTCCGGTGCTGTTCTTCCACGGAACCAGCGACCGCGTCATACCGTATGAGCATGGCAGGGCTCTCTTCGAGCTCGCCCGCGAGCCGAAGCGGTTCGTCTCGATTGATGGCGGAGACCACAACAACTTCCCCGCTGTGATGGGCGTAGACGAATATCTGCAGGAAATCAGGAACTTCGCCGAATCGTGCGGAGGCAAGGAGGAACAGAGATGAAAAAAAACCGCAGTCTGCGAAAGTCTGCGGTTAAATAAACAAGGATAAGGAGAACTGACTATGAAACGGATACTCATGATTGAGGTCGCAGCCGCGATGATCGGCGGGTGCATGACGGCGCAGATGAAATCGACGCCGTTCTACGAAGGGCACGATGTCACCTATACCGGGAAGGCGGAGGACCGCGTGAACCTGTGGCCGGTCGCCTACTGGCGAGAGCCGGTCGGGTCGGTCGCCTGGCCGCTCGTCTCGTGGGGCGACGACCATTTCGCGCTGCGTCCCGTCTATTCGCGCTACGGCAAGGAGCGGAACTTCCTCTGGCCCATCGGTCAGTATGATTCCGCGACAGGCGACGGGCGCGCGTTCCCCGTATTCTGGGGGAAGGATAGATTCAACGTCTTCCCTCTTGTGTGGAACAACAACAAGTTCCATTCGCTCTTCCCGCTTTTCTTTTGGCGTGAAGACGACTATATGACGCTCTTTCCGCTCGCATGGTGGGATATCGACGGCGAACGCTTCACGCTATTTCCGCTTTACGGCCACAGCAAAGAAGCTGACTGGCTCTTCCCAATTTACTGGCGCGACGATGATATGATATGGGTGACGCCGCTTTTGGGCATGAACAAGCATGGCGACAGCTGGCTCATCCCGTTCTACGCCTCGGTAAGCGGAGATTTCGTTTCGCCGCTCTGGTGCGGCGGCGGGTCGAGCAGCGATGAAAATTCCTGGTGGTGTGTCCCGCCGCTTCTTTCGTGGGGCTCGACGATAAAGGGCGTGACGGACTCGCGCTATCTTCTCGGGCTCGCTGGTTCCGAAAGCGGCGCAACCAGATCGCGCTCATGGCTGCTGCCGTTTTATTACGGCGACAGCGACGGAACGCTCGTGACGCCCATCTACGGACGGACGAAAGACGCCCAGTGGACTTTCCCAGTCTGGTATCGCGACAGCGAATCCTTTGCCTCCTGGTTCTGGGGCGGACACTGGAACGACAAGGACGAGCTTGACTGGTGGATCGCACCGCCGCTTTTCACGTCCGGCGGACGTGACAAAAACGGAGCAAGGCTCAATATTCTCATAGCGCTTGCAGGAGCGCGCTGGGACGGGCCGGTCGGATTGCGCAGTTCATGGTGCTTCCCGTTCTGGTATGAGGACAGCAACAACACGTTCGTTACGCCGCTTTACGGACACTGGAACGACTGCCGCTGGCTTGCGCCGCTCTTCTACAAAGACAAACTCGATCTTGTGACGCCGCTCTGGTGGCAGTCGTTCCACTACAAGACAGGTGAGACTGAGTCGTGGATGATTCCGCCGCTTCTCACCGGCGGCGGCAGGCGCGACGATGGCTTCAGCTACTTCTACTTCCCGCTAGGTGGGTATAGCGGCGAAAAGAGCGGCGTGTTCCCCCTCTATTACAAAGATGAAGAAGGCTTCTTCTCGTTGCCGTTGTGCCGCTGGACGGAAGGCTCCAGAACATCGACGGTCGTTCCGCCGCTTCTCTTGTCGTATGAATCGTGGACGAATGGCAAGAGTGAAACGCGCCTCCTTCTCGGCATCTACGGACACGACACGGCAACGGACGGAACGGCCGAGGCCGATTGGCTATTCCCGCTCTACAGCTGGCAGTCTGGCAGCAGCGGCAAAATCCTGTTCGGGCTCGCAGGCTGGGAGAAGGACGGCACGAACTGGGTCTTCCCGCTCTATGGCTATGATGGAGACGCGGGGGACTTCACGACGGCGCTCTTCGGGCGTGCGACACACTCCGGCCATACCGACTGGTGGTGGCTCACGCCGCTTGCAGGACACACGACAGGCAACGAGTCCGGCTTCTGGCTGTGGCCGCTCGTGAGCTGGAGCCGCGGCAATGACTTCGCGAGTCTCGAAAAGATGATGAACGCAGAAACGCTCGCCCCCTCCATCAGGGGCGAGATGAAGAGCGAACGTCATTGGGATTGCAACACCGCTAAACCCGTCACGAACGATGTGTTCCGCACAGAAGGGGCGTCTGCAGCGTCCAAACTCCGTTTCGGTTCCGGACTGTTCGGCACCACGCGCAACATCTCGCAGGGCGGCGGCGACAACGATTACATATACTACTGGCGATGGAGCGCCGCCAAGCGCGCCGCAGGCGACGAATGGCGCACGGGCAAAGAGCGCACGGTCGTGTTCACCGACAAGACGACCTTCGGGAACCTGATCACCTTCGGCGGAGAGAAGACGCGCGTCGTGAACTTCGACTACGACACGAAGGAGAAGGTCTTCGACGGCGAACTGGATGAATCGTGCTCGCTTTTCGGGCTTTTGTGGTCGTCGCGCGACGAGAAGATCGCTGGCGGACACCGCTACAAAAAGCGCGCTCTCCTCTGGCGGTTCTGGCACTGGGAGGAACTGAACGGCGACGTGTCGCTCGATGTCTTCCCCGGGTTCACATACGACTCGAAGACGAACGGCTATTCGAAGGCCTCGTTCCTCTGGCGGTTCTTCCGCTACGAGAACGACCCCGAGAAGGGCAGGAAGGTAGATATTCTCTTCATCCCGGTGTGGAGATGATGGCGGTGGGAAATGGTATAATGCTTAAGATGTTTTTAAAGTCGGAGGCCAAGCGGTCTTAGGAAGACAAAGGCTATGACAACTCCTTGGCTCACAGAACGACATGGCTACGATC
>JAZQBR010000227.1:0-12696 GCA_045545855.1 Kiritimatiellia bacterium | reverse complement strand
CTCCAGACGAGGCCAATGGCCGAGCCTTGGAGGAAATGGTGAAAGCCTCGCGCAAACGTCGCTGTTTTCTCAAGCACCAACGAAGAAGACCAGAGGCGCGATCCCGTCGGGACCGCGCCTTTGTCATGGTTTCAAACGATGAGGTTAAATGAAAACAAGGCAATTTTGGTATCCGCTGCCCGAAAGGCTGATAGCGCAACACCCGGCGGAAAGACGCGGCACAGAGAAGATGATGGTGTTGCATCGCTCAACGGGCGTCCTGGAGCACCGTCACATAGCCGACATAGTCGAATACATCACGCCGGACGATATTCTGGTCGTGAACGACACGAAAGTGTTCCCGGCGAGGCTTGTCGGCCGCTGGGTCGACACGCCCGGGCAGGTAGAGGTTCTTATGGTCGCCGCAGCCCCCGTCGACGGTTCGGAGGTTCCCTCTGCCCGCGACGATGGGCTCGACAGCCTGGTCTGGAACTGCATGGTAGGCTCCGGGCGCAAGTGCCGCGAGGGGCAGGTGGCGGAGTTCGGGCCGAACGGCGAGCTGAAGGCGACGCTAACGAAGGCGCTTTCGGGCGCCGGGATGTGGCGCATTGAATTCGGCTGCGAGCGCAAGCTTGCGGACCTTCTTGACGAATTCGGGCGCACGCCGGTGCCGCCTTACGTGAAGCGCGAGGGTACGCGCGAGGAAGAGGCGGCGGATCGCGAACGCTACCAGACGATCTACGCGCGACATGTCGGCTCGGTCGCCGCGCCTACAGCCGGGCTGCACTTCACCCCGGAGATATTCGCCTCTCTGGAGGCGAAGGGCGTAAGAAGGGTCGCCGTGACGCTGCATGTGGGGCCGGGGACGTTCCGCCCGGTCAAAGCAGAGGATATCGAAGACCACCACATGGATTTCGAGGCGTTTACCGTACCGCCCGAGACTGCAGCGGCGATAAACGAGTGCAAGGCGCGCGGCGGGCGCGTGTTCTGCGTAGGGTCGACAACGGTCAGGACGCTCGAAACCGTCGCGGCGGCGACGGCAGACGGCAAGGTGGCCGCAGGATCGGGCGCGAGCAACATTTTCATATATCCGCCTTACGACTTCAAAGTGTGCGACGCGATGTTGACGAATTTCCACCTGCCGCAGTCGACGCTTCTCATGATGGTGTCGGCGCTCGCGGGGCGGGAACGGATGCTCTGCGCTTACGCCATGGCCGTCAGAGCCGGGTACAAGTTCTTCAGCTACGGCGACTGCATGCTCATCGTCTAAAAGCGCCGCCGCAGTTGACTTGAGCGCGCACAAATGCTACAATACACGGAACATTCATCTTCAGGAAACCAGAGGAAAACAACAAGATGACAATTCGAGGATTGCTTGAAAGTTGTGCGATGCGTATTCCGAACAACGTCGCGCTGAGGTGGTGCGAAGACAAGGAATGGCATTTCAAGACCTGGAGCAGGTTTCTTCAGGACGTCAGGGAGACGGCGGAGGGCTACGCCACGCGTTTCGGCCTGAAGCCCCGCGAGGAGCATACGGCGATAATTCTGCCGAACCATCCGCTGTGGATGATATCCTATCTCGCGCAGGCCGGCGCGGGGCTCGCGGTGGTGCCGATCGACCCTAAGCTGCATAACGAGGAGGTCAGGTACATACTCGAAGACGCCGAGGTCTCGGTCGTGACGACTGACAAGGCCCATCTCAGGATGTTCATGGAGATTGCGCCCAAGCTGCCGAAGCTTCGCGGCATCGTGATAGTCGACGGCGTGATTTTCGACGGGCGCAAAATCGCCCAGGCCGATGTCGTGGGCCTCAAGTCGCTGATGATACGCGACGGCGGCGAGTGGTACGACGAGAACGAGGCGCAGCCGTCCGACGTGGCGTCGATAATCTACACGTCGGGGACGACCGGCAAGCCCAAGGGCGCCATGCTGACCCATTCTAACTTTCTGCACGACATCGTGGGCTCGCTCCAGTGTTTCGGGGCGAAGATAACCGAGCGCGACTCGTTCTTCGTGGTGCTGCCGCTCTTCCATGCGTTTTCGTTCACCACCAACTTTGTATGCCCGATGGTAATGGGCGCGCAGATATGCTTCATGCAGTCGCTGCGCACGGTGGTGCAGGACATAAAGACTCTGAAGCCGTCCGTCATGATGGCGGTGCCGCTTCTTGCTGAGAAGATATACGAGAAAATCGACGAGGGGCTGAAGAAGTCGAAGGCGGCGCGCCTGCTCATGAAGCTCGGCATACGCGGGCCCGTCATGCACATGGTCAAGAAGCGCCTCGGCGGGCGCCTCAGGTTCATGATCACCGGCGGCGCGCCATGTCCGCATCACGTGCTGAGCGGCTTCAACAAGATGCACATCCGTTTTCTGGAGGGCTACGGGCTGACGGAATGCTCGCCGGTGGTGAGCGTGTGCGGGCCCGAGATAGACGCGGTCGGCACGATCGGCAAGGCGATAACCGGTATCGACATCCGCCTCGCCGAGAAGAACGAGTCGGGCGTTGGCGAGCTTCAAATCAAGGGCAAGATTGTGATGAAGGGCTACTGGCGCAACCAGGCAGCGACTGACGAAGCGTTCGACGGCGAGTGGTTCAAGACAGGAGACCTCGCTTCGATTGACGAGAACGGCATAATAACGATACGCGGGCGCAAGAAGGCGCTGATCGTCAACCGCGAGGGCAAGAACATCTATCCCGAGGAGGTCGAAAACTGCATCGCCAAGGAGCAGTGTGTCGCCGACATCATAGTGATAGGCTACACCGAAGGCGGCATACCCGGCGAGAGGGTCGGCGCGATTGCCCACCCGAACGAGGACTGGTTCGCGGCCAGGAATGGCGGCAAGCTCCCGCCCTGGGAAGAGATGGAGAAGGCGACGCAGAAGGCGGTGCAGACGAGGTGCGCGGAGCTGGCGGACTACAAGCGTGTGCGCAAGGTCGTCGTCTCGAAGGAGCCTCTTGAGCGCACATCGGTCGGCAAAGTGCGCCGCGTGGCGTACAAGGGCAAGCTGGACGAGTGAAAGGCGATGTCATACTGGTCTGGCTGGAGTGGCCGGAGCGGTGCTTTCGTGTCGACGGGCGGGCGCTTGGCGTTCTGCGCGAAGGGGCGCGGGGCGGCGCGAAAGTCGTTCGCGTCAGAAGCGAGCGCGCGTTTCTCAAGGCGCTCCCCGGGGCGTCGGTCGCGATAGTCTGGAATTTCAGGCGGGAGTGGTATGCGCTCGCGCGGCGGTTGCGGCTTTTGGCGACGCCCGGCGCCGGGCGAGAGCTTGTCGCGCACGACGATACGCCCCCGGGAGTGAGCGTCCATTTTGGCGGCTTTCACGGGCAGATCATGGCCGAGTCTGTGGCGGGCTTCGTCCTGGCGTGGGCGCACGGATTCTTTCGCAGCGAGCTCAAGGCGGCCGGCGCGCGGCCATGGCGCGAATCGTGGCCCAGGGTCGCGCTTGGCGACAAGTGTTCGCTTCTCGCCGGCACCAAGGCGGTTGTCGCCGGTTACGGACGGGTAGGCCGGGCGATAGGCGCGAAGCTGGAGGCCCTGGGCGTGAGCGTCGAAGGGTTCGGCCGCCGCAACATTGGCGGACTCGCCGCCGCGGCAAAGACTGCGGACTGGTTTGTGATGGCACTTCCCAGCGACACCGGCACGGACAACTTTCTGGACGCGAAGCTTATCGCCAGGCTGCCGCGGCGCTGCGTCGTGGTGAATGTCGGGCGGGGCAACGCCGTAGACGAAGAGGCGCTTTTGAAAGCGCTTGGCAGCGGGCGGATAGCGGGAGCGTATCTTGATGTCTTCAAGGGCGAGCCCGGGCCTCTTTCGGCCGCGGCGGGCGCGCCCGCGCCCGCAGGCGGCATTCTCGGCCATGCGCCGGGGGAGTTGCCTGAAAATCTGGTCATGATGCCTCACGCGTCTGCCTTTTGCGGCGAATATCTGAGGCTCTGCTTCAAGGAGTTGATAGATGAAGGGCTCGTTTGAGGTACGGTCGGTCGAAGAAACGTGGGCTCTCGCCAAAGAGTTTGCGAAGGAGTTGCGCCCGGGCGACATCGTCTGTCTGGAAGGGGACCTTGGCGCGGGCAAGACGACATTCACTCAAGGGCTCGCGGCAGCGCTGGGCGTATCGGGCCGCGTGACCTCGCCGACATTCTGCATCGTGCAAGAACACGCCGCGCCGGCGAACGGTCCGTCGCCGGTAAAG
This sequence comes from Kiritimatiellia bacterium, assembly GCA_045545855.1. Lineage (GTDB taxonomy): Bacteria > Verrucomicrobiota > Kiritimatiellia > RFP12 > UBA1067 > UBA1067. Next base: position 8,529 of record JAZQBR010000227.1, on the reverse strand, counting down.
CTGCTCGTCCACATGGACCTCTACCGTCTCACTGGCGAGGACGACGTCGAGGCGATTGGCTGGGCGGACTACCTCGCGCGCGGTGCGGCCATAGTGGTAGAGTGGCCCGAGCGCGCGGGTGAACTTGTGCCGCCCGATGCCAGACACATCCATTTTGCGTATTCTTCAGGTGAAGAATTTCGAAGAATCACCATTGACAAACATCCCCCTGATGGGGTATAATACGCGGTCGTATGGGAAAAGTATGCCCTAAAATAGCGCTAATCGGTCTCCTGTGCATGGGAATGTGCGGGTGTATGGAGACTATTAAGCATGTATTCTCGCCTGCAGAGCGCGAGCGAGTCGACTTGACGGGTCTTAGGTATTGGGATCCTGAAGGCAAGCCTCGACTGCGCCCTGGCGTCGGCGTGATGGTTCAGGTCGGCTCGACAGGCCTCAAGCCTGTGGAGATGGAGGCCCAGGTCGACTCGCGCGGCGAGCTTACCCTGCCTTACCTTCTTACAGAGCCGGTGCTCTGTGACGGCCTGACGCTCGAGGCGTTTCAGCAGAAGCTCGTCAAGATATACCAGCAGTATATCAGGCAGCCTCTTGTGACGGTCAGGTTCTCGGCGTTCGACCTCAAGTCGGGCGTGAGCCCCTACGGTACGGTGAACGTGCTCGGCCAGGTTGGCAGCCCCGGCCCGGTCAATATGCCGCCGACGATGGATCTGACGGTGACCAAGGCGCTGATGGCGGCCGGCAACACGAGGCAGTTCGCCGACAAGAGCCGTGTGCAGGTTACGCGGTGCGACAAGGACGGCAATCAGACGGTCACGATTGTGGATCTCGACGAAATCGGCAAAGAAGGACGCATAGACAAGGATATGCAGCTGAGGCCGGGGGATGTGGTGTTTGTGTACGAACGGTGGTATTGACAAGGGAGGCGCGGCGGAGCGTCCGCGCATAAAGAAAAGGTATTTACATCTGAAAGGACGAAAAAATGAAGACAGTCAAGATAGGCATAGCGGCTTTTGCCGCGATGGCGGTGGTTCAGGCTGGCGCGATGTCGCTCGCCGATGCCAGCGCGAAGCTAACCGAGGCGGCCAGCAACGCGGCTACGATGGTTGAGGTCATGAAGCAACTCTCGCCATCAAACCAGACGGCGTTTCTGTCGAAGGTCAATGCGACGATAGCGTCGTTCCCCGGCTCCGACGCCGAGAAAGGCGCCAAGTACCTTGACGCCGCCAAGGCGGCTCTCGCCGGTGCCGAGGCCAATAACCGCACTGCGGTGCTCGCCGAGATATTCGCGACGGTTCCGCCGGAGTATCTGACGGTCATCAACGAGCGTCTCGCCGAAGATACCTTCAGCCGCGACGCCGACCCGACGAATCCTGTTTCCGACGGCGAGATGAAGAAGATCGCCCTCGACGTCATGAAGGTCGTGAAGGAGCGTTGCGCCGGCGCAGACAACGAGAATGTCCGCGACGCTTTCGCGGCGCTGATGTTCATCCGCGCCTCGAAGGGTACGCCAGCCGACCTGCGCGACGAGCTCATCGACACCCTGCCCGCCCAGGAGTCGCGCAACCTCGCCCGCAAGGAGTGGTTCCCGGCGGCTCTCGGCGAAGGCCGCGATAAGAGTTACGATCCGATGCTTGCGGTGGTCAACGACGTCAAGTTCGAGCCGTTCGACGACGGCATTCTCGGCCTTGCCAACAATTCGGTGTTCACTGGTGCGCTGCTCGCCGATCTTTCGGCGTCAATCGGCGACAATGGCAACGCGGGTACGCCGTTCTCCGACGCCGGCTTCGGCACGGGTGAAATCGGCATGCCGACCGACATGTCCGGCAACGGCGGTATGAGCGCCAACCCGACGAGCATCGACGACAACCCCTACGCGCCCTACAACCCCAACTACCGCCGTGGCGGCGGCAGCAAGGGCAGCGAGACGGCCAAGGATAAGATTCAGGAAGTTGACGACTACCCCTTTCAGGAAAGCCACTACTAATATAGAAGCAGGAGTCCAAGCGAAATGAATAGCAAGTATATACTTTCAGTTGCGGCGATTTCGGCTTCGGCCATCGCCTTTGGCGAAATAGACATGGACCGCGAGAGCGGCATCAAGATCGGCGAGCGCCTGACGCTCAAGCCCTATGTGTCGCTGTCGTACACGTACGACTCGAACGTCGACTCTTCGAAGCACAGCAAGGCTGGCTCGCAGTGGTCGGTCAACCCCGGCCTGGAGCTCACCTACCTTGCCGAGAATTGGAAGATCGACGCGGCCACCTGGTACAAGTACCACGCCTACCAGCACTATTCGTCACAGCTCAACCAGTCCAGCTTCGGCGAGCGTCTGGGGTTCGACTGGGCCAATTCGAGGCCTGACGAGCCGGGCTGGCGCGTACTGTTCAAGGAGCAGTTCGAGCAGATCGCCCAGGACGACGACATGTCTAACCACAACGGCCGCGGTATTGGCCGCGACCGCAAGCAGTTCACGGCCGACGGCGCTGTCGAGTGGCGCATGAACGAGCGCGTGCATGCCGACGTCAACGCCAACTACTACCTGCTCGACTACGATAACAACGTCAACAAGTACGGCCGTCTCTATGGGTGGAAGCGCGCCGTCGCCGGCGGCGAGGTCGGCTATATGGCGTCGCACTACCTCGACCTGCTCGTGGGCGGCAACTACCAGTGGTATTGGCAGGATAACGACCACGACAGCCGCACCGACCAGACTGGCCGCAACGGGCGTCATGTGCGTTCCGAATCCAGGGGCTGGTCGGTCATGGGCGGCGTCGCCACCCGCGCTACGGAGAAGCTCTCCTACAAGCTTATGACGGGCTGGAGCCGTTTCGAGTACGGCAAGGGCACGAAGGACATCGGCGGCATGACGTACCAGGTCAGCGGCGACTGGCAGGTCGACGACCTTAACACGATGCACGTGATGGTTCTCGGCTCGAGCTACTATCAGCCTTCTGAATACGAGTATGGCTCGGTGATGAAGGTCTACAACATCAGCCTCGGCGTTGGCAAGGGCTTCATCCGCAACAAGCTGAAGGGTGTTCTCGACCTCGCGTACCGCAAGGAGACCCACGAGTACACCGAGTACGCGTCCGACGACTACGACTCCGACATCTGGACGGGTCGCGTGGGACTTTCGTACAGGGTCAATCGCATTGTCTCGGTGTTCGGCCGTGTCGAGTACCAGACGCGCATGAGTTCCGGCGGCGGCCGCGGCCATTCGCAGAACTACGATCGTTGGCGCGGTACGGTTGGCCTCAAGCTGACATACTAAGGAATCGGTGCAGAAGCTGATTTCCAAGTACGGACTGGCGGCGCACCTGGCCTTGTTGGCAGTGGCGCCGCTGTTCCTATTCCCTTTTTTCGGGGCTGACGACACTGCGGTCGTGTTGTTGTGGCTGTCGCTTGACGGCGGTTTGTGGCTGTTTCTCGAGCCATCGCGCCGCAGCGGGGAGATGTTGCACAACGCGCGCTCCCGGGTAGTGCGTTCGCTCGTGCGCGACCCGCTCTTCTGGCTGCTCGTGCTGCTTGTGGCGGTTGCCGGTGCAAGGTGGGCCAACGCCGGCCTTGGCATGGCGGTCGACCTCGATACGAACAAGTTCGGCATATCGCGTCCGCCCCTGAACTGGCTGCCGGGTTCGGTGGCCGGCGCCGGCCGACTGTGGTTCTCGACGGCGGTGGCCGCGCTGGTGGTTGTCGAAGGCTGCCGCCATGCGCTTGGCAAGGCCGCGCGTCTTTCGTTTGTCTTCATCGCCGCTTTGCTCGCCGGCGTCGCGGCGATAGCGGCCGTTTCGGTCGCGAAAATCGACACCACGTTCGCCGCCAAGGCGATTGCCTGCGGCTTCGGCGAGCCGTCGTACGCAGGCACCGCTTTCGGGCTTTATTTCGTTGGCTCCTTTGTCGCGTTCGCCGGCGCCTTCGAGCAGAGGTGGAACAAATACCTTCTTCTTTTTTCCTTCGCGATCGGCACGACAGCTTCGGGACTTTTTTACTTTGCGCCCGTGCATGTGGCGCTGTGGTTTGGTGTTTTGGGCGCAGTAGCGCTCATTGGCTCGCTTGTCTATGTGGGCACGACCCGGCGGTTTTCATGTGTTCTCAAATACATGGCCGGCGTGATTGTGGCGGTGCTGATACCGGTTCTTCTGGGGATATGCGTAGCGCCCCCGGCGGTCACAGAGGCGAAACTCGCAGCCTTCCAGGCGTGGCCGCTTTTGCCTGAAGAGTTCGCTGTCGCGCGCGAAGCCTTCGCAGATGTCGCCCTGAAGCGCTGGCGCGCCGATATGTGGCTTGGCACAGGCGCAGGGTATTTTCCTCTTGAGCTCAGATTCGCGGCCACCGATGCGGAGTGGTGGTACGAACCGTGGTGGGCCCTTTGGCGGGGCGCGACGCCGGCCACGGCGCTGAACGGATGGCTTCAGATTCTGGCCGAGCGCGGCATCATTGGCACAGCGGCGCTGCTTTTGCCTGTAGGCTTTATCGCGGTTTCATTCGCCCTGCGGCTGATTGGCGCTTTGGGGCGCCGCGTATTCATACCCTTGCCGGCGCTCGGCCTCGTTGCGACGCTTGCAGTGGCCGTCGAGGGATTTGTGGACGGGGCGCCGACGCGTCCCGACGTGATTCTTGCGCTTGGCGCGTTTCTCGCTCTGTCGGCGAGCGCGTTTCCCGGCGCGCATAAGGACGAGGATATCTCTTCGGAGCAAACTGGAGACTGACAATGGCAGACAAACCTCTTTATTACGGCAGCTCAAAGAACGCGCCGATGTATTACGGCGCCAGCGCCAAGCCGGCCTACGGCGGCAAATCACCGATGTACTACGGCGCTTCGAGGACGTATGGCCAGCCCGGCGCGTACGGTGCCTACGGCTCGTACGGCGCCTACGGTTCATACGGCGGCGGCGGCCAAAGCGACGACGGTTCGGTCGTAGGCGCAATAACGATGGGCCGAATGCTGAGGGTCGTCTCGCAGAGATGGCTGTCGGTGTTCGTCTTTCTCCTGATCGGACTCATCGCGGCGTTCGCGGTTCATTCCATCTCGCCCACGATATACGAGGCGACGAGCAAGTTCACGATGGACATACGCCAGAACATGAAGGGCGGCGCTACAATCATCGACCAGGCGATGGCGGCAGACTACGGCAACAACTACGCCGAAATTTACAACACCCGCTTGCCGCGGTGGCGTTCCGAGGAGATCGTAAAGAAGATTATCGAGACGTACCGCAACAACTTCCAGAAGTCCAACACGAGCGACGAAGAGCTGATGTCGACGCTGGCGGGCTCGCAGCTCGAGCTCGAGCGCAATTCTCGCAACATCACGATCGCGATGCGCTCGAAAGACCCCGATCTCGCCATCGCCCTCGCGAACGCCTATGCCCAGGCGATCGTGATTACGACCGACGAAGAGAACAAGTCGCGCTGCGACAAGGCCGTCAGCCAGATCAGCGCCCAGGTCGACAAGGCCCGCCGCGAGATGGACCAGCTCGCGACCGACCTTCTCGAGTACAGGACAAGCAACAAGATCGACGCGCTCAAGTCTCTTCGCGACACGACACAGCAGGGGCTTTCAAAGACCACTTCGGATATTCTCGCGCTTGAGACGACCGAAGCCCAGCTTATAGAGTGGGAGAAGCTTCTGAAGGCGGTGCAGGCCGATCCGGAGCGTTTCGGCTCTCTCGCGGCGAACGTGCCCCGCGCGCAGGAGATCGCGACCGAATACACGACCTACCAGAAGCTCGCCGCCGAGCATTCGGCGCTTCTCGTCAACCTGACCGAGGATCACCCAGACGTGGTCGCGAAGGCGGCGGAGCTCGAGGCCGCGAAGCAGCGCTTCCTCGACGCGACCGAGCGCGCCCTCGAAACGGGCGTCTCGACGCTCGCCGTCACCCGCAACCAGCTCGCCACGCTGCGCCAGAAGCAGGCGTCGCTGCAGGGCGAGCTCTCGTCCATCGGCCAGCGCATCGACAAGGCCGAGACGACGCTCAGCACCCAGGAGACGAAGTACAAGATCGCGGCGGAGCTTTTCCAATCGCTGACCGAGAAGGAGCAGCAGGCCAGAATGGAGGCCGACTGGGGCAACGAGAAGATTTCGATCGGCAGTGTGGCCACGCGCGCCGACAAGGTGCTCCCGAAGCCGCTTATCATTTTCGGCATAGGGATAGTCGTTTCACTCGCGCTCGGCATACTTTTCGTGCTGGTGCTCGACAACCTGGAAGACACGATTGTCAATCTCTCGGATATCGAGGGCCGCCTCGCGCTCAAGGTTCTCGCGGTCCTGCCCCACGTTCGCCGCAAGAAGCGCGAGCACGTCGCGAAGTTTATCGTCGAGGACAAGTACTCCCAGTTCTCCGAAGCCGTCGCGGGTCTCAGAAATCTCCTTGACTCGCCGCGCTACGAGTCGATGAGCAATTGTCTGCTCATAATTTCGACGCAGCCCGGCGAAGGCAAGACGATCACCTCGACCTCGATCGCGATATCGTACGCGCAGGCCGGCCGCAAGGTGCTGCACGTCGACTTCGACCTTCGCCGGCCGAGGCTGGCGCGAATCTGGGGCGTGCAGCTCACGGAAGACCGCAGCTTCTCCCACAACCTTCAGAAGGCGAACAGCGGCGCTGATATCGACTTCGCGAGTCTTGTCAACAAGACGACGGTGCCCGGCCTCGACGTAATATGCTCGCTGCCGCCCGAAGGTGTATCGCCGTCCACGATTTTCGGCTCTAACATCGTGCCCGAGTTTTTCAAGTGGGCGCGCGAAAACTACGAGAAGGTGATTATCGACTCGCCGCCTTACGGCATCGTGGGCGACGTGGTCTCGCTCGCCGTCCAGGTCGATTCGGTGATTGTCATTTGCTGCCCCGACCGCACCTACTTCAAGCCCATCCAGTATTGCTCGCGCAGTCTTACCGAGGCTGGCGCCAACATTCTCGGCGTTGTCGTGAACGACGTGGAGCTCTCCAATACCTCGGCGTTCGCTCCCGGCAGCCGGCACCGCTACGGCTACGGCTATGGCTACGGCTACGGCTACGGCGGCTATGGCTACGGGTATGGTCCGTCAAAGCGGCGCGGCGGCAAGAGCGGCGACGGGGACAATCCCTCGGAGCCTGCCGACAAGGCCGGGGCGGGCGAGCCTGCGGCGGCGGCCGGCGACGGCAAGAAGGCGGCGGACGGCAAGCCTGCAGCGGCCCCCGAAGAACCCGTCAAGCACCGCCACAGCCACGGCCCGGTCGTGAGGGACGATCTTACCGACGACGAGTAACGGCGCAATCGCTCGAGCCAACCGTGGCCAGAAAAGTCTTTATCGACGGCTCGGCCGGCACGACCGGTCTGAGGATACGCGAGCGCCTTTCGCAGCGCGGCGACATCGAGCTCGTCACGCTGGCCGAAGAAGTCCGCAAGGACGTATCGGCGCGCTCGGCGGCCCTCAACAGCGCCGACGTGGCGTTTCTCTGTCTGCCGGACGCGGCGGCGGTTGAAGCCGTCGCGCTGGTCGAGAACCCCTCGACTGTCGTCATCGACACCTCTACAGCCCATCGCACGAGCGAGGGCTGGGCGTACGGCTTCGCCGAACTTTCGGGCAGGCGCGAGCAGATAGCGCGTTCGAAACGTATAGCCAACCCCGGGTGCCACGCGAGCGGTTTTGTCGCGCTCGTCGCGCCGCTCGTGGAGCGCGGGCTTCTCGACCCTGGCGCGGAGCTCTGCGCTTTTTCGCTGACCGGCTACTCCGGCGGGGGCAAGAAGATGATTGCGGAGTACGAAAGCGCCGATAATGACAGCGCGGACCCGCCGCTCATGGCGGGCGGCCGCCAGTACGCCCTTGGCCAGAGCCACAAGCACCTGCCCGAGATGGCGCGCGTGTGCGGTCTCGCGAGGCCGCCGGTGTTCTCGCCGGTAGTCGTGCCCCACTACAGCGGCATGGAGGTCACGGTCCAGATTTTCGCCCGGCATGTGCGCGGGGGGCTGCAGGCGGTGCGAGAGTGCTACGGCGGCTACTACTCGCGCGGGGGCCTCGTTCGCTTCGCCGAAGATCCGTCAGAGGGCGGGTTCCTCTCGTCCGCAGCCCTCTCCGGACGAGACTCCATGCAGGTTTCGGCCTACGGCAACGATGACAGACTCATTCTCGTCTCTATGTTCGACAACCTTGGTAAAGGCGCGTCTGGCGCGGCTATAGAGAACATGAACATCGTTCTCGGCTGCGACGAGACGACCGGTCTCGTGCTTTGACGGCGCGCCCCGGGCCGTTTCGTCCAGTTGCATTTTTTTAGCGAGGCATAGTGCCTTTGCCGCGATTTTTTGCTATAATATGCGGCAAATGGACAACGTAGATACTCAAGCGCTGGATCTCGGCTCCTTCGACTTCACGCCCGACTGGGCGAAGAAGGGCGCCGGGGTGGTTATCGGCAAGACGAGCCCCGTTCGCGAGACGGAGGATAGAAAGCCGCATGGTGAGAAACGCCAGTTCGGGGACCGCAAGCCGTCCGACAAGAAGCCCTTCGACAGAAGGGGCGGGGGCGATCGCCGCCAGTTCGGCGGCCGCGG
>JAZQBR010000226.1:0-29072 GCA_045545855.1 Kiritimatiellia bacterium | reverse complement strand
ACGATCCGACTTCGAGCGACGTCTCGTTCGTCGACCTCACCGTCGAGCTCGAGAAGGAAGCGACCTATGAGCAGATCTGCGAGGCCATGAAGAAGGCTAGCGAGGGCGAGCTCAAGGGCGTTCTCGGCTACACTGACGAGGCAGTCGTTTCGACGGACTTCCGCGGCGACGCCCGCACGTCGATTTTCGACGTCAAGGCCGGCATCCAGCTCGACCCGACGTTCGTCAAGGTCTGCTCCTGGTATGACAACGAGTGGGGCTACTCGAACAAGGTTCTCGAGATGGTCCGCGTTATCGCGAAGTAATCGCGACATCGCGCCGCCGGCATTACGCGGCGGCGCGGCCACATGACGCACGACGCGGGAGGCGCATCGACGCTTGAGCCCGGGGCCCTCTTCGGGCAGTACCGCATAGTGCGTCGCCTTGGCAAAGGCGGCATGGGCGAGGTTTTTCTCGCCCAGGCGCCGGACCGGGGCCTGGAGTTCGCCGTCAAGATCCTGAATCCGGGATTGGCCGACGGCGAACCCGATTTTTTCGGCAGGTTCTTTCGCGAGGCCGATTTTTCCCTCAAGGCCCGCCACCCGAATCTTGTAGAGGTCTATGATGCGGGGCGCGACCCCTCGACGGGACTTTGCTATCTTGTCATGGAGTACATGCCCGGCGGCTCTCTAAGGGAGGTTGTCGCCGCCAATCCCGCCGGCATGCCACTTGCCGCCGTCATCGCCGTCGCGACCGATGTCGCGCGCGCGCTCGCGTTCGTGGAGTCTTCAGGGCTGGTCCACCGCGACGTCAAACCCGACAACATACTTTTCGCCGCAGACGGTACGGCGAAGCTAACTGATCTGGGCATATCGCGTTTTGCGCGAATGCCCGACGACGACTCGCGCGTTACGAGCGTTCGCGATGTCGTAGGCACGCCGGCGTACATGTCGCCCGAGCAGATGCTTGATTCCCGTTCGGTCGACAGCCGGGCCGACCTCTACTCGCTTGGCGTCGTCATGTGGGAGATGCTCGCCGGCAGGCGCCCCAATTCGGGCGAAAGCGCCATGCACACTTTCGCCAAGGCGATCGAGGGGCTGGCGTTTCCCGACGTGCGCACCGCGCGCGCCGACACGCCGGACGGTCTCGCCGCGCTCGTAGCGGCTCTGACGAGCCCGACCCCGTCGCTTCGTCCGTCATCCGCGAGGGCGACGCTCGATCTTCTTCTTGCGCCGGAACGCATCCCCGCCGCCATACGCCGCGCGGGGCCGCCCGCCGCCGCGAAGCCGCCGCGCTTCGTGCCGTGGTTTGAAGACCGCAGTGTGGTTTTCGCCGTTTCGGTCATGGCGCTCGCGATAATCGCGCTGGCGCTCGCTGTCTATCACACTTTTTCAGGAGGCAGATGAATGCTTGGTTTTTTGAAGTCGCTTCTGCGCCGCCGGCCCGGCCTCGCGCTTGAATTCGCCGCCTTGAGCGAGCGCGGGCTCGTGCGCCCCGAGAATCAAGACCACTTCTTCGCCGAGCCCGGAGCCGGCGTATTCTGTGTCGCCGACGGCATGGGCGGAGGCGAGGGCGGCGCGATGGCGAGCGATATCGCCGCCGGGCGGGTGCGTTCGGCCGCGCGCGGTTCCTGCGGCTTTCCGGAGCGCCTGAAGGGGATAGGAGAGGCGATACACGCCGCGAACGACGACATACGCGCTTTCGCGGCGAAGGCCGGCTACCGCCAGATGGCGACGACTGTAACCGTGCTGGCGCTTGATGTCGAAGCCGGCGGCACCGGAGTTATCGGCTATGTCGGCGACAGCCGCGTGTACCGTCTGCGGGACCGCCGCCTCTTTCAGCTCACCCACGACCATACGCTGGCCGGCGAGCTCAGCCGCAGCCGTTTCGCCTCCCGCGCGTTCGGCGGCAGGCTGGAGCAGCGCGCCGGCATGCTTTCACACGTGCTTACGCGAGCCGTAGGCATCGAGCCCGACGTCCAGACCGAATGGCGCAAGATCGACGTGCGCCCCGGCGACATCTACCTCGTTTGCACCGACGGCGTCTACGATATGCTTGACGAAGAAACGATGACAGCCGCGTTCGAGCCCGGCGCCCCGCTTGACGAGACCGTTCAGCGTCTCTCCCGCGCCATCGTCGCCGCAGGCGCCCAAGACAACTACACCATTGTCGCCGTGAAGATCGGAGGCGCCAAGTGAACTTCGGCCACGAAGATGTCTTCACGCCCGGCGAGAAGTTCCGCGGCTATGTCATCGAAAGGCTTCTCGGCAACGGCGGCCTTGGCGCCGTCTATCTCGTGCGCCACGAGATGCTCGATACGCTCTTCGCCCTCAAGGTGCTGTTCCCCGAAGTCGCGAAGGCGAACGACAGCTACGTGAAACGTTTTCTGCGAGAGGCCAAGATCGCCACGCGCATACGCCACCCCAACCTTGTCGCGGTTCACGACTGCGGCTACGATGAAGCGCGCAATCTCTACTATCTGGTCATGGACTACGTTTCGGGCGGCGATCTGCGCCAGGCCATAGCCTTCGCCGGACACTTCGCGCCCGATCGCGCCGTCGAGGTCGTGATGCAGGTCGCGAGCGCCCTCGAGGCCGCCCAGCGCTACCATGTCGTCCATCGCGACATCAAGCCCGAGAACATAATGATACAGCCGGACGGGCTTGTGAAGCTCGTCGATCTTGGCATAGCCAAGTCGGACGACATCGCCGATTCGCTCAGCACCACGACCGAGAGCGTTTTCGGCACGCCTTCGTATGTCGCTCCCGAGCAGGCGCTTGACGCGGCCGGCGTCGACACGCGCGCCGATATATATTCCCTCGGTGTCGTGCTCTTCGAGATGATCGCCGGCCGCCCGCCGTTCGACGGACCCAACGCGCCGCAGATCATCGCCCAGACGCTTTCCGAGGATCCATTCCCCGATATACGCGACTTCAATCCCGATGTAAAGCCCATGCTTGCCGTGCTGATACGCCGCATGTGCGTGAAGGAGCGCGAGCGGCGCATACCCGACCCGTCCACTCTGCTGAGGGAGTTCGAAAAGCTCGGCTACAAGCTGGCCCGGCCCGCGCTAGCCCATGTGGAGTACGCGCCGTGCGCCGAGAGCGCGCCGACCGTCCTTTCGATGAAGTCGGTTCTCGACAAGCTGCCCGCCAAGGCGAACGATACGCTTTCGTTTGAAACCGACGATGTCGAGATACGCGGTTTTGTAGGCGCCCTGAAGCGCCGCCGCGCGATCAGGCGCGCGGCCGCCGCCATTGCCGCCGTCCTCGCCGCCGCCGCGCTCGTCGTGCTGGCCTTGAGGCTCTTCTTCTGACGCGCCGCAATGCCGGCCGCCCCCACCGCAGAATATCAACGGACCCGAAGCCTTATGAACGAGATAACCCTTGAAGAAAAGTCGGCCGCCTGTACGCTGTCCGATATGGAGATTTTCATATTCCCGGAGCTGATGTACTCGCTCGTGCTCGCCAATATGCTCTCGCCCAGAATATGGGCGTGGCGCGACCTGGAGTGGTTCGCGAACGTGCGCGAGATGCGTCCGAAGAAGCGTCTCCAGCGCCTTCGCCAGCATATAATGGACAACTACACTTTCAATCTCGACCTCGACACATGGGGACTGACCCGCCAGGAGAAGGAGCTTGGGCGATTCGCGCCTTTTCTTTCGCCCGCCGACATCGCGAAGTCTAACGCACTCTTCGGCTACCAGGGCGACGTCTACTACTACGACATAGACATTCGCCGCCACTTCGGTCTCGATAAATACGACGGCGATGTCATACCATACTGGAAAACCGAGACGGTCGAAGCCATGGACGCCTTTCGCCACAAGCCCGGCCACGCTGTCGGCGCGGGAGAATGCGTCTCGCTCGCCGGACTGTATGCGGCGGCGGCCTTCGTGGTTTGCGGCCTGCCGCTCGAGAGCATATACCTGATGGCGACGCCTCTCCACTCCCAGAACTTTCTTGATGTCGACACCGGCATTCTCACCAACAACAGGCGTCTCGTCACAAGGGCGATGTGGGCCAACGGCACTGTCATTTCGCAGCAGGCGAGAAGGGCGCTCGAGCACGAGCGCGTGACGATAGTCTCCCACGCGAGCGGCTACATACACCTCCTATACCCCGAGGCAACCATCGACCCTGCGGCATACGCCAACTTCGCGTCGAAGCTGCGCGCCTTTCTGTCGCCGCCGGACGACGCGCCCGACCGCCGCGTGGTCGAGCCGCGCCTCCCGGACGCCGGACGCGTCAGGTTTGCGTCCGCCGGCGAGTCGCTGAATCTGACCCCGGATATGGAGTATGCCGAGATGGCCGACCGTCTCGAGGCCCTGCGCGCGACGAACCGCGCCGCCGCGCTCGCCCCGTATGCAGCCCACGAGCTTGGCAAGACCGAGGCCGCCCCGTTCGTAAAGGCCGCCCTCGAGCGCTCGCCAGTGTCGAGCGCCGCCCTCGCCCGGCTGCCGGCCGCCGAGGCGCTGCGCCGCATCGACGCACTCGCGCCGGTGTCGATATACGACGGCCCGTCCCGTCTCGCCCAGCCGGACGAAGTATGGAATTTCTCGCGCGGCGACGGTCTGGAGAAGTGTCTGCTCGCGGCCAACGTGCTAGGCGGCGACGAAATCGCTGTCGATGCCGGGCGCGCCTCGCTGCTGAAGGACGGACGCGAAGTAGTTTCGTGGCCGACAACGAAGCGTCCGCTCGAGAGCCGCTGGCGGCTCGCCAATCCGCAATCTCAAGGGAGGTGACAAGGTGTACTACATAAACAAGCTCGTCTGGGTTCTCGTGAACCCGATTTCGGTCGCGCTTCTGGCGTTTGTCGCGGGCGCGGTTCTTGCGGCGCTCTCCCGCCGCCGTTCCGCCGTCGCCTGCCTCGGCTGCGGGGCCGTATGGCTGTGGCTTTGGTCCACGCCTATGATGTATCGCTGGGTCGGCTGTTCGCTTGAGGACGAGTGGCGGTACGTGGCGCCCGACGATCAGCCGGTTGTCGACGCGATAGTCGTTTTAGGCGGCGGCGTGACGGGTTGCACGAATGCGTGGCCCTCCGCCGACATGTCGTGTGGCGCAGACAGGGTGCGGTACGCGGCGAAACTGTGGAAGGCCGGCGCGGCCAGGTTCGTAATCGCGACCGGCACCGGCGAGCGGACGGCGACCTTGCCGCTGTTGATGGATTTCGGTGTCGCCAGGGACGCCATCATAATCGAGGAAGAGGCCCGCAACACCGAAGAGAACGCCGCGCTTGTCTCGGCTCTTCTCGCAGAGCGCGAAAAGGAGTTCTGGCCGCCTTCGCAGTATCAAGCCGACCGCCGGCGCTCTATACTGCTTGTTACGAGCGCCTGGCACATGAGGCGGTCGCTCGCGATGTTCTCGAAGTATGCGCCAGAGCTGGATGTCGTGCCTGCTCCCACCGATTTCGAAGCGACAGTCAAGACCGGCGAGGGCTTCACGCTCAAAGACCTTCTGCCTGACGCCAGCGCGCTCATGTGCAACGCCGCGTGCATAAAGGAGATTGTCGGCTACTGGGGCTACCGCCTCTTGCGCCGCTAGCAAGCCGCCCGGGGCCAAGCAAATAGATACTTGCATAGCGATAAGAAAAGTGCTATACTATTTGTTCGTTCAGCCGGAGAATGGTCTTTGGCTAGGCTAGACATCAAGAAAGGCACATAAATGGACAGCGCTATCAACGCCGCGGAGGCCGAGAACCCCGTGGCAGATTTGCAGGAGACGCTCGCTCGTGTGCGCGAGGCCCAAAAGGCTTACTCGACGTACACGCAGGAGCAAGTGGACGAGATATTCCGCGCGGCCGCGCTTGCGGCCAACTGCCAACGGATACCGTTGGCGAAGATGGCCGTCGAAGAGACGGGCATGGGGGTTGTCGAAGACAAGGTGATCAAGAACCATTTCGCCTCGGAATATATCTACAACGCTTTCAAGAACACCAAGACCTGCGGCGTGCTGGAGCGCGACGAGGCGGCGGGCATCGAGAAGATAGCCGAGCCGATCGGCGTAATCGGGGCGGTCATCCCGACGACCAACCCGACCTCGACGGCGATATTCAAGACCCTTGTCGCCCTCAAGACGAGAAACGGCATTGTCATAAGCCCCCACCCGCGCGCGAAGATGTCTACGATAGCGGCGGCGAAGGTCGTGCTTGAGGCGGCGGTAAAGGCCGGCGCGCCGGCGGGTATCATCGGCTGGATCGACGCCCCCAGCCTGCCGAAGACGAACTATCTCATGAAGGAGGCCGACATAATTCTCGCCACGGGCGGCCCGGGCATGGTCAAGGCCGCGTATTCGTCGGGCACTCCCGCTCTCGGCGTCGGCGCCGGCAACACACCCGCAATCATCGACGAGACGGCCGACCTGACGCTCGCGGTAAGCTCGATCATCCACTCAAAGACTTTCGACAACGGCATGATTTGCGCCTCTGAGCAGAGCGTTATCGTGCTCGACTCGGTCTATGACGAGGTCAAGTCGCTCTTCCTCAAGATGGGTTGCTATTTTGTCAAAGGCGACGAGCTCGACAAGACCCGCAAGACGATACTCATCAACGGCGCTCTCAACGCGAAGATCGTCGGCCAGAAGCCGTCGACAATCGCGAAGCTCGCCGGCTTCAACGTCGACGCCGACACCAAGATTCTCATAGGCGAGGTCGAGAGCGTCGAGCTCTCTGAGGAGTTCGCCCACGAGAAGCTCTCGCCCGTGCTGGCGATGTACCGCGCCAAGGATATCCAGGACGCGTTCGCCAAGGCCGAGAGGCTCGTCGCCGACGGCGGCTACGGCCATACGTCGTCCATATACCTTGACGCCGTGAACGAGACCGCCAAGCTGGACGAGTTTGCCGCGCGCATGAAGACGTGCCGCATACTCGTAAATACGCCGAGCTCTCAGGGCGGCATCGGCGACATCTACAACTTCGCGCTCGCTCCGTCGCTGACGCTCGGCTGCGGCAGCTGGGGCGGCAACTCTGTTTCTGAAAACGTGGGGGTCAAGCATCTCGTCAACATAAAGACCGTGGCAATGAGAAGGGAAAACATGCTGTGGTTCCGCGCGCCCGAAAAGGTGTACCAGAAGAAGGGGTGCCTCGCGGTGGCGCTTCGCGAACTCGGCGAAACGCTCGGCAAGAAGAAGGCGTTCATCGTGACGGACTCCTTCCTCTACGCGAACGGGTACACGAAGGCGATCGAGAAGTCTCTCGAGGCCCAGGGCATCATGTTCACGACGTTCTCGAACGTCGCGCCAGATCCGACTTTGGCCTGCGCCAAGGAGGGCGCCAAGCTCATGGCCGGCTTCAAGCCCGACGTTATAATCGCCGTCGGCGGGGGTTCTGCGATGGACGCCGCGAAGATCATGTGGGTTCTCTATGAACACCCCGAGGTCGATTTCTTCGATATGGCGATGCGCTTCATGGACATCCGCAAGCGCGTCTATACGTTCCCGAAGATGGGCGATAAGGCATATTTCGTCTGCGTGCCGACTTCGGCCGGCACAGGCTCCGAGGTGACGCCTTTCGCGGTCATCACCGACGAAAAGACCGGCACGAAATATCCGCTCGCCGACTACGAGCTTATGCCCAAGATGGCGATTGTCGACGCCGACATGCAGATGATGGCGCCGCCCGGCCTAACGAGCGCCTCGGGCATCGACGCGGTCTCCCACGCGCTCGAGGCCTACGCCTCAATGCTCGCGACGGACTATACCGACGGGCTCGCGATCCGCGCGCTCCAGGTGATATTCCAGTACCTGCCGCAGTGCTACGACGCCGCCGTCACGAAGACTGCGAACCCGGCCGCGCGCGAGAAAATGGCAAACGCCGCGACGATGGCGGGCATGGCTTTCGCGAACGCGTTTCTCGGCGTGATGCATTCGATGGCCCACAAGCTGGGGGCCTTCCACCATATACCTCACGGCATCGCCAACGCGCTTATGATGGAAGAGGTCCTGCGCTTCAACGCCGATCCCGTGCCGCGCAAGATGGGTACGTTCCCGCAGTACGACCACCCGCACATCCTCGAACGCTATCTCGAGATCGCCGACGCTCTCGGTATCAAGGGCAAGTCGAAGGGCGAGCAGTTCGAGAACTTCATCAAGGCCATACGAGACCTCCAGAAGCGTATTGGCATCAAGCCGGCGATTCGCGACTACGTGCCTGACGAGGCGGACTTCCTCGCGCGGCTCGACGCGATGGTCGAACAGGCGTTCGACGACCAGTGCACGGGCGCCAACCCGCGCTATCCGCTCATGTCCGAAATCAAGCAGATGTACTTGAACGCCTACTATGGCAGGCATGTGGCGGTCTGAGGTTGAAAGGTTGAAAAGCTGAAAAGTTTAGGAGTTTGCAAATGAAGAAGAAAGCAGTGAACAAGGCGGCGGAGGCCAAGGCGGCGGGGAGTGTCCAGGCGCCGGCGAAGAGGGGACGTCCGTCGAAGAAAGACGCGGTGCTCCTCGAGCGCACCGACAAGGTGGTCATGCGCGACAAGGATACGGTCCTCAAGATATTCGGACCGAGTTACAAAGTCTCGCTCATCCTCAACGAGGCGATGAACGAGGCGCGCGCCGCCGAGACGGGGCTGCCGGTCGCCAAGGTCGTCGAGGTCATGAAGCTTCGCGACCATTGGTGCATCAGACGCGAGTGGGTCGAGGGCGACACCCTCGCGGACGTCATGGCCAAGGACAAGAAGAACCTTGCGAAGTACCTCAAGGAGTTCGTGGCGATACAGTGTGAGATTTTCTCAAAGACGTCCGATCGCATGGGGAACCTCGCGGACAAGCTTGACAAGCAGATTTCGGCGTCGCCTCTGCCGAAGGAGACGAGGTACGACCTGCACATGAAGCTGCAGACAATGCCGCGCGGCAAGGCCCTCTGCCACGGCGACTTCAACCCGACGAACGTGATCATCACCCCGAAGGGCGACTGGCGCGTAATCGACTGGAGCCATGTGCGTCTCGGCGATCCGCTTGCGGATGTCGCCCGCACGTATCTGCTCTTCTGGCTGAGCGGCCATGTTGCCGCGGCCGAGAAGTATATGGCGCTCGCGTGCGAGGCTCTCAAGGCCAAGCTTCAGGACGTTCAGAAGTGGCTGCCGATTGTTGCGGCCGCCGAGAGCGCCAAGGACCAGAGCCCCAAGAACCACGAACTGCTGGTGCACTGGGCCAGCGTTGTGGATTACGAGTGAGCGAGGCTCCCCTCATATTGGAGTACCCGGGGTTCGTCGATGTGCACGTGCACTTTCGCGACCCCGGTGTGCCCGAGGCCGAGACGACGGCCAGCGGGCTTGCCGCCGCTTTGCGCGGCGGTTTTTCGGCTGTAGTGACGATGCCCAACACTTCGCCGGCCTGCGATTCGCCGGCGGGGATAGAGCGCCAGCTCGCCGCCGCCCGCCAGTCGGCCGGCGGCGTAGTGCTGGTGCCTTCAGCCGCGATAACAAAGGGCCGCGCCGGACGCGAGGTCGCCGACCTTGAAGCCCTAGAAGAGGCCGGGGCCGCGTTCTTCACGGATGACGGGAGCTATGTCGCCGACACTCGCGTGATGGAGGCGGCCATGCGGCGCGCCGCCGCGCTCGGGCTTTGCGTCTGCGACCATGCCATGGACCCCGCCTGGCAGCGCGACGGGGTGATGCGCGACTGCGCTCTCGCGCGCCGGTTGGGCGTGCCGGTGATACCCGCGCGCGCCGAGACCGCCGCAATCGAACGCGATGTCTCGCTCTGCCGCGTTACGGGCTGCAAGCTGCACATACAGCACATTTCAACAGCAGAGGGCGTGGAACTCGTCCGCTCTGCGCAGAAGGAAGGCCTGCCCGTAACGGCAGAGGCGACGCCGCACCATCTTCTTTTCTGCTGCGACGAGCTTGTTTCGGATGACGCCAACTACAAGATGGCCCCGCCGCTCGGCACGCGCGAAGACCGTGCGGAGCTTCGCAAGGCGGTCAAAGACGGCGTTCTGATGTTCGCGACCGACCACGCGCCCCATCCGGCGGCGGCGAAATCGCGCGGTTTCGCCTCGAGCGCGAACGGGATAATCGGGCTTGAGGCCGCGATACCGGTCACATGGCGCGTGATGGTCGAAGATGAGGGGATGCAGCCGGACGACTGGGCGAAGGCGTGGTGGCAGATGCCGCGCCAGCTCTTCTCGCCGCGTGCGACAGAGAGGCTCGCTGCCGCCCGGCGGACGGTCGTGGCAGTCGGCGAGAGACGCGCGATGCGTGTCGGCGATTTCGCGTCACGCTCCAGAAACTGCCCTTATGACGGCATGGAATTCGACTGCTGGCCACGTCCGGTCGACTGATGCGGACGGGTGACAGAGTCTTTTCAATCGGCGGGGTGACGCGATTCTACGTGCCGCTTCTCATTCAGGCGTTTTCGCAGTCGCTGGCGTATCCGCTGGTGGCCGGCATAGTCACCAGGGGCGAGTACGGCATCGGCGCTCTCACCGCCTTCAGCCAGGGGCTGATGGTGATGTTCATGATTGGCGCCCTGGGCGGTGGACTCGTGACGACCGGCCTCGTCTTCGCGAAAACATGGGTCGGGTATGCCGCCTTCAAACGGCTCAACGCCATCATGATGGCGGGGCTTCTGGCGCTTCAGTGCGTGCCGGCGATACCGCCTTTCCGCGCATGGGTGTTTTCGGGCCTCTTCGCTCTGCCGCCGGAACTCGCCGGCATAGCGGCCGATACGCTGCTGGCGGGCGTCGTGATGAATGCGCTTTTCTTTCTTCGCAATGTGCCCATGGTTGTTCTCTTCAACAATTTCGAGAGCGGCAAGGCCAACAACGCGACGCTCGTCCGGGTAGCTCTCACGCTCGTCCTGGCGGTGGCGCTGCCGCGTCTGGGGCTTGTCGGCGCGTGGTGGGGGCTCGCCGCGCTGACAGCCGGTGTCGCTGTCGAGCTGGCAGTCACGTGGCTGTACGCGCGGCGCCATGTGGCGCGGCTCCCGAATAAGCCCGCTGCCGGCGCTGGTGCCGGTCTGCCCGGTCTAGCCGGTCTCGCGCTCGAGCAGTTCCGTTTCACTCTGCCGCTTTCCCTCGGCGGTTTTCTCCTGATGCTCTCGCCGGTTATTGTTGCCGCGTTTGTCGGGCGAACGGCCAATGCCCAGGACATGCTCGCCATACACTACGTCGTGATGGGCGTGGCCAATCCTGTGGCTTTCGGCGCGCTCAGGATGCAGACGGTCGCCATAAAGTTTCCGCCGGAGCGCGAAGGCGACAGGCGGCTTCTCGTCTACGCGATCGCGGCCGGACTCGCGCTTGGCCTCGTGCCGCTCGCCTTCGCGACGCCCTGGCTCGGCGGGTGGTATTTCGGCGTCTATCAAAACGTCCCGGCGCGTCTTCTGCCGACGGCGCGGCTCGCGGTCGGACTCTATTCGCTAATCGCCGCAATCCAGGCGGTGCGCGCCAGAGTCGAGGGGCTGGCGGCGTATGCGAAGCGCCCGAAGGCGATAATGGCCGGGCAGATCGCCTACACCGTCTCGCTTTTGATAACGTGCGCGATTCTGCTACCGGCCGGCGTGCCGGGCTGGGCGATGGCTGTGGCGGCCATATTCGTGGCCCCCGTTTCGGTCACTGCGACGGTTTACGCGGCGCTCGCCATGACGCGCCGTCCGCGACTCCCCTGAATGTGGGATGGCGCCCTGCTGCGCTTTTTAGTACAATATTGCCGTACTCAAGACAAGGAGGATTTTATGATAGGCTGTGTATTGCTTGCCGCGTTCGAGGTCTTAGGGCCTTCGGGCGGGAAAGTGTGCGAAGTGACGTTGCCGGACTACGGCGAAGGCGCGCGCGTGGAAACGACGAATCTCCTCGGCGGCGTCGCGTGGCGCGTCCATTACGAAGGCGCCTGCGAGAGGGTTGTCGAAAGCGAGGAGGCTCTCTTCGACTTCGGGGCGGACTTCAAATGCTGGCCTGTGAGCCACGCCCAGGGCGAGTATGTGCCGATGACTCTTTCGACGATAGCCGGCATGCGTCCGATGCCTGGTTTCGCCCCGGTGGCCGCCGGCATAGGCGAGATGCACAACTACGCGCGCGAGCTGCCCGGGACGGCTGAAAGTCCGCTAGTCATCGAGGGCGCCGGCTGGGTCGCCGCGCTTGGCGATGCCGGCGTTCTCGACTTCGCGCGCGTGCGCTTCGCTTCCGGCGGACGCCCGGGGCAGGTGAAGACGGTCCTCGAGGGCCCGGCCAGGGTGGTGCCGCCGTATGCGACCCCCTGGCGGTACATACGCGTGGCCGATAGCCCCGCGAGTCTCGCCGAAGGACACCCCGCGTTCATGCGCGCCTTGAACGCGCCTTCGCGCATCGCCGACACCGGCTGGGTGCGGCCCGGCAAGGTGCTGCGCGTCGCGGCTCTGACGACAGCGTGCGGCAAGGCGGCGGTCGATTTCGTGAAGCGCAACGGCATGCAGTACATCGAGCTGGATTGCGGCTGGTACGGCCAGGAGCACACCGGCGACCCGCTCAAGCCCGGTCTTTCGCCGGAGCGCGTCGCGCGCGGCGACGTGTTCGATCTGGGCGATATACTCGCCTATGCGAAGGAGCGCGATGTCGGCGTCATCCTCTACGTGAACCGCGAGCCGCTCAAGAAAAACCGCGATGCGATACTCGACCAGCTTGCCGCATGGGGCGTGAAGGGGGTCAAGTACGGCTTCGTGAACGTCGGCGACCAGGCGTGGCGCAAGTGGGTGACGGACGCGATAGAGGCGGCCGCGAGCCGCCGGCTTATGGTAGATATTCACGATGAATACAGGCTAACCGGCATAGAAAACACGTACCCGAACGTGATGACTGTCGAGGGCATACGCGGCAACGAAGAGATGCCGTCCGCGGCGCACAACGCGGCGCTGCCGTTCACGCGCTTTCTGGACGGGCCGGGCGACTACACGCCGTGCTGGAATGTCTCCCGCATAAAGAATACGCTCGCCCACCAGCTGGCGATGCCGTGCGTGTATACGAGCGGCTGGCAGTTCCTTTTCTGGTATCAGCGTCCGGACCAGATACCAGAGGCGGATCCTGCGCTCGACTTCTGGCGCGAGATACCGTGCGAGTTTGACGAAACGCGCTTTCTGGACGGACGAATCGGCGAGTACGCCGTGGTCGCGAGGCGCGTCGGGCGCAAGTGGTTCGTCGGCTGTCTCAACGCCGGCGCGCGCCGCGAGTTCAATGTGCCGCTCGCGTTTGCCGGCGAGGGGAGATTTGATGTCAGGGTGTTTCGCGACGCCAATCCTGACTATGCGTGGCCGCGCGCGCCCGTCGCCTGCGAGAAGCGCGAGCTGCCGGCGTCGGGTTCGCTCAAGGTCGCCGCGGCCGCGAACGGCGGCTGGGCGGCAATCATCGAACCGGTCAAGTAGACTTCGATTTTCCCTTGAGTTTCGCCCTTGCATTTCGCGGGGGCGGTTTGGCATAGTTTCTTTGACATGTTTTAGTTTATAGTGAAGGGGATGGTGTCCTTCGGCGGCAGTGCCGCCAAAGCCGTATGCCAGCGGTTGCAAAAAAATGTCATTTTCACCCCCAACCAAGAGCGTAAATATGGTAAAATATCCGCTCCATGAATAAAATCATAGCTAAGAGACAGCTGTCCGACAATGTTTTCGGCATGACGCTGGAAGCCCCGCTTATCGCGCGCGAGCGCCGCGCGGGGCAGTTCATCATACTCATGGTGGACGAGGAGGAGGGGGAGAGAATCCCGCTGACAATTGCAGACGCCGACGCAGAGCGCGGCACGATAAGTCTGATTTTCCAGACGGTGGGGGCGACGACAGTGAAGCTGGCGCACAAAGAGGTCGGCGAGTCGCTGCCGGCCGTGCTGGGTCCGCTGGGGCGCCCGACGTCGATACGCGGCGAGAACGGCGAGAAGCCCGGCCATGTCGTCTGCGTGGGCGGCGGTATAGGCGTCGCGCCAATGCACCCGATAGCCCAGGCGCTCAAGGCGGCTGGCAACCGCGTCACGATTATCATGGGCGCCCGGAACAAGTCGCTCTTTGTCATGGAGGACGAGATGCGCGCGATAGCCGGCGACGATTTGATACTCATGACCGATGATGGCAGCTCCGGGCGCAAGGGGCTGGTGACCGAGCCTTTGAAGGAGCTGTGCGAGAAGGGGGCTGTCGACGAGGTTATTGCGATCGGCCCGCCGATCATGATGAAGTTTTGCGCTCTGGCGACCAAGCCGTTCGGCGTGAAGACTACGGTCTCGCTCAACACGATAATGATTGACGGCACGGGGATGTGCGGCGGCTGCCGCGTTTCAGTGGGCGGCGAGACGAAGTTCGTCTGCGTCGACGGCCCCGAGTTCGACGGTCACCTTGTCGACTGGGACCAGATGCTCAAGCGCATGGGCGCGTTCAAGCCGCAGGAGGCCGCCGCCCGCGAACATGTTTGCAATCTCTTCAAAGGAATCTGAGATGACAGCCAAGGAAAAGATGGCGTTGCCGCCGCAGGCGATGCCTGAGCAGGACCCCGCGACGCGCGCGCACAACATGGATGAAGTGGCCCTCGGCTACACTGCCGAGATGGCGAAGAAAGAAGCGTCTCGCTGCCTGCAGTGCCCGGCCAAGCCCTGTATGCAGGGCTGCCCGGTCGCAGTCAACATACCGTCCTTTCTGGAGAAGGCGGCCGCCGGCGACTTCGCCGGCGCCCTCGCGGTGATACGCGAGACGTCGCTTTTGCCGGCCGTTTGCGGTCGCGTCTGTCCGCAGGAGAAGCAGTGCCAGAAATTCTGCACGATGGGCAAGCTTCTCAAGGATGTCGACAAAGCCGTGGCGATCGGGCGCGTCGAGCGTTTCTGCGCCGACAATGCGCCTGCCGCCCCTGCGGCGCGCGCCGCCGCTACAGGCCGGCGCGTCGCGGTGATCGGCTCGGGCCCCGCTTCCATAACCTGCGCCGCAGACTGCGCGAAGGCCGGCCATGACGTTACCGTCTTCGAGGCGTTTCACAAGTGCGGCGGTGTGCTCGTCTACGGCATACCGGAGTTTCGGCTGCCGAAGGCGATCGTCCGCCGCGAGATTGATTCGCTCAAGGATCTCGGTGTCAAGATCGAGACCAACTATGTCGTCGGGCGCACTCGCAAGCTGAGGGATTTTCTAGAGAAGGACGGTTTCGACGCCGTTTTCGTCGGCACCGGGGCGGGATTGCCCAAATTCATGGGCATCGAGGGCGAGAACCTCGTTGGCGTGTTCAGCGCCAACGAGTACCTCACGCGCGCGAATCTCATGAAAGCGTACGACGAGAGCCATCACGACACTCCATTCTGGCACGGCAGGCGCGTCGCGGTGCTGGGCGGCGGCAATGTCGCCATGGATGCCAGCCGCATGGCCCTCAGGCTTGGCGCCGAGAAGGTCTATCTCGTCTATAGACGCAGCGAGGCCGAGATGCCCGCGCGCCGTGAAGAGGTTCACCACGCGAAGGAGGAGGGCGTCGAGTTTTTGATGCTCCAAAACGCCAAGCGCGTCCTCGGCGACGACCAGGGCCGCGTCAGCGGGCTGGAGTGCCTCAAGTACGAGCTGGGCGCTCCGGACGCTTCCGGCCGGCGAAGCCCGGTCGCCATACCCGGTAGCGAATTCGTCCTCGATGTCGACACCGTAGTCGTCGCCGTGGGCAATGCGTCGAACCCGCTCATACCGACAACGACTGAAGGGCTCGAGATCAACAAGCGCGGCAATATCGTCGTCGACCCCGAGACAAACATGAGCTCGATACCCGGCGTTTTCGCCGGCGGCGACATAGTGCTTGGTGCCGCGACGGTTATTCTCGCCATGGGCGAAGGCCGCCGCGCCGCTGCAGGCATAAACAAGTACCTTGCCGATAGGTAACCGGGCGTGCCGGTTCATGGTTTAGTCCTTTCTTTGGAGAACCGTTGGGGTCTCTCCCCATGATTCGGCACCCTGAACAATGGAGACGCGGCATCTTGCCGCGTTGAGATGGGGAGGTTAACGCGGCTGGAAGCCGCGTCTCCAAAGGGGGTAGGGGCCGCCCGGTGGTCGGCCCCTACCAAGGGGTTCTCGCGCGTGAACCATCTCAAAGTCCAATGGGTCTGCAGCTTGCGGCTAGGCACTTCCATTCTGCAGGGCAATATGGTATAATATGCGGCAATTTTCAACTGAAAGAACAAAATGATGATGGAAAAGCACTACGACGCCAAGGCCGCAGAGGCCAAGTGGTACCCGATATGGGAGAAGAACGGCTACTTTCACCAGGAGCCCGGCAGCGGCGAGCCGTACTCTGTCGTGATACCTCCGCCAAATGTAACGGGCATCCTCCATATGGGGCACGCGCTCAACCAGACGATTCAAGATATCCTCGTCAGGTGGCGTCGCATGCAGGGCCGCAATACTCTCTGGCTACCTGGCACCGACCATGCCGGCATCGCGACCCAGAATGTGGTCGAGAAGGCCCTGAAAAAGGAGGGCAAGCGCCGTCAGGATCTCGGGCGCGAGGCGTTTATCGACCGCGTGTGGGAGTGGAAGAAGCAGTACGGCGGCACAATCGTCCACCAGCAGCGCATGCTCGGCAACTCCACCGACTGGCTCAGAGAGCGCTTCACGTTCGATGACGGCTGCTCGCGCGCGGTCGCCAAGGTGTTCACCCAGCTCTATAACGAGGGTCTTGTCTACAAAGGCAATTACATCGTCAACTGGTGCCCGCGCTGCGGCACCGCTCTCGCCAACGACGAGGTGGAGCACGAGCCCAACCACGGCCATCTCTGGTATGTGCGCTACCCGGTCGCCGGCAGCGCGCTTGGCGCGAAGGGCGTGCTGAACAAGGACTATATATCGGTCGCGACAACCCGTCCCGAGACACTGCCGGGCGATACCGCCGTCGCCGTCAACCCCAAGGACGAGCGCTTTGCCGCACTTGTCGGCAAGAATGTCATACTGCCGTTGACGGGGCGCGAGATACCGGTCATAAGCGACGATTACGTCGAAAAGGAATTCGGCACCGGCATCGTCAAGATCACTCCTGCCCACGACCCGAACGACTTCCTTGTCGGCAAGCGCCACGGTCTCGCCGAAATCAACATAATGACCGATGACGGCCGCATGAACGAGCTCGCCGGCGCCAAATACGCCGGCATGGACCGCTTCGAGTGCCGCAAGGCTCTGGTCGCCGACCTCGAGGCCGAGGGCTACCTCGACCACATCGAAGACTACGACAACCAGGTCGGCCACTGCTACCGCTGCCACGAGATAGTCGAGTCGCGCCTTTCAAAACAGTGGTTCGTCAAGATGAAGCCTCTCGCCGAGCCCGCCATCGAGGCGGTGCGCAACGGGTCGGTGCGCTTCGTGCCGGACCGCTGGTCGAAGATATATTTCAACTGGATGGAGAACATACAGGACTGGTGCATTTCGCGCCAGCTCTGGTGGGGCCACCGCATACCCGCCTATTATGTCCGCGACGAGGTTTTTGTGGCCGAGACCGTCGAAGAGGCGCTCAAGCAGGCGCGGGAGAAGCTGGACGACCCGAATTTGAAGGCGGCCGACCTTGAGCAGGATCCGGACG
Organism: Kiritimatiellia bacterium; assembly: GCA_045545855.1. Classification (GTDB taxonomy): domain Bacteria; phylum Verrucomicrobiota; class Kiritimatiellia; order RFP12; family UBA1067; genus UBA1067. The sequence goes on along the minus strand of JAZQBR010000226.1, from coordinate 11,615 downwards.
TGCTCGACACATGGTTCAGCTCGTGGCTCTGGCCGTTCTCGACGCTCGGCTGGCCCGAGAAGACCGCCGACCTGGAGTACTACTATCCGACGGCGGACCTCGTTACCGCTCAGGACATCATCTTCTTCTGGGTCGCGCGCATGATGATGGCGGGCATACACTTCATGGGCAAGCCCCCGTTCCGCAACATTGTAATACACGGCATAGTGCGCGCGGCAGACGGCTCGAAGATGTCGAAGTCGAAGGGCAATTCACTTGATCCTCTTGAGCTTATCGACCAGTATTCGGCAGACGCCCTGCGTTTTTCGATCGCGCTTATCACATCGCTCGAGTGCGACACGAAGGTGAACAAGGAGAAGTTTGAGATCGGCCGCAACTTCACGACGAAGATATGGAACGCCGCGAAGTTTCTGGAGCTCCAGACCGGCCAGCTCGAGGGTGGGGCCGCCGACCTCGCCTCGCTCGCCGAGGCCGACCTCTCCCCGGACGATCGCCACATACTCTATGCCGCAGATCTCGCCTGCCGCCGCGTAAACGAGATTCTCGAGGCGTACAGGATACAAGACGGCGCGCTCGCGGTCTACGACTTCTTCTGGACGCAAATCTGCGACGGCTATGTCGAGTATGTGAAAGACTCCCCCAACAAGGCGGTTTCGATCGCTATACTGCGCGATGTTTTCTGGAAGGCTCTGCGCCTTCTCCACCCCTACATGCCTTTCGTCACAGAAGAGGTCGCCCATCAGCTGGGCTACCTTGGCGAAGGCGAGACGATTATGCTGCAGAAGTTCCCGGTCGGGTACACCGAGGCGGAGAAGAGCGCCTGGGGCGTGACTGCCGCCAATTACGACTTCGTCAACGCGAAGCGCGAGGCGATCACGGCCGTAAGGGCTCTGCGCGCCGAGTACAAGGTCGCGCCGTCGGCGTTCGTGAAGGTGATGCTCGCCGTCGAGCCCGGGCGGCACGCAGCCGTCGCGGCCGAGGTCGAGTCGCTAAAGAAGGCGATGCGCGCAGAGTCGGTCGAGCTGGTCTCCCCCGACGCCGATTTGGCAATGCCTTCGAAGATAACAAAGTTCGGCACGGTTTATCTCTCGCTTGAAGGCCTCGTCGACAAGGCGGCCGAGGCGAAGAGAATAGATGGAGAGCTCGCCAAGCTCGCGGGCTTCATCAAATCGAGCGAGGCCAAGCTCTCCAACGAAAACTTCGTGGCGCACGCGCCCGAGGCCGTAGTCGCCGAGGCTCGCCGCAAGCTTGAGGAGAACCGCGAGAAGGTCGCCCAGCTGGAGAAGCTGCGCCGCCTCTTCGCATAAACGGGCAAACCGCACGAAAGGCCCTGAAGAGAAATGAAAGACATGCTTCTGCCGTCCGTCTGGATTCTTGCCGCGTACCTCGCAGGCGGCATACCGTTCGGTTTTCTCATCGGTAAGGCGCGCGGCGTCGACGTCCGCACTGTCGGCTCGAAGAACATCGGGGCGACGAATGTCTTTCGCACGGTCGGCAGGAAGTGGGGGCTCCTGGCCTTCGTCTGCGACTTTCTGAAGGGTCTTCTGCCGACGCTTGCCGCGATCGGCGCGGGCGTCCGTCCATGGCTGCCGGTAGCCGTGGGCATAGCGTGCGTCGTCGGCCACATGCTCACGCCCTACATGAAGTTCAAGGGCGGCAAGGGCGTCGCGACGGCCTTCGGCATGCTGGTGGCGCTTATGCCGGCGCTCGTAGGCGCCGCGTTTGCGCTCTTCGCCGCCGTCTTCGCGATGTCTCACTACATTTCGCTGGGCAGCTGCGCGGCTGCGGCGTTTCTGGCAGTGGCCGTATGGTTCCCGATTCTCGGCACGCGCGGCAGCGCCGATCTGCCGCAGTGCGTGCTCGTCACTGTAATCGCGCTCTTCGTCATTTGGAAGCACCGCGCGAACATCAAGCGTCTTCTTCAGGGCTCTGAGAACAAGATTTTTCTTTTCGGGCCTCGGCGAGATGGCGCTTCCAGGCCTTGATTTTCTCCAACCTTGCCGCTATCTTCGCCTCGACGCCTTCGGCCGTGGGCCGATAGTATTCGGTTCCCGCCAGAGAGTCGGGCAGGCACCTGAGGTCGGCTATCTTGTTCTCTTCATAGTGCGCCAGCCTGTAGCCCTTGCCGTAGCCGGCCTCTTTCATCAGTTTCGTGACGGCGTTGCGAATCGCGAGCGGCACAGGCTCGGCCGTCCGCTTAAGAGCGTCTTTCTTCGCGTGTTCGTAGGCGATGTAGGCCGAGTTCGATTTCGGCGCGATCGAAAGATAGATTACCGCTTCGGCGAGATGCACAGAACACTCGGGCATGCCTATGAAATGGCATGCATGGTAGGCTGCGACCGCGAGTTCCATCGCCCGCGGATCGGCGAGGCCCACATCCTCCGCCGCGAAGCGCGTTATGCGACGCGCGACGTATAGCGGATCTTCCCCTCCCTCGAGCATTCTCGCCAGCCAGTAGACAGCCGCGTCCGGGTCGGAGTTTCGCATCGATTTGTGAAGCGCCGATATTATGTTGTAATGCTCTTCGCCCGATTTGTCGTAGAGCAGCGACTTGCGCGAGGTGCACTGCTCGACGACGTCTTCGGTGACTGTGACGCGTCCATCGCGCTCTTCGCTGTTCAAGACCGCCATCTCCAGCGTCGACAGTGCCGCGCGCGCGTCGCCGTTGGCGAATATGGCGATCGCTTTGAGAAGCGCGCCGTCGATATCGACCTTGAGATGCGCCAGCCCCCGCCCGTCTTCCACCGCGCGCCGCAGCAGAGACGCTATCTCGTCTTCGCCCAGAGGTTTCAGCACGAAAACTTTGCAGCGCGAGAGCAGCGCCCCGTTCACTTCGAAAGACGGATTCTCCGTCGTGGCGCCTATGAGAATTATGCTGCCGCGCTCCACGAAGGGCAGAAAGGCGTCTTGCTGCGCCTTGTTGAAGCGGTGTATCTCGTCGACGAAGACTATCGTGCGCTTGCCGAAGGCGCGCGATTCATCTGCGCGTCGCATGACCTCCTTTATCTCTTTTATGCCGCTTGTGACCGCCGAGAAGGTTATGAAGGTCGAGTCGGTCGCGAGCGCGATGACATTCGCGAGGGTGGTCTTGCCGACGCCGGGCGGCCCCCAGAATATCATCGAGGGTATTGTGTCGTTCTCGATGAGGGTTCTGAGTATTTTGCCTTTGCCTACGAGATGTGTCTGGCCCGCCACTTCATCAAGCGTGCGGGGCCTGAGGCGCTCCGCGAGAGGCGCCGCCGCGCCGCCGCTTTCAAACAGGCTCATCTGTGTCGTTTCGTCTTTCATTGCCGTCCGCTTGCCGATATGCCGCCAATTATACCATTTCCGCCGGCCGAAGGCAATAGCCGGCGATTTTGGCATGCGGCCGTATTGTCGCCCAAAAAAAGTACCCGCATTTAGCGAATTTGTGATATAATATATTTCGCAAACATGGAGAAGGCGCGCCGTGGCGCGGTCTTTATAAACAGGGAGTCAAGTATGATGAAAAATGTTTTTGTGAAGAGTATGGCGCTCGCTGCGGCGTGCGCGGCTTCAACTGCTTTTGCGGACATGTTCTGGACCGCGAGCGGGTCGACTGCCGATTGGTCCGACAGCGGCAACTGGAGCGGCGACGGGACGATAGTGTTCGGCGGCAACGAGCAGTCTCCTGTAGTGAAAGGCAATGAGCGTACGGTTACGTTCTCGAAGATGGAGACCGTCAGCAACAAGGCGTTCTTTATTCAGAATGTGGATGCAAGCGGCGCGGGGCTCCTTATTTTCACGAACGCCGTGGATGTCGCCGACGACACGCTGGTCGGGCTTGATATCGCGCTTAGCAATGCGGGCGCCTGGTATCAGCGACAGTTCTATTTGGGCGCAGAAAAAAGCGGCATGTCAGGACGGCTTCTCATCGCAGGCGGCACTTATCGCGTCGGGGGCGCCGATATGATAGTGGGCTTTGAGGAAAGCAATACATACGACGGCGATGTAAAGGGCGAGCTTACGGTCTCGGGCGGCAATCTGACGTTGTCGACCGATCTCGTGCTTGGCGACAAGGCGGTGGGCGAGCTCACGGTCAAGGGCTCGGGCGTGGTTTCGGTCGGGACGGGCGACAGCCCCAAGTGGCTCAAGTTCGGCAATAGCGCCGCCGGACAGGCGCGCATCAATCTTGAAGAGGGCGGTACGCTCAAGGTGTGGCACATAGAGCGCATTGCCACCACCGGCGAAGGGACAATCTACTTCAATGGCGGGACACTCGAGAGCCTTCACGACGGCGGGGACCGTGGCTGGACCGTCGAGCGCATTCTCGGCAATACGGACGGCAACCACAAGGTAAACTGCGAGGTGATCGCAGGGCCGAAGGGCGGCGTGATAGATGTCGGCGCCAACTACGACAACGCGGTCTCTCTACCCGTTGTCTGCGACAGTACATTCGCCGGGACGATAACGAAGAAGGGCGCCAAGAAGCTGACGTTCGACAACGCGTACTTCGCGGGGCTCGCTGTAGCTGAAGGCGCCGGAGAGGTCGTGACCCCGGGCGGCAACACCTTCACCAGCGACGGCGGCGAGGTGTTTCTCGTCTCGCGCACCAATGCCGTCATGACAGCCGCCCAGCTAGCCGCGTTCGCCGACAAGACCGTCTGGATAGAGAACGGCGGCGTCATAACGCTGTCGGGCTTCAAGCAGGCGTTCGGCGAAGACGGCCGCCAGAAGCTGTTCGAAGCGGCCGGGTTGAGGCTTGGCGCTACGGCGGACGACGCGGCGACAACCGGCGTAACAGGCTACATCGTCTTTGACGACTACAGGCCAGACGAGGGGGTGCAGAGTCCGTATTCGCTGGAGTTCGAAGACGGCGCGGTGTATGCGAGGCGTGTCGACACGGCGAGCTACTGGGTAGGCGGTGCGAGCGGCGATTTCTTCGACAAGGCCAACTGGGACAGCGGCACGATACCAAACGAGTCTTCGTGGCTCTGCTTCACCAACAGCGCCGCAGTGCTGAGAAGCGACAGGAACTCGATGAAGTGCTGGAGCAAACTTACGCTGGACCGCAGCGAAGGGGCGATAGAGCTTGAGTTCAGAAACGAAGACAACGGCAACTACCCGACATACATCGTCGCCCCTGACGGCATCGAAGTGGAAGGCGAGGGCGACGAGCGCTGCAAGATAATCCTGACGCGGTGCGGGTTTTCGGCGTCCGGCGAAGGACTTGTCCTGCCGGAGACTATCGACCTCGCCATCCGCAACACCGGCGGAGACATCGTGAACGACTCGTGGCTGGGCGGCGCCGGCGCGCAGTTTGGCATTACAGTCAATGGCGATGTCACGATCGAGAGCTTTCTGATAACACGTTCGGCCGTAGTGTTCAACGGCGACGTCGCGCTCGCGCACGGCGCGCGGCTCAGAGTCGAGGGCGAGGCTCAGTTCAATGGCGAGCTTTCTTTCGACGGCTACGGAATATTCGAGTGCTTTCCCGAAGCGGCGGTGGACGTGACCGGCGCGACACTCAACGAGGATGAAGAAGATCTGCCGTCGATGGACGCCAAGGTCGCGCGCGGCTTCGGGCTTTACGACGATTCGACGGCCAACTACTGGATGTCGGCCGAGGCGACGTCGGTGGAGAGCCCCGGCGACTGGTTCATGTCGGGCAACTGGCGCTTCGGCACGCCGGCAGAGGGGCAGACGATTCTCTTCGACAGGGATCTCGTACTGGCGCTTTCGGGCAGTACGCCGGTCATCGGGCGCATAGTGAACAACGCCAATGTAGAGTACAGGACGACGGATCCCGCCGGCGTCCACCCGTCCATCTTCATAGGCGAGATTTCAGGCACGGGCACGAACTCGCTCTATCATACCGGCTTTATCGCGGGGGCGGCGCCGGGCACGATCGCGGCGGAGTCGACGATAAACATACTCGAGACTGCGAACGGCAGCGACAGCTGGCTGGAGACGAGGGATAACGAGAACTATCCGCTGCAAGTGTACGGCAATGTCATAGGCGACGGCTATCTAATCGTCCGCCACAAGGCGTATTTCTACGGGGACAACAGCGCGCACACCGGCAGGGTGCTGATGACGCACACGTACAACGAGGGCGACGCGAAGCATTTCTGCGCCGAGAACGCGGGCTTCGTGAACAGCTCGTCGCTAGAGGTCCAAAGCGGGGTGTATCTCGACGGCGAGGCTGACGCGACGTTCAACTTCGGCGGTCTCACAATGGCGACATACACTGAGAACAACGCGGCCGGCTGGGATTTTCACATAATAGTGCCGGTAGGTTTTTCCGGCACGATGAGAGTCGGCTGCGGCGGCCAGGACGTGTCGATACCAAGCCTTCACAAGACGGCGTTTCTTGAAAACGGCACGGCGGCAAACACCGACGGTCTCGCCAGCGCCATAATGGAGAAAGTCGGCCCGGGGACGATGACTACAGCGCAAATGGGCGCTTACAAGCTCAAGGTTTTGGAGGGAGCGGTCAATTTCACGGCGGACAACGCATCCGTCGCCGCGGAGGTCGCCGCCGGGGCGGCGGTTGGCGGCGCCGGGCGCATACCCGCGCCGCTGTTCGAGAAGGGCGCAATCGTCAGACAGACGGTCACCGGTCCCGGCGAGTGCGACACGCTCAAGCTGACGGGCGAGGCGGTGGTCGACGGTGTCGTATTCGACCTAGTGGACAAGACGACGACGAAGTATCTATACAACGCGACAGACGAGGACGAGATGTGGTTCACGCCGCTCGAGGCGACGTCGGTCAAAGGGCGGCCCGAGGGCGTCATAGCGACGGCGATGGACAAGATCGTCTGGAAGCCGCGCGCGAGACCGTCCGGCTCGGTAATCATGCGCCGCGAAAAGCTGCATCCCGGCATGAACCTGCGCTTTCAGTAGCGGCGGTAGACAAGCTGTAGACAACTGGACGATATTTGTCGATATCTCGCGCTACCATCCGGAGCGGCGGTGTGGTATACTACTGGGCATGGAAGATTTAAAGACACCGCCGTCGAACGTGACGGCAGAGAGGGCTGTACTCGGGGCGATACTCGTAGACACGACAGTGCGCGGCGAGGATCGCGTGATGGATATTTGTCTCACGCAGGGCATATCGCCCGAGACGTTCTACGACCAGCGCAACCGCACAATCTACTCGGCCATGCTGCACCTCAACCGGATCGGCAAGCCTACGGATATCGTAATGCTCGACGAGTACCTGCGGGCTGAAGGCAAGCTTGAGGCGCTCGGCGGGCCAATGTACCTGAACTCGCTTGTGGAAGGCACGCCCACGACGGCGCACGCCGAGCACTACATTGGCATAATACGAAGCAAGTACCTGAGGCGGCTGATGATAGATCGCGCGTCCAAGGTTCTGGAGAAGTGCTACGACGAGGGCGAATGGCCCGATCCCCAGGCCGTTCTGGGCGAGGCCGAGAAGTCGTTTCTGGAGATAGGCGTGCAGGGCGACGGCACAATGCCGTGGGCGTCGGCGATACAGAACAGCTTCGAACACCTAAACGAGATGTTCAAGTCGAACGGGACGACGTTCGACGGGCTGTCGACGGGGCTTACGCACCTGGACGAGAAGCTGCAAGGGCTCAAGAAGTCCGAAATGATCGTAATCGCGGCGCGTCCGTCTGTCGGCAAGACGTCGCTGGCGATGAACATAGCCGAGAGCTGCGCGCTGGGGCGCGACATGAACAACATACCGGTGAAGACCGACAAGGGCAAGCGCCACCCTGTGATGATTTTCTCGTTGGAGATGCCTGTCGAGGCGCTCACGCGAAGGATGATCGCGGGGCGCGCGCAGATCAACATGTGGCGGCTGAACAGGAATCTGTGCACAAAGCTTGAGAAGCAGGAGCTGATGCAGAACCTGTTCGCGGCGGCTGGGGACTTGAAGGACGCGCCGATCTACGTCGACGACGCGGCTGGGCTGGACGTTATGGATCTCAGGGCGAGGGCGCGCCGCGCGAAGAAGCAGCACGGCATAGAGCTCATCGTGATAGACTACCTGCAGCTGTGCACATGCCGCGAGGCCGCGCGACAGGGGAGCCGCCAGATCGAAGTCAGCATGATATCGCAGCAGATCAAGGCGATGGCGAAGGAGTTGAAGATACCGGTCATAGTGCTTTCGCAGCTGTCGCGCGCCAATGAGCAGCGCGGCGACAAGTTCGAGCGGCCGAAGCTCTCGGACCTTCGCGATTCAGGCGCGATCGAGCAGGACGCCGACGTCGTGTTTCTTCTGCGGCGCCCGTCGCGCACGCCCAGCGACCCGGATTCCGGCGACGAGCGGCTGGCCATAATAGATGTCGCGAAGAACCGAAACGGGGAGACCGGCGAGGTGAAAGTCAACTTTGTCAGGGAGTTCACGCGCTTTTTCGACAGGCCGACCGAACGCTCGGAGGACGAACTTCCAGACGTCGGAGCCGCCGCCGGAGCACACGTCGTATGCGCAGGACGATATAACGGTATATTCCTGACCGGACAAAAATTATCATAATTTACCCCCTTGCGCGAATACGGCCGAATATGATATAATATGTCCTCATTCGACCACTCAAGAGAGTAAACAACAACATGAAAGTACGTAGTTCCGTTCGTCGCATCTGCGAGAACTGCCGCATCATCCGCCGCAAGGGCGTGGTGCGCGTGATCTGCACAAACCCTCGCCACAAGCAGAGGCAGGGCTAAGAAAGACAAGAGGTAAAAACAACTATGCCTAGAATGATGGGTGTGGATATTCCCGGCAAGAAGCACATACGCTTCGCGCTGAGGTACATCCACGGTATCGGGCCAAAGCGCGCTGACGACGTTTTGGCGGCTTGCAACGTCGATCCGATGAAGAAGGCGGATGACATAACCCAGGACGAGATCCACGCGCTTACGACGTACATTCAGGATCATTTCCGCGTCGAGGGCGATCTCCGCCGCGAGGTATCGCAGAACATCCGCCGCCTGATACAGATCGGGTCGTACAGGGGTCTGCGCCACAAGAAGGGTCTTCCGGTGCGCGGTCAGCGCACGAAGACGAACGCCCGCACCCGCAAGGGCGGCAAGCGCGTATCGATCGCCATGCCCAAGCAGGCTGGCCGCTAAAGGGGGTAGAACAACATGGCAGAAGAGGTTAAGAACGAAGTCGCGCCGGCAGCACCGGCGGCAGACGCCGCCGCGCCTGCGGCGGAGGGAGAGGTCTCCAAGAAGCGTCCTGGCAAGTCGATACCGGCGGGCATCGCGTTCATACGCAGCACGTTCAACAACACGCAGGTGTCTATAGCCGACGCGCGCGGCGGCGTGATATCGTGGAGCTCGGCGGGCAAGGCCGGTTTCAAGGGTTCGCGCAAGTCGACGGCGTTCGCGGCCACGATGGTCGCGCAGGATGCGGCCCGCACGGCAGTGGCCAAGGGCATGCACGAGTGCGAAGTCAGGATGCAGGGAGCGGGAGCAGGCCGCGAGAGCGCAGTGCGCGCGATCCAGGCGGCGGGCATCCGCGTGACGATGATTACCGACTGCACGCCGGTCCCGCACAACGGCTGCCGTCCCCGCAAGCGCAGGAGGGTCTAATTTATGTCAAGGTTCACAGGTTCAAAGTCCAAGGTTTCGCGTCGTTTCGGCGAGCCGATTTTCGGCCGCGAGAAGGAAATCAAGCGCTCGAATCCCCCGGGGATGCACGGCGCCAAGCGCAAGCGCAAAGTGTCCGAGTACGGCCAGCAGCTTCTCGAGAAGCAGAAGGCGAAGTACATCTACGGCATGCGCGAAGGGCAGTTCAGGATCTTCTTCGAGCGCGCCAAGGCGAAGCAGGGGAAGACCGGCGACCTTCTGTTGCAGATGTGCGAGTCGAGGCTCGACAATGTGGTCTACCGTCTCGGCATTGCGCCGACGCGCGCGGCCGCCCGCCAGCTCGTCACCCACAGGCATATCGTTGTCGACGGCAAGATGCTGAACATACCTTCATACATCGTCAAGCCCGGCCAGACGGTCGGTGTGCGCGAGAAGGACCGCCAGATGATTGCCATCACAAGTTCGCTTGAGCACCGCCCCGTGTCGGGAGCGTGGCTTACGTGGGACGCGACCACGATGACCGGCACCTTCGTGCAGGTTCCCGAGCGCGCCGAGATACCCGAGAACATCAACGAGCAGGCAATCGTCGAATTGTACTCGCGCTGATAGTTTTCTCACGCAATCAACTTTCCATTGGGAGGTAACACATGCCCATCCGTTTGAGCCGATTCGAAATGCCCAAGGGCGTCGTGAAAGACGAGACCACGGCGAACGCGACGTACGCGCGATTCACCGCGGAGCCTTTCGAGATCGGTTACGCCCGGACGGTCGGCAACTCGCTGCGCCGCGTGCTTCTGTCCTCGATAGAGGGCGCGGCCATCTCGTCCGTCAAGATACGGGGCGTGAGCCACGAGTTTTCGACCATACCCGGCTGCACGGAGGATGTCACAGACATCATCCTGAACCTTAAGCGGGTTCTTCTCAAGACATATTCGCGCGAGACGCAGACCATCAAGCTCAAGGCGACGGGACCTTGCACGGTCACCGCGGGCGATTTCGCCCAGGAGAACAACGTGCAGGTGCTCAACCCGAGGCAGGAGATATGCACTCTCGACGTGGACGGCACCCTGGAGATGGAGTGCGAGGTTCGCATCGGGCGCGGTTTCTGTCTGGCCGACGGCAACAAGAGGCCCGACCAGGAAATCGGCCGCATAGCGATCGACTCGATATTCTCGCCTGTAACGCGCGTCAACTTTCTTGTAGAGAACACGCGCGTCGGCCAGCGCACCGACTACGAGAAGCTCGTTCTGGACATCTGGACCGACGGGAGAATCGACCCTGAAGAGGCGCTCAAGACGGCTGCGGCCGTTCTTCGCCGCCATCTCGACGTGTTCGTCGACTACGCGGGCGACGAGGCCCTCGAGTTCGACGACTCCGAGAAGAAGGATGCCGACGAGCGCGAGAGGCTCAGAAAGCTCCTCAACATGTCCGTCAACGAAATCGAGCTCAGCGTGCGTGCGGCCAACTGCCTCAACAACGCGAACATCTCGACAGTTGGCGAGCTGGCGTCGAAGACCGAGGCCGACATGCTCAAATACCGCAACTTCGGCAAGAAGTCGCTCACTGAAATCAAGGCGAAACTAGTGCAGCTCGGGCTTTCGCTCGGCTACAAGTTCGACGCCGATTTGCTCGAAACGAAGAAGTAAGACTGGAGTTTAGACAATGCGTCATCAGAGAGTAATGAAGAAATTCGGCCGCTCGACGGAGCATCGCGCGATGCTCATGCGCGGCCTTGTGACAAACCTCATCCTCGCCGAGTCGATCAAGACGACTCTGCCCAAGGCTAAGGAGGCCCGCAAGGACGCGGACAAGATCGTGACGGTCGCCAAGAAGGAGCGCAGCTGCTGCGCACGGCTGGCATCGCGGTCAGTGCCCAGCTTCACCATGCCATACTCCGTGCCCATCCACATGCAGCCCTGGTGGTCCTCGACGATGAAGTACACCTGCTGGTTCTGCAGTGCCGCCACCGTGGCGCCAAAGGTCTCGAAGCCGTCGCTTGCGGGTACGTAGCGGCAGAGACCGCCGCCGTCGGGGGCTGCCCACACCGTGCCGTGACTGTCGCAGAACACCGTGGAGATGTCGTTGCT
>JAZQBR010000225.1:0-12957 GCA_045545855.1 Kiritimatiellia bacterium | reverse complement strand
CGCGTCCGACCGTCTGGCTCGGCACGCACACGCCGGAGGCGCTGGAAAGCCTTGAGGCGAAGCGCGTCGTCGATCTCGCGAACCCGCCCGCCGTCATCCCGCCGGGCAAAATCGTGTTCAAGACTCCGACAGGAAAGTACGTCTGCTCCGTCTGCGGCTATGTGTACGATCCGGCCGAGCACGACGGCGTTGCGTTCGAGGACCTTCCCGCTGACTGGCGCTGTCCGCGCTGCAAGCAGCCCAAGGACAAATTCAACCGCGCTTAGGAACCGACAATGAAAACCGCATCAAAGCTCATCGCGCTTACGTCGCTCGGCCTGGCAACGTTGCTGGGCGGCGGGTGCGACAATCAAAAGGAGAACACAAAAATGGACACCATCTATCAGTTCACGGCGAAAGGCCGCAATGGAACGAGTCTTGACCTAGCATTGCTCAGGGGCAAGGTGCTCTTGATCGTCAACACCGCCACGGGCTGTGGCTTCACACCGCAGTACGCGGGGCTTGAAAAGCTCTACGCCAAGTACCACGAGAAGGGGCTTGAGATACTCGACTTCCCGTGCGACCAGTTTGGACACCAGGCACCGGGGAGTGATGACGAGATCCACCAGTTCTGCGCGCTCAAGTACAACACGTCTTTCGATCAGCTTGCAAAGATCGAGGTGAACGGGCCGAACGCCGATCCTGTCTACAAGTTCCTCAAGGCCGCACGGGCGAAGGACGATGCGCCCGAGGCGGAAATCGCCAAGCTACGCGAGCTCCTCGCCAAGCACAACCTGGCAGGAGCCAAGGAGCCGGGCGACATCGAGTGGAACTTCACCAAGTTCCTGATCGACCGCAACGGCAACATCGTCAAGCGGTTCCATCCCACGACAACGCCTGAAACCATCGACGCGGAAATCGCGACGCTTCTGACGAAGCAGGAGAAATGATATATTATTGAAGAGATGCGCGACTGCGCACTAATTCTAAAACACACCGGAGAGTTAATTATGCCCACAAAGAAGATTGACAAGAAAACAAAGAACGTGCTGATCATATCGGCTTCGTTCCGTCCGAACTCCAACTCCCACGCGCTCTGCCAGGAAGTCGCGAAGGGCGTGAAGGCTGCGGGGAACAAGGCCGAGATCGTCCGGCTCAAGGACAAGAAGATCGGGTTCTGCACCGGCTGCTATGCCTGCCAGAAACTCGGGAAGTGCGTAATCCAGGATGACGCCAACGCAATCGTCGAGAAGATATGCAGGGCGGACGCCGTCGTGTTTGGCACGCCCGTGTACTACTTCTCGATCGCCGGACAGCTCAAGGCGCTCTTCGACCGCTGCGTCGCGAAGTGGCCGGAGCCGAACGGCAAGCCGTACTATCTTGTTGCGACGATGGCGGAGAACATGGACTGGGACGTCGTGAAGGCGCCGCTTCAGGGCTTCGTCGACTGCTTTGACGGCGCGAAGATAAAGGGCTTCCTCAAGGCCGGAGGCGTCTACGAGCCGGGGGCCGTGAAGAAGACTAAGTTCATGAAGGCGGCCTTCGACCTGGGTACAAGGATATGAATCGATGTCAGATGGACGTGCAGGCTTGGTCGGGCGGACATTCCGGCATTTCAAAGGCAATCTCTACCGTCTCGAGGGGTCCGCAAAGGACTCCGAGACGCTGGAGGAGATGGCCGTCTACCGCGCTTTGCATGGCGAGCGCGGACTGTGGGTGTGTCGCGTCAAACGCAACGGTCATCGCGAGCCACATGGACAAGTAGGCATCGCAGAATTACTTCGAGTAATAGGAGCAGTAAAATGATTAAATTATGCATTGGATGTTGCATTGCGCTTGTCGGCGTGAACCTTTGCGCGCAGAACAAGAATGCAGATGTCGTGTCGTCAGGAGTGGAAAGGGTGCGCTCCGGAGTCGAGGACACGCTCTCCGCCGTCGCCGATGCCGTAGATCCGTCTGCGCCGAACATGTTTTCCCTTGAAATGAAGGAGGAGAAGTTCTTCGACCAGCCCCTTGCGGTCCAGACAAATCTCGTCCGTCTTGTGGCATGCGCGAACGCCGCGTATCCAGGCGTGGAAATTCCGGACGGATACAGGCCGTTCACCGATGCGGAATGGCGCGCGTGCGGACTCTCCGACGTCGCGATGGTTCCGTACGCCGGCGACGGCTATCTGCATTACGCGACGGGCCTTCGCGCGCGACTCATGGCGTCCAGGGAGTCTGACGGCATAGTAGTGGCGTGGAGCGGATGCGACTTCGACAACGGCTCCAACGGATTCACGGACGCATCATCAGTGACGAAGCAATACTTCGGATATCTCGACAGCCAGTACGCGCAGGCGCTCAAGATAATGAACGGCGTGCTGGCTTCCACGTCGGGGCGCGTGGAGGTCGTCGGCCACTCGCTTGGCGGAGGCCTCACCACGTACGTGGTCGCGGCGTGCAGCGACGACAAGGGGCGCGTTACGGGAACGACCTTCAACGGACTAGGTCTTTCGCGAATGCTGCAGGCGCGTCTCACGGCCGCCGAGAGACGCAGGGCTGAAGCTTCGATCGTCAACGTGAAGAGCTCCGCCGATCCGGTCTTCGTGATGCCGATGGCCCGCCACTATGGACGCATCTACGACATCCCGCAGAAGAGCGACGCATGGAAGGCGCACTCGATCGACATCCTTATCGGCGTCATGCGCAAGGTTTACGACCTCGCGCCTCGCCGCGAGGAAGGAACTGTACAATAACTATATCTACCACGCGCAAGTGAAGAAATCGGCGCGGGGATGAGCGGTGAACGGAAATCTGCATTTGTCCCCAAACGACTGAATTCTGACTGTCTCCCATCAGGATGTCGGCGCCAAACAGCTTGTCGGGGTGGATTGTGTACTGGACCTGTGCGTAGAACCCTCGGTAGGATCCGTCGGCATCGTCCTCGCGCATCAGGAATTGACAGGGTCAGGTACGCCGAGCAAAACTCGGCTGAACTAGCAGAATGAAAGGAGTCTGCACTGTAAAGAAGTCAGCATACAGTTAGGACGGTGAGGCGTGCAGAGGGTGACCGATGTGCGCGAGTCTCGCCAGGCAGCGGCAGATTTCGTTTCGGGGTTTGCGCGAAGTTCCCTGCACACGGACATGCCGTCCATGCCCGGAAGCATGATGTCGAGGAGGACCAGGTCAGGACGGAACCTGAATGCCATGTCGACGGCTTCGTTCCCGTCCGTCACCTCTTCTATGTTCGTGTAACCGTCCCGCTTCAATGCGACCATTATGACGCGACGGATGGAGGGGTCGTCCTCGACCACCAGTATTTTGCATGAGTTCATGTCATGTCCAGCATTTTGCTTTTTTCTCTACGGTCGGTATTGTCGCAAATGAATGCTAGGATAGGGTGCGGCGACTGTCAGAATGCCGTTTCCCTATTTTTGTGCGCGATGCCGGACGATTTTCGCAGTCTTCAGGTACACGACATCTTCTGCGATGTTCGTCGCGATGTCGGCAAGACGCTCCAGACATCGTGAGACGGTGAGCGCGCTGAGGTAGTATGCGGACGCCGTCGGGTCGTTCGCAAGGCAGTTCGCGACACGTGCGTAGTCTGCATGGTGAAGTTCGTCGACCTTGTCGTCTTCGTCGATTATCTGCTTCGCGATTTTTTCGTTTTCAGTCTCCAGCGAACCGAGCGCCCTCGAGAACATTCCCGATGCAAGTTCGGCCATCTCCGTGAAGTCCCAGTTGGTACAGGGAGTCTCGCGCGCCATATCGCGGACGCGGTTGGCTATGCTCGATGCGAGATCTCCGGCCCGTTCTATTTCGCCGTTCGCCTTCAATATGGCCGCTATGCGTCGGAGGTCCTCCGCCACAGGCTGGTAGAGGGCGAGGATGTTGAGGCACTGTTCCTCTATCATGTTTTCGGCCATGTCTATCGCCATGTCTCCATCGACGACCGACTCTGCGAATTCGAGGTCTTTTGTCTGTACAGCCTTGAGCGAGGCCCTGACCGCGGTCTTGGCGCGTTCCGCGTTCTCGGTAATCATTTCCCTGAGATTCCGCGTAGCTTTTTCGAAGTGCACTTTCATTGTCATCCGAATCTCCCTGAGACGTAGTCTTCCGTCTGTTTGTTTCTTGGGTTTGTGAATATAAGTTTTGTCGGGCCGACCTCGACGATGCTGCCTTTGTAGAAGAACGCCGTTGTGTCCGAGATGCGCGACGCCTGCTGCATGTTGTGTGTCACGATTACGATCGTGAAGCGTTCACGGAGTCGATCCATCAGCTCTTCTATCTTCAATGTTCCCACCGGGTCGATCGCGCTCGTAGGTTCGTCCATCAGAAGAATCTCGGGCTCGGCGGCTATGGCGCGTGCGATGCACAGACGCTGTTGCTGTCCGCCGGATAGCGTTTGTCCGCTTTCCCGGAGCTTATCCTTTACTTCGTCCCATAGCGCCGCTCCGCGCAGGGCGTTCTCTACCCGTTCTGCGATTTCCTTCTGGCTGGCCTTGAAGTGGAGCCGTATCGGATATGCCACGTTGTCGAACACGCTCATCGGGAACGGAGTCGGCTTCTGGAATATCATCCCGACCCTCCTCCTGAGGTCGAGGAGGTCCATGCCAGGGTCAAGAATGTCTTTCCCGTCTATGAAGACTTCGCCTTCTGCCCGCTGTCCGCGGTGGAGCTCGAAAATGCGGTTGTATACCCTGAGGTGGGTGGACTTGCCGCATCCTGACGGACCGATCACGGCCGTTATCTTGTTGGCCTCTATGGAGAGGTCGTTGTCGAAGAGCGCCTGGTGGTCTCCATAGAAGAAGTTCAGTCTCTTTGTCTCTATCTTGTATTTTTTCTTTTGCATGAAGTCATTTCCTTTTGGCGGCGCGCTTTGCGCCGAAGTATCTTGCCGTGATGTTGACGGCAAGAAGAATGACGGCCATAGCGAGCGCGGCGCTCCATCCGATACGGTGCATCGACTCGAAAGGGGAGTCCATCGTATAGCTTGTTATGAGGACCGGCGCTGATGGCGTGGGTCCGGAAAAGTAGCTTGTGGGCCACGTGTCGGCGAAAAGAGCCGTGAAGAGAAGTGGCGCGGTCTCGCCCGAAACCCTCGCCACGGCAAGAAGGACACCGGTGACGACTCCGCTGCGGGCGGCGCGCCAAATGACCGTAAGTGTCGATCTCGCCCTGCTTGCGCCGAGAGCGAGCGACGATTCCCTGAGTGCGTCACCTATGCCTGAGAACTGGTCTTCTGTAGTGCGCACCACTACAGGAAACATCAGTATAGCGAGCGCGAAGGAACCTGCAAAACCGCTGAAGTGTCCGGTCGTCGTGACAAGTACTCCGTACGCGAAGAGGCCAACGATGACGCTTGGCACGCCCATCATGACGTTCACGGTGAATCGGGCTGCCCGGGCGAGGAGGGAATCCTTGCCGAATTCCGCGAGCCATATCCCAGCTGCGAGGGCCGGCGGAAGCGCTAGCGCGGCGGCTCCGGCAGTGATCATCACAGTGCCTAGAAGGGCGTTGGCGATTCCGCCCCCGACCTCGCCGAATGGTTTGGATGCGTTCAGGAAGAGTTCCTCTGAAATCGAGGAGTGTCCTTCACGGACGATCGTGAATATCACCCAGGCCATGAGCACGAGGGCCATGGATGTCGCGAAACCGGAAAACGCACGCATGAGCGAATCCTTCGTCTTCCTGAAGAAGGTGGCCCGTGTTTTCATTTCTTGCTCCTTCTTCCGATGAGAGGAATTGTCGTGGCCTGTATTGCGAATTCGAACGCGAGAAGTATGCCGCCAAGCGCGAACAATGCGCTCTTGTGGACGCCATCGGCCTCGGCGAAGTCGTTCGCGAGTGTGGCGGCGATCGTCGTGCACCCGTCCAGGAGCCCCGTCGGGATTGCGGAAACGCCTCCGCAGACGAAGAGGACGGCCATCGTCTCGCCGAGTGCACGGCCAAGCCCGATCATGATCGCGCCGAGCAGTCCTGCCTTGCGTGAACGGACCACGACGTCCCACGTCGCCTCCCATCTGGTGCAGCCTACGCCCATTGCGGATTCGACGAGCGCAACCGGTGTCTGGGCGAGGACGTCGCGCATGACGGCCGACACGTACGGAAGCACCATCAGCGCAAGGACGAGCGATGAGGGGACCAGCCCAAATCCAGTATACTCTATTCCAAACCGCGACAGCACGCTCTGCAAAAGAGGGCAGAGGACGAACAATCCCCACATTCCGTATATGACGCTTGGAATCGCCGCCAGCAGATCCAGTGCGTGCGCAACCGGGACGGCGACATTCGGTGGTGCGGCATTCACGAAGAGCGCCGCGGCGAAGGCCAGCGGGACTGCCATGAGAAGCGCAAGCAGGGTCGTCGCGGCCGTTCCGACGAGAGCGCCCGCTGCGCCGAAGGAGGCGTCCGCTGGATTCCACTCGGCTGAGAACACGAGTGAAAAACCTGCGGTTCGCAATGCGAGCATGGACTCCTTGAGGATAACTGCAACGAGTGCGATCACGACGGCTAGCCCGACGATAGCGCCTGCCTTGCAGAACCAGCGGAATGCCGTGTCCGTGTCAAGAATTCGTTTCATCTCTCGGGGATTGCCCGTTATTTCGAGACTGGAATGTAGTGGAGCCTGCGCGCCGTGTCGCCGCCGTACTGTTTGCACCATGAGAAGAAATCGGCCATTGCGGACATCTTGTCCGCTGGGGTGTCCTTTTTGGTGAGGATGTACGTCTTGCCGAGGATCGGCCATGCCGCCTCATCGGGTTTTACCGTTTTGCCGTCCACGACCAGAAAGGCGATCTGCAGTTTCGCCTCCAGGGCAAACGTGTATTCGGTATATCCGATAGCCCCCTTGATGCGCGAGACGTTGTTGCACACGCCAGGATTCTTCTGCCCGGCGATTCCGCACGGCCACTTCACAAGCGTCCCTATGCCGATATCTTTCTTCCAAGCCTCTGAGACGGACGAAAGGTATGTCGTGAAAATATGTGTCGTGCCCGATCCGTCGCCCCGGTGTACGACCGTGATCTTCAGGTCGGGGAGGGTGAGACCGGGATTGAGGGCTGCGATCCGCGTATCGTTCCAGCGTTCTATCTTGCCGAGGTAGATATCCGCGAGGGTATCGCCGTCGAGCGTAAAGGTGCTTTGCGCGAGAGAAGGCAGATTGACGGTCGGGACGACCGCACCCGATACCATGTGGAATTGCTCGAGGCCGGACTTTTCGCAGTCCTCCTCCGAAAGGGGCGCGTCGGTACCGGCGAAGTCTACCGTCCCTGCCTTAATCTGGCTTATGCCAGCAGAGGAGCCTACGGACTGATAGTTGACCTTCGGGTGCGAGATGTCCTGGGAGTAGTCGAAGCACCATGACTGGTAGAGCGGGGCGGGGAAGCTTCCTCCCGCTCCGTTGATCTTCTGCCTTCCCTTGCCGTCGCATCCGAAGCCAAACACGGCGACGCCCGCTATAAGCAGTGTGGCCGTCGAGACCGAGAGGATGTTTTCCGCTATCTTCCTTGAGTTCATTTCATTTCCTTTTTTTTGTGTTGCGCCGATAGTATGGCATTAATATGTAAGGTTCATATGAGTGTAGCATTAAAATTGTATTAAGATTTCGGCATGTCAGAACTTCCATGCAAGCTCTGCACGCCCGAAGACGGCGGAATGGTCGCAACCATCCCTGAAGTAGTCGCCTTTCCCGAAATACTCGCCCTGAAAGGAAATCTTCCCTCCTTTCAGAAGGTCTATGCCGAAAAGCTTTTCCGGATGTATTTCATATTTGACCTGAACATATAGTCCACGGTATGAACCGTCCGCATCATCCTCTTTCACGGCCGTGAATAGCGGCCCTAGCTGGCATTTGACCTTCGAGAAATCCCCAATCGGACATCCGGACGCGATATGAGGATAGGCGAGATTCGTGTAGTTGTACTTGCTGTACATAGGTGCGATGGATTCGCCGAGTCCTGTCTCGCGGTTGAAGACGGAATGCCATGCGTTGTTGCCGCGTTCGCCGTCTTCGTCTCCCGAAAGGATCCAGAATGCTCCTGTCAGATATGGCTTGGCGGATACGCGTGGTTCCCATGTGAGACCGGCATATCCTTGCCCTGCGATTGCGGCGTCCGAACCGACCTGTCCGGATATCTCCATCTCGCCACGGAGCGTCTCCGTGAACCTCGGAAGAAGCCGAACGCCGAAGGTATGGTAGTCGGAACACCTTCCTTCCCGTCTGTACTTCGCGTCCGTCGGACGACATTCGCCCTTCGCTACGTAATAGGCGTCGTATCCGAGATCCGTGCATGAACGGTCCTGCCAGTAGAGACCTACCCCGAATTCGTCTTGACCATAGCCGTTGAGGTCATAGTCGTCGGGTTCCTTGCCGTTGGCGTGCGTCTTGCCGATGGTAGGCAGCCAATCGTCGGATGCCTGATAGATTCCAAAGATGTCCATCGTACGATTGGCGTCTGCGTGCCATGTCACGCGTAGCCCGTCGAAGAAGGCGCTCCTCGATCCGTCACCTCCGGTGCCGTCCGATATTATCCGTTTGGCGCCGAAGGCCATGTCCTGACGTCCCAGTTTGAAGTCCAGCATGTCGAAGGTACGTTCCCATTGGAGGTATATGTTGTCGATGAAGACGACGTCGGGCCAACGCTGTTTGCGCGACATCGAGTCCGGTACGCGGTACGTACGGAATTCGTCGGCGAGGCGGAATAAGAAGCCGAAGTCTTCATAAGAAGCCATCATCCAAGGTCTTATGCGGATACGGGCGTATTCTGTGGAACCGGATTCACCGCGCGATGACGTGGGAAGGTTGTCCGTTCCGTCGTAGCGTAGCCTCAGCTCGGCTCCTGCGGTCACGTTGAGATTGGTCGCTGCGTCCGAATGGGCGTGTGCGACCTGCATTGCGCCGAAGGCAAGCATGCACTTGAGCGCGGTTTGTGTCTTTATGTTTTTCTTTTTCATTGCGGCGCACAGTATCGCAAAAAACCTTTAGCGTCGCATGAATATAGGATTAAATTTCCGTTAAGCGGAGAATGGGTGTTTTCTATGCGGACGCCTTCGCGACGAGGCGCTTGCCGTGGCAAAAAGGGTGACGCGCAGTCCGTCGAAGTACGCGCTTCTCGATCCGTCGCCACCAGTGCCGTCCGATACGATGCGCTGGGCGCCGAACGACATGTCCTGCCGTCCGAGCTTGAAGTCGAGGGCGTCGAATGCACCGTTCCATGCGACGTAAAGGTTGTCGATGAACAGGACGTCAGGCCAGCGCTGCCTGCGCGACAGCGCGTCCGGCGCGGGGAGCGGCTGGATGCGGCAGGCGCGAAAGGGTGAATGAGAATGTCGTGCCTTGTCCGGGAGACGAGACCACCGAAACCGATCCGCCGTGCAGCTGGACGAGGTGCTTCACAATCGCCAGCCCGAGTCCGGTGCCGCCCAGCGACCTGCTTCTCGACTTGTTGACGCGGTAGAATCGCTCGAAGATGTGCGGAATGTGCTCTGCAGGTATTCCGATTCCGAAGTCGGTGACGGATACGGTCACCTCCGTCGGCGTGGCCGCAGAAGAAACGTCTATGCGGTCCGATCCGGAGTAGCGCAGGGCGTTGTCTATCAGGTTCTCGAGGATTTCCTCCAGCCTGCCGACGTCACCCTTGACGTGGACGTCGTCGTTGCGCACGACCGCGATCTTCACATGTGCAGCGTTCGCCTTGGCTTTCTCGCGGGTCGCCACTGCATCGACCAGTTCCGCCAGGGGAACGTCCGCAAAGTCGTGGGAATGTTCTATCTCCTCCTGCTCTATCTGGGCGAGAGAAAGCACGTCTCCGACAAGAGACCCAAGTCTTGCGCTTTCGCCGTGTATTATCCCGAACAGATCCTTGCGTTCCTCTTTCGAAAGGCACGATCCGTCACCAAGGACGTCAACGGCGCCTTGTATCGCCGTCAGGGGGCTTTTCAGCTCGTGCGTGACGTTTGTCGTGAATTCGCGGCGGAACCTCTCGTTTGCGGCGGCGATCTCCAGCCTCTTGGATTGCTCGTCGAGTCGCCTTGTCAGCCTTCGTGTCACCACGAAGACCAGCACGATCACGCATGCGCCCATCGCCACGGCGGCGCAAAGTCCGGCCCAGGCGAGACGCTGAGACCTTATCACGCCTGTGTACGGCACGGCAAGCCTGACAACGCGGCCGTCGACCGTGCGCGCGCAGTAGAGGAAGTCGCGGTTCAGGGTGTCGGAGTGGCGCAGCACGGTGCTGTGCCCGCGCGCGAATGCCTGACTCACCTCTTCGCGCGTTGCGTGGTTGCCCGTAGCGTCGTCGGTGTCGTAGAAGACCGATCCGTCGGCGTTGACGATTGTCACGCGGGTACCGGACTCCGCCATTTCCGCTATCGACGAGCGGAAGCTGCGTGCGACGGCGAAGAGGATCAGCGAGAACACCACGATGCACGCGCCGGCGGCGGCAGCGGCCGCCAGACTTCTGTCAAACCGTCTTTTCATTTTCGTCCAACCGGTATCCGACTCCCCTGATCGTCTCTATGTGTCTGGCCCATACACCCAGCTTGCGGCGCAAACCCACCATCTGCACGTCTATGGTCCGCTCCGTGACAATCTTCTCCCCGCCCGATATGCGGTCGATTATCCGCGCGCGCTCGAACACGCGTCCGGCGTTGAGCAGCAGCAGCTCCAGTATCCTGAACTCGGTGAGCGTGAGCTTCAGGTCCGCTCCGTTCAGCGTGACGCGGTGGGTGGTGTTGTCGAGGACGAGACCGTCGAGCGACAAATGCGTCGCGTCTGCGGCGCCGCTTGTCCGCAGCGCGGCCCTGATGCGGGCCAGCAGCACGTCCTTGGAGAATGGCTTGGCGATGTAGTCGTTGGCTCCTGCGTCCAGTCCGGCCACGACGTCCCGGTCTGCGCCCTTGGCGGTCAGCATGACGATTGCCGCAGCGGCCGTCTCGGGATTCGACCGAAGGGCCCGGCACACCGACAGCCCGTCCATTCCGGGAAGCATGATGTCGAGCAGGACAAGGTCGGGACGCAGCCTGAACGCGGCTTCAAGCGCCGCATTGCCCGATGCAACCTCCTCTATATACACGTAGTCCGCGCTTTTAAGTGCCAGCACGATTACGCGGCGGATGGACGGATCGTCCTCAACGACGAGTATCTTTGGCTGATTCATGACTTGTATTATACCAAAACTCACCGTGGCCTGCGGCGGCCTAGACGGCGCTCGAAAACCCCCTGGCCCGTACGGCGATGTTTCCGATGTGGCGGGAAATGTCGCCGAGGCACTTGAATACCGACACCAGCGCAAGGTACTCGCGCGTGTGCGCGCCGCGGGACGGCTGGTCGTTCCACAGCGCAAGAGTCGCCATTTTCGCGGCGTACCTGATTCCGCCGTCGATGCTCTTCGGGTCGAAGGCGGGCGGCTTGCCGTTTCTCATCGCGTCGATTGTGTCGTGGGCGAACTGCCTGACCTGTGCCGCCACGCCTGCTACGAGGGAAACGGCACCCGGGTCCGCTATGCCGCCTTTGACGACGTCACCCTTCCGGCAGACCTTGAGCGCCAGGTCGCTGATTCGCTCCGCATCGTTTGCGCAGTGGATGAGATCCGGGATCATCAGCGCCTCGCGCTGGGACAGCTTGCGCTGGGAAATCTCCACGAGGTACGCCTTTATCTGCTCGCGCATTTTATCGACCTCGCGTTCGGCCGCCTCGATCAACTCGGGATTGACGGATGTCTTGCCGAGGCTGTTGTTGAGCGCAACCGAGGCGACCGTCCATGCGCGGCGCGTCATCTCGGCAACGGCGGAGGCGGCCGCCTGCAAAGCCAGGGCGGGGGCGACGAGCAGATTGGGTTCGAGTGTGAGCGTGCGCGATTCCCCCTTGGAACGTATTATCGTCTCGCAGATACGGGCAAGCGCGGGGATGAAGGCGGATAGCAGAATGACGTTTCCGATGTTGAAGAGCGTGTGGGCCATGGCCACGTGGCGCCCCGGGTTTGCGCCCGCGAAGCTGTCGCCCGGAACGCAGAGATCGACCAGGTGGAAGAACGCGGGCGCGCCGACTCCGTCCGACGCGGTGAACACAAAGGCGAACGACGCCGTCAGTATCATCGTCCCGAGCAGGTTGAAAAGCGCGTGGGCCAACGCCGTGCGCCGTGCGTTTGCATTTGTGCCGATCGCCGCCAGCCCGGCTGTGACCGTCGTGCCGATGTTGTCGCCGAGAACTATCGGGATTGCAGTCCAAATGTTGATGGCCCCTGCCTCCGCGAGCGCGATGGTGATGCCTATTGTAGCCGACGAGCTCTGGACGAGCATCGTGCACAGGGTGCCGACGGCTATCGCGCCGAGCACGCACCCCAGCGGAAGGTGCCCCGCCGCCGATGGCGTGCAGTCGAACATCGAGAAGAACCGGATGAAAGCCGGCATTTCCGTCAGCGACTTCAGTTCGTGGCTCATGACCTGCATGCCGTAGAAGAGGAAGCCGAATCCCAGCACCGTGCGCAGAATCCCGCGCACCGACTTGCCGCGGGCGGCCAGCAGTCCGGCCACGCCTATCGTGATGGCCGGAAGTGCGAGGTCGTCCAGTTTCAGCGAAACGATCTGTCCTGTGATGGTCGTTCCTATGTTTGCGCCGAATATCACGCCGATCGCCTGCTGCAGCGACAGCAGGCCGGCGTTGACGAATCCCACTGTCATGACGCTTGTCGCGGAGGAGCTCTGGATGAGCGCGGTCACCCCGGCTCCCGCCGCTATAGCGAAGAACCTGTTTTTCGTCATGTACCCAAGCACGGCCTTCAGCTTGCTCCCGGCCGTCTCCTTGAGGCCGTCGCTCATCAGCCCCATCCCGTAGATGAAGTCGGATCGTAGCCATGTCGTTCTGTGAGCCAAGGAGTTGTCATAGCCCTTTGTCTTCCTAAGACCGCTTGGCCTCCGACTTACCCAAGCACGGCCTTCAGCTTGCTCCCGGCCGTCTCCTTGAGGCCGTCGCTCATCAGCCCCATCCCGTAGATG
>JAZQBR010000224.1:0-3788 GCA_045545855.1 Kiritimatiellia bacterium | reverse complement strand
CCTTGGACACCTCCTGAAAGTCCAAAATGCGCGCCACGACCGCCCGGATTGGGCGCTGATCGCTGGTTGTTGGCTGCTGAAACACTTCCAACGCATCAAAAATTCGTTCTACACCGCGTCAGCGGGGAGAAGGAATTTTTGATGCGTTGGCCGTATGCGGCCGACCACCGGCATCCCCCCGGCCGAAGGCCGTCCGCGAATCGGTCGCAAGAGCCCGAGCGGATGCCCTGGCAGGGGTGCGGCCCAGACACCCTCCCTTATGGCCAGAGACGTTCTTCGGCGTCGGCGAGACGCCTGACAATCGCCGAGCCTACAATGAAGCCGTCAGCATGCCGCGAAACGACCGCCGCCTGCTCGCGCGTAGAAATCCCGAAGCCAGCGGCGACAGGCAGACGCGTTGCGCCGCGTATGGCGTCGAGCCTCGCCGAAAGATCGGCCGGCAGCTCCGTGCGCGCGCCGGTTGTGCCCTTAACTGTTATGACATAGAGAAAACCGTCCCCCACGCCCTCGGCGCTCGCCGACACCCGCTCTAACGGCGTGTTGGGCGCTATCAGCGGTATGTAGGCTATTCCCCTCGGCCTCAACACTTCAAGAAGCTCCTCTCGCTCCTCAAGCGGCAAATCCACGACAAGCACGGCGTCGACACCCGCTTCGGCTGAAGCTTCGGCGAATGCTTTCAACCCCTTCGAGAAGACTATGTTGTAGTATGTGAACAAGACGAGCGCCGTGTCGGGATGGCGCTCTCTCAGGCGCTTGGCCGCGGCCAGAACGTCATCGAGCGTTACGCCGTTTTCAAGGGCGCGGTACGCCGCCGCGCGTATCACGGCGCCATCCGCGAACGGATCTGAAAACGGCACGCCGAGCTCCAGTACGTCGGCCCCTTCGTCCACAAGCCTGTCTGCGGCCCGCTCGCTGGCCTCCAGCGTCGGGAACCCCATCGTAAGATACGCGACGAACGCCCCGCGCCCTTCACTCTTTGCTCTCGCGAATGCCTTCGATATCCTATCACTCATTTTTTGCCTCCTTTATCAAGATCTTATATTGCGCTTACCTGAGCCGCCCTCAGCCGCTCGTTGCCCATATCCTTGTCGCCCCGCCCGGAGAGATTGACGAGAAGTATCTTGTCCCTGGACATCTTCGGGGCGCGTTTTATCGCCTCTGCGAGAGCGTGGCTAGACTCAAGAGCCGGTATGATGCCCTCGAAACGGCAGAGCGCGTGAAACGCGTCTATCGCCTCGTTGTCGCATATTACCGTGTACTCGGCGCGCCCCGTGTCGTGCAGATGGCAGTGCTCCGGCCCGACGCCAGGGTAGTCGAGCCCGGCCGAAACCGAATACGTATCGATTATGTTGCCGTCGCCGCGGGCGAGCAGCATCGTCTTGGCGCCGTGCAGCACCCCGAGACGTCCGCCGTTTATCGACGCGGCGTGCTCGCCGGTCGCCAGTCCCCGTCCGCCGGCCTCGACGCCCACGAGCTTCACCGACGGATCGTCGATAAAGCCGGCGAAAAGCCCGATTGCGTTCGACCCGCCGCCAACGCACGCGATCGCCTCGTCGGGCAGACGCCCGAAGCGCTCCAGCGACTGGCGGCGCGCCTCGCGTCCGATTACGCTTTGAAAGTCTCTCACCATCTGCGGATACGGCGCGGGGCCTGCGACAGTGCCTATCACGTAGAACGTATCGTCGCAGTTCGTGACCCAGTCGCGCAGCGCCTCGTTCATCGCGTCCTTGAGCGTCGCGCTGCCCTCTTCGACTGCATGAACAGTCGCGCCCAGCATCTTCATGCGCTCGACATTCGGGGCCTGGCGCTTGACGTCTATCGCCCCCATGTACACGTCGCACGGCATACCGAAAAGCGCCGCTACGGTCGCAGTGGCGACACCGTGCATGCCGGCCCCCGTCTCGGCGATAAGCCGCTTCTTGCCCATGCGCCGCGCCAGCAGCGCCTGGCCTATTGTATTGTTCACCTTGTGCGCGCCGGTGTGGTTCAGATCTTCCCGCTTGAGGACGATCGTCGCGCCGCCCAGGTGGTCGCTAAGCCGGCGGCAAACCGTCAGCGGACTCTCCCGCCCGACATAGTCGCGCAGTATCTCGCTGAACTCTTTCTGAAAGGCCGGATCGG
The DNA here is from genome assembly GCA_045545855.1 of Kiritimatiellia bacterium. GTDB lineage: Bacteria > Verrucomicrobiota > Kiritimatiellia > RFP12 > UBA1067 > UBA1067. The sequence continues at coordinate 1,667 of JAZQBR010000224.1, read as the reverse complement.
CCTTGGCCGCCTCGTATGCCGCCGTGAGTTCGCCAAGCGGCGCCATCAATGTCTCGGCCACATATTGGCCGCCATATATGCCGTAGTGTGTGTTCATAGTGGTTAGTGAGGTTGGTGATTAGTGGTTGGTGTTTAGTGGTTAGTGATTAATGTTTAGTGGTTAGCGGGGATTGGGGCTGTAAGCTCGGCGAGTTTCGCGCCTGGCGAGGCCGCGCGCATGAGAGCAGTACCAATCAGGCAGCCTCTTGCGCCGGCGGCCGACGCCGCCATGACCGCCTCGCGGCTGTGCATGCCAGATTCGGCTATCGCCGTCCGGTCGGCGGGTATCGTCCCGACGAGCCGCTCCAGAAGCGAAACATCGGTCGCGAAATTTCTCAAGTCTCTGCAATTGACGCCTATGATGCTGCAGCCGAGCGCGACGGCCCTTCCGATTTCGTCCGGGTTGTGCGTCTCGACCAACGCTGGCATGCCCAGCTCGTGAGCAAAGTCTTTAAGCTCGCGAAGCTCGCCGTCGCCCAGCGCCGCCGCGATCAGCAACACCGCATCCGCGCCGGCGAGGCGCGCACGGGCGATCTGGTAGCGCGTCGTGAGAAAATCTTTGTAGAGAACGGGCAATCGCGTCACCCCGCGCGCCTCCGCCAGATACTCTTCGCCGCCCAGAAACCTGTGCGGCTCGCACAAGACCGACAACGCCGCCGCGCCCGCGGCCTCGAGCTCGCGCGCCAGCTCCGCCGGACGAAAGTCGCGCCTTATCATCCCCTCGCTCGGGCTCGCGCGCTTCAGTTCGGCAATGACGTTCGCCCCGGCCCCGCGAAAGGCGCCGGCAAAATCGCGCGGACGCGGCGCATCGGCGAGGCGCGCCATGACTTCACCCATCGGGAGCTCTTTTTCGGCCTTTGCGGCGTCCGCGCGCCTGAGCGCGCAGAGTTCGTCCAGTATATTCGTCATTTGCGGCTCCCTTCCACGAGACTTTCGAGCTTCGCGAGCGCGCGGCCGGAGTCTATCGATTCGGCCGCCAAGGCGACCGCCTCTTCGTATGTCGCGGCTTTCTCGCCAACGAGTATCACTGCGGCCGCGTTCTCGACCGCGGCGGCGCGGTATGCGCCGCGCTCCCCGCCAGACAGCACCGCCCGCAGAAGCTTCGCGTTCGCCGCCGCGTCTCCGCCGCGTATGGCCGCGAGCGGATAATGCGCGCCAACGACAGCTCCAGCGTCAAGAAGCGAGTTCTTGACCGTTCCGCCCTCCAGGGACGAAACGAAAGTAAAGCCGCCGGGGCTTATCTCGTCAACGCCGCCTTCGCCCGACACGACCATCGCGCGCACCGACCCGAGGCGGCGGAGCGTCTCGGCGAATGTCATGGCTAAACGCTCGCCGGGCACGCCTATCACCTGACGCCTCGCGCCGGCCGGGTTCGTGAGCGGCCCGAGCAGATTGAACACGGTGCGGAACCCGAGCGTACGCCTCACCGACGCCGCGAAACGCATCGCCGGGTGCAGCGAACGCGCGAAGAGAAAGCCTATGCCAATCTCGCGGACGCACCGGGCGACGACATCGGCCCCGGCCGAGAGGTTGTAGCCTAGCACGCCCAGCACGTCGGCAGACCCGCAAGCCGATGTCGAAGCGACATTGCCGTGCTTGGAAGTCGGATCGTAGCCATGTCGTTCTGT
>JAZQBR010000223.1:0-14177 GCA_045545855.1 Kiritimatiellia bacterium | reverse complement strand
GCCGGCGCGGTCGATGAAGAGATAACCCTCGTCACCCCGGCCAAGGATGGCGTCGCTTTCTTCAAGGTGAAAAAGCAGTGATGACTGTCAACGAAAGTCGGAGGCCAAGCGGTCTTAGGAAGACAAAGGGCTATGACAACTCCTTGGCACACAGAACGACATGGCTACGATCCGACTTCCAAGGCCGGCGCGGTCGATGAAGAGATAACCCTCGTCACCCCGGCCAAGGATGGCGTCGCTTTCTTCAAGGTGAAAAAGCAGTGATGACTGTCAACGAGCTCAATACTCGCTATGGTGCTCCTGGCCGAATCGTGTTCCGCCAGGGGCACTGTGGCTATCCGGAAGTCGTCCTCGCCAACCAGTACGGCACCGCCGAGGTCGCGCTTATGGGCGCGAATGTGCTTTCTTACAAGCCGACCGGTCATTCGCCGGTCATATTCCGCCCGGCTAAGCGCGACTACAACCGTGGCGAGTCGTTTCACGGCGGCATACCCGTCTGCTGGCCGCAGTTCGGGCGTCTCGCGATAGAGGGCATGGCCCAGCACGGCTTCGCGCGTATTATGCCGTTCACGGTTCGGGGTACGCAGTATTCCGAAGAAATGACCGAGGTGACGCTTGGGCTTCAGGCGACGGACGAGACGCGGGCCATTTGGCCGCACGACTTCGACCTCGAGGTGAAGATTACGGTCTCGATGAAACTCAATCTCGCGATGATTACGAGAAACACGGGCGCGCAGCCGTTCGAGTTCACGGGCGGATTTCATCCGTATTTTCTCGTGCGCGAGCGCGACGGGGTAACGGTCAAGGGTCTCGACGGCGTCGGCTATATTTATGCCGAGGATATGACGGAGCACGTGCTGACGGGCGACCTCGCCATGACTTCGTCGACCGACCATGTGTTTTCGCTGCCGCCGGCGGTGAAGCACGAGTTTGCGATTCTCGACGAAGGGCTCAAGCGCTCGATAGCGATGGTTTCGTCCGGCAATGAGTCGGCGATAGTGTGGAATCCCGGTTCCGGGGCGAAGCTTGCTGATTTCGAGCCTGACGATTGGCGGCATTTTGTCTGCGTAGAGCCGGTCACCCACTGGCCCAAGGCGACGGCATCGCTCGCGCCGGGGGCGAAGCACGAGCTTCTAGTCGCGATTCAAGCCGCCCAAAAGCCGGTTTGACCCACGTTTGTGGGATTGTATTTACCGACCGCGTCGTGACGGCCGGGCCGAGTGTTTTGATTGCGACCCCTCATATGGGGGGTTGGCGGTTAGCCTCGTTATTTGCTAAAATATTCGCGCGTCCCAAAAAGAAAGACGCGACACACAAATACGAAAGGCGAGTTGTCATGATGAACAAAAAACACATAGCAGCCGCCGCAATATGCTTTGCGGCCTGTATGAACGCTTGTGCCGACTTTTCACTCGAGAAGACATCCACAGGCTTTGTCTGCCGCGATGGAACGCTAAGAAGGGTTCTCGACTTCTACGGGCCGAATACATTGCGCGTCAAGACCGATCTCGGCCGCGATCATTGGCGCCACCCATCGCTCGCAGTAGTCGCCAAGCCTAAAGGTGTCAAGACTAGCGTAAGCGAAACAGCGTCTGCCTATAATGTCACGGGCCCGGGATTCTCGTTTGCCATCGACCGCAAGACGGGCGCGCTGACTTTCAGCAGAAACGGGCGCGTTCTTCTCGCCGAGCCGTCGCGCCCCGTCTCGATCGCCGAGATCGACATTGACGGCGAACCGACCTATGAGGTAACCCAGAGATGGTCGCCGGCCGAAGACGAGGGGCTCTACGGCCTGGGCCAGGCGGCGTCCGGCAAGTTCAATCTGCGCGGCCAGCGTATCAAAATCGTGCAGACGAACATTCCGGCGTTTTCACCGGTCTGGTCCAGCACCAAGGGCTACATGATTCTCTGGGACGTCTACTCGCAGACCGTATTCCACGATGCAGACAACGGCCTTTCGCTTTGGAGCGAGTCCGCGCCGGGCGGGAGCGACTGGTACTTCATGTACGGCGACAGTCCCGACGCCCGTTTCGCCGAATACCGCAAGCTTACAGGCGCGGCGCCTATGTTCCCCAAGGCCGCGTTCGGGTACTTTCAGTCGAAGGAGCGGTACAAATCGGCCCAGGAACTCGTTGATGTCGTCTCGCGCTTTCGCTCGGCGGGGTATCCGATCGACTGGATTGTCCAGGACTGGCAGTATTGGGACGCGCGCCACGAGCGCTGGAACGCGATGCAGTGGGACGCGAAGCGCTATCCCAACCCGAAAGGACTCTGCGACAGGCTGCACAACGACTTGCATGTAAAGCTCATAACGTCGATCTGGCCGGATGTAGGCGACGACACTGATGTCGCCCGCGAGCTCGACGCCCACGGTCTCAGGTACAAGCCCGGCCACTGGATATCGAAAGGCAGGTCTCACGTCTACGACGCATACTCCAAACTCGGACGGGAGATTTATTTCAAGCATCTCAAGAAGGGACTGTTCGACGCCGGTGTGGACGCGATGTGGATGGACGGCAGCGAGCTGGAGACGCGCGACGCCTGCCACAATGCGGACAAGATGGTCGCGCAGATAAAGGCCTGCGGGAGAAACGCGCTAGGCGATTTCACACGCTACATGAACACCTACGGCCTCGTTACAGTCATGGGCAACTACGAAGGGCGGCGCGCCACGAGCGACAAGCGCACGTTCACGCTCACCCGCACCGCCTGGGCCGGGCTTCAGAGGTATGCGGCGATACCGTGGAGCGGCGACACCCGCGCCAGCTGGCAGAGACTCAAAGAAGAAATAGCAGGCGGCCTCGGCGCGTCGATGAGCGGCCTCGCCTTCTGGACCCAGGATACAGGCGGCTTCTTCTGCGGACACTACGGCGACGCCATGAACAACCCTGAATATCTGGAACTGCTCGCCCGGTGGAACCAATTCGCGATATTCAACCCCATCTACCGCTGGCATGTTTCAAGCCCTGTAGCGAAAGAACCGTATCGCGCCAGGGAGCGCCACCCGGAGTACTACGAGTCGTTTTTGGCCGCCGCCCGTCTTCGCTACAGACTCATGCCGTACATCTACGCGCTCGCGAGAGATGTTTACGAGACAGGCCGTCCGTTCGCGAGGCCGGTGTGGCTTGATTATCCCGAGACGCCGGATGCGGCCGACGACCAGACCTCTGTCATATTCGGGCCGTCGCTCTACACGGCCGTCATCACACGTCCCGTATACACCTCGAACATAAACGGCTCCGGCTCGCCTGTGCCGTCTAGAATGCTGACCGCGCCCGGCGGAAAGGCCGGGGTCAAGGTGGAATATTTCAAGGGGCAGAATTTCGAGCGCAAGGTTTCTGAAACGACCGTCTCACAGATCAGCGACACGTGGCCTGGCCCGCCGCTCGTGGAGTGGCCCGAAGGGCTTGACGGCGGCGACGATTTTTCGGCCCGCTACACCGGCAAACTCACGCTAAAAGAGGCGGGTGAATACGAGCTGGGCGTCGAGGCGGACGACGGCTTCGCGCTTTGGCTTGACGGCGAAGAGCGCTTTCGCGACTGGCGAAAGACGGCTGCCCGCAGCAGATCGACGCGCGTCACCGTGCCCGAAGGCGGCAAGACGTTCGATCTGCGCATCGACTACTTCAACGACAAGTTCGCACGCTCGGTGAAATTCTGGATGCGCACGCCGGACGAGCTCGCGAAGGCGGATAGGTCGCTCCGCAACATCGAAGTGACGCTGCCGGTCGGCGCCGCATGGTATGACTTCAGAACAGGCGAACGCTTCGAGGGCGGGACGAAGCTTGTGCGCGAGTACAAGATCGACTCCTTCCCGCTGTTTGTAAAGGCGGGGTCGATACTCCCTCTCGGACCCGATGTGCAGTATGCGACCGAGGAGACCGGCAAGCCGGTGGAGCTTCGCATCTACCCGGGAGCGGACGCGACATTCACGCTCTACGACGATGATTGCGAAACGTACGCCTACGAGAAGGGCGAGTTCGCCAAAATACCGCTCGAGTGGGACGATTCATCGCGCACACTCACGATTGGCGCGCGCAAGGGCGCGTATCCCGGCATGCCGCAAAACCGCGAGTTCACCGTCACCGCAGGCGGCGCCGCCAAGCGCGTCAGATATTCGGGCGCGCCGCTGCGGGTAGTCATGAAAAACGAGTAGCCCGCCCAAGCGAGCGAAACGCCGACGGTTCGACACCCTTTATAAAGCCGACGGTGCCAGACGTCAAGCCGCAGAAGAGATGCGTCGCGCGCTCCCGGCGCATCCCTCGACCGGGGCATTGTGAAACCACGGCGCATTATGCTAAAATATGCGCGTCAAAGGGATACTGCAAAGAGTGAGCGATATGACGACATATCCGCGATTGATAAAGTGCGCCGTCGCTGCGGCGGCATTGGCCGCCATGCCGCCGGCTTCGTCCGCCGCCGCCGCCGAGGGCGCGACGGTCGCCGGCGTCGTGTTGCGCGTTCAGGACGTGCGCGGCGACGGCGGGCGTGCTGCGCGGCTGCTTCTCTCGACCGACGAGGGCATTTGCGCCGTAAGAGTCGCGGGGCCGGCCGACGACTGGGCGTCGTATGTCGACGCCGAGGTGGAGATCGCCGGCGAGCTGGACGGCGATGAGTTCGTCGTCGACTCGCCCGTAGACGTGCAGATTCTCAAGTATCCCCCGACCGACCCGGATGTGCTCGTCGACGTGCTGCCTGCAGGCGAACTCGTCCGCCGCCGCCTCGGGCGCCAGCGCGAAGAGGCAGAGGCGCGCGAACGCCGCCGCCGCGCGCTGGTCTACATCGTCGTCGGCGTTTCGGCTCTCGCTGCGTTCGCGGTTCTCTTTTACATCATTGCCGCGATAAGGCGCAAGGAACATTTCTTCAGAAACCGCCTCGCCAAGGAACGTCGCCGAACCGACAGGCTGCACGAGAATATCGAACAGCAGCTGTCGGGCTCGAGATATCTCCTGGAGACGGCCCTTACATACTCAAAAGGCACGCCCAGAGAAGTGTCTGAGACGATGTCCACAGTCAGCGAGGCGCTTTCGGATATAAACCGCAAGGTCCACCGTAAGAACACTGCAATGAAGTCGATTGAGGAAGCGAGAGGTGCTGAATGACGCGAGTAGCAATAATAGACGATCACGACCTGCTGAGGTTCGGCCTCAAGACTGTCATAGAACACGCCGAGGGCCTCGAGTTCGCCGGCGAGCGGGAGAACGGCAAAGACGCCGCGAAGTTTCTTCTTGATGCCAGGGCGGATGTGGTTCTTCTCGATTTGCGCATGCCGGTCGTGGACGGTCTCGCCGCGCTGGAGGATATACGGGCAAACGCGCCAGGCGTGAAGGTGCTCGTGCTGACTACGAGCGATGTCGAGGAGGACATTCTCGTCGCCAACAGGATTGGTGTCGACGGCTATGCGCTCAAGACGCTCCCCCAAAAGGAGATTGTAGAGGCGATTCGCGCTGTCGCTCGAGGGGAGCGATTCTTCTCGCCCGAGGTTGCCAAGATACTGCAAACGCACGATTCATCGGTTGAGCTTACCCAGCGCGAGCGCGAGATACTCAGGTTGCTGTCGAAAGGCCTCTCGAACCCGGATATAGCCAACGTGCTCGACATTGCGGTCGAAACGGTGAAGGGCCATATAAAGCACATATTCGCGAAGCTCAGTGTCGCCGATAGGGCCGAGGCGGTCACCGTAGCGTTTTCGCGCGGCCTTTTGAAGATATCTGCCGCGCTCGCAGCGCTCGCAGCGTGCTTCTTCGCCGACCCTCGCGCAGCAGCCGCGGTGAAACCGTTGTTCGACGACGCCTACACCGCCGATCCCGCGCCGCTCGTGTCGGGCGGCAGGATGTATGTTTACGCCGGGCATGACGCAGATGACGCCGACAGCCTGAAGATGACCGACTGGCTCTGCTACTCCACGGCCGACGGCACCAACTGGGTCGCCCACGGGGCCGTCGCCAGCCCGACAAACTTCGCCTGGGCGGCGGAAAACAGGGCTTGGGCCTGCCAATGCGCCGAGCGCGGCGGCAAATTCTACCTCTACGCTTCGACCAAAGCCAAGACCGGCAGGCGCGCTATCGGCGTACTGGTCGCCGACTCCCCCACTGGGCCGTTTACCGACCCCCTCGGCCGCCCGCTCGTTTCACGCGAGGGCAACGACACCGACCCGACTGTTCTGGAAGACTCCGACGGTAGCGTCTATCTCTATTGGGGGCTGGCAAGTCTGTACGTCGCGAAGCTGAATGAAGATATGGTTTCGTTCGACGCCGCTTTCGGCGAAGACGGGGTGCTCCTGGTCGGGCGTCCGCAGTACTACCATTCCGGACCGCATGTGTGGAAGCACGGCGGCACGTATTACATGGCTTATTCATCGCGCAAGATACCCATAGGGGTTCCGGTGGCGACGGCGCCGCGTCCGGAGGGTCCGTGGACGTTTCGCCGGTGGTTTGTCGACGCTACGCCCCGTTCGCCGAGCCAGCAGGCGGCAGTGGTCGAGTATATGGGCAAGAACTGGGTGTTCGGGTACAATTACCAGCGGTATGCCGAATCGGCTCCGTCCCCGCGCCGTCATTGCGAGCGGCGGAGCGTTTGGGCGAAAACGTTCAGATACGACGCAGAGGACCTGCCGGAGGCCGTCAAATGGTGGGAAGACTGACATTGGGCGCCATTGCCGTTCTGACGGCGCTCGCGTCAATGGCGGCCGTGCCTCGCCCGGCCACGAGCTTTGTCGCGTTGGCGGATGTGCGTATGACCGGCGGCGATGGGCTGGAGGCGATGAAATCGGCAGGCGCGAAACTTATGGCGATCGACCCGGCCAAACTGGTATATCCATACCGCAAGGCCGCCGGCCTGCCGGCGAAATGCGCCGCGCCCGGCGACCCGGCCGAGAAGTCGCCGCAGACCGCCGGCAGATTGCTCGGCCACTACCTGAGCGCGATGAGCGCCCTTTGGTCGACGACCCGCAAGGACGCCGTCAAAGACCGCGTAGACTATGTCGTGGAAGAGTTGTACGGGTGCGCGGCGGCGGCGAAAGCGTCACGCAGACGATTCTTTATGACCGTGCCCGAACAGGCTGCGTTTGTAAACGAAACGCCAGCTTTCCCGGCGCGGACAGCCTATGCGGTGTTGAAGGGCCTTGTCGACGCCCATTCATTGACCGGCAATCAACGCGCGTTCGACCTCGCCAAGGGGTGGGTCGACTACTATCGGGACATATGGTTCAAGGCCAAACAGCCCGATCCCGAAGCGACAAAGAAGGCCCGCGCGAAATTCCTAAGCGGCGACTGGGGCGGGTTGAACAGAATATTTCTTCTGATATACTGCGATTTTGGCGTCGTCAACTACTTTCACGACGGGTGGAACTGCTTCAACCAGACGCCATACTTCGACGAACTCAGAAAGGGGCGGTACGACTTCGCCGCCGAGCCCGCCGCGTCGCTTGCAGCCAAAATGGAAGGCCTTTACATGCGCCACAGGCTGACAGGGTGGGAAGAGTTGAGAAAGGCGTCCGTCGCGTATCTCGACTACGCTGTCAAGACAAAGCGCTACGGCGATGGCGACGATGAGGCGACGCGCGATCTCATGTCGCTCGCTTCACGCATCTTTGAAGAGTCGCCGTCGGCGGAATTGATGGATTTTATCGATGCGAAAATCGCAACGCTCACCAAGGCGGCTCTCGCGTCGAAAGGGCCGTGCGCGGCAGATGCCGTAGTCTTATCGCAGGCGCGCTACGCCTATTCGACAAGTCCCCGGACCATTCGCGTGAACAGATACATACCTTCAAAAGCGGCGTTTCGCGAGAAGGGGATCGTACTCGTGACAAAGGTCGTCGGCCGCCGGGCGACTATAACGGTGCGCATGACAGGCAAGGCCGTCTCGCAGCGCATCATGTTCAGAAGCGTGGGCGGCGCCGTCCCTAGAATTTCGGTCAATGCCGCTCAAACCGTCTCGAAAGCGAACGGCGACGGTTATTGGGCGGTTGACAGAGAATGGAAAGACGGCGACATGATAGATGTCCTTTTTTAACGGGAGCACGCCATGAAAACGCTTGTACGGCATTTGATTTGCGTCATTGCGGCCCTCACGGGCGCCAGCGAAGCCGCCTATGCGGCCACTGGCTGCAGGCTGTTCCCGGCAGGTGACGTACGCCTTGGCGAGAGCGGACCCTTCGCAGCCGCAGAGCGGGTCAACCGTAGATATCTGCTTGACGAGCTTGAGCCCGCCAGATTTCTGGCAGAGTTCCGCAAAGTGGCCGGCCTCCCCGAAAAGGCCGCCAAATACGGCGGGTGGGAGTCCAGGCAGATGGCGGGCCATTCAGCCGGGCGCTACCTGAGCGCGCTTTCTCGCCTATATGCCCAGACGCGCTGGCACGAAGCGAAGAAACGTGTCGATTACATGGTCGAGGAGTTGTGGGAGTGCCAACTCAAGAACGGCGGCGGGTATGTAATGACTGTGCCACGCGAAGCCGTGTGGGACAAAGTGAAAAGCGGCGATTTCACGACGGGCGAGTTTGACGTGTGCAGGTGGTGGCGCCCGCTATACACGCTTGAAAAGGTCATGTCCGGACTCAGGGACGCCTACCGCTACGCCGGCAGTTCGCGTGCTCTGGATGTCGAAAAAGGCCTCGCCGATTGGTTTATAGGGGTGGCGGGAGGCCTTGACGAAAATAAGCGCGAGAAGCTGCTTGTCTCTGAATGGGGCTCGCTGAACGGTGTATTCGCCGATCTCGCCGTCGACACGAAGGACCGCCGCTATCTCGACGCCGCGAGAAAACTTTTCCGCGAGAAGCGTTTTTTCGAACCGCTTGCACGCGGCGAAGACAGGCTGGACGGCGCGTCGGCGCGCGCGGCCGCCGAGAAGATGGCAGGCTTCGCCGCAGTTTGCGCGACGGACGGCGACAAAGACGCGTTGAAAGCGGCTCATACCTTCTGGGACGCGGTCGAAAGGCGGCGCTACCCGACCGGCGCCTTCGGCGACAGCGAGCGATTCTACCCGGTTGGGGATTCCGCCAGGCATCTGGGCAAGGAGTCTGGCGAGACGTGTGCAGCGTGCGCGATGATGCGTTTTGCCGCCGGAATGTTCGCGATCGAGCCTGATGCGAAGTATATGGATTATGTGGAGCGCGCGCTCGTGAACTGCGTGCTGGCCTCGCCGCGCCGCAAGGAGGGCGAATACACCTATTACCAGAGCCTCATGCCGGTGGCCGAAAAGGCGTATTCTCACGGCCACCATGTATGGACGTGCTGCGTCGCGGCGGGAATGGAGGCGCCAGAGCGCTATGTCGAGGCGGCCTACGGTTACGACAGCAGCAGTCTTTGGGTCAACCTCTTCATCGATTCGTCCGTAACCTGGCGCAAGAAGGGCGTTGTGGTCAGGCAGAGAACCAACTTTCCCGAAGACGGCAAGGTTGTTCTCGAGATCTCGTGCAGAAAGCCGGTCAGACTGACGATGAAGATTCGCCGGCCGGGCTGGTGTCCCAAATTGCAGGTGAAGCTGAACGGCATGGCCAAGGAGTCCTTCGCCGGCGCAGACGGCTATATCGCCATCGACCGTATGTGGAACGAGGGCGACAAGGTGGAATTCGAACTGCCGATGAAGACCAGGGTCGAGAAGTTCGCCGACGGCAAATTCGCCACCTACATGAAAGGGCCTGTCGTCCTGGCCGGTCTGACCGAGCCCGAATTCGGCAAGGAGGATTTCGCCAAGAGCCGCTGGGGCGACGACCCGCACCGCGCCCCTGGCGGGACGGGAGAGCCCGCGCGGGCGGTCGAGTCTTCGGCCGGCCCGCCGCGTCCCCCGGCCGGTATGAAGTTCATGCCGCTTTGGAAGGTCTACGAAGAACACTACACGGTGTGCTTTCCCGTATGCGACCCTGGGGAATACCGCAGACGCGAGGACGAGCGCAAACTCGCCGATAGAGCGCTTGCCGCGCGCAAGGCGAGTGTAGTCGACCAGGTCGTCATCGGCTGGTGGCCCGACGAGGAAGCGCACCGCTGGAACGGGGCGCACGATACCGTGGGCGAAAACCGCGGGCGTAAATTCCGCCACGCCCCGGGCGAGAGCGGGCGGTTCATGTACGAAATGAGCGTCGACCCCAGGGCAAAACAGTATGTCGAGGCCACGTTCTGGGGCGATGACAACGGCCGGACGTTCGAGCTTTGCGTCGACTGGAAGGTTATAGCGACTATCACCCTCGAGAGAAAACATCCCGGCAAGTTCTTCACAGAACGTTTCGCGATACCAAAGGAGCTTACCGCCGGCAAGGAGCGCGTGATGGTTTGCTTTCGCGGCAAGAAGGGCACTACATGGACCGGAGCCGTCTTCTCGCTGGCAATTGTCAAGTAACGCAAAAAGGAAAAGAAAATGAAAAACGCACGCATGAAAATTCTCGCCGCCTCGATTGCGGCAAGTGCAGCGCTTTCGGCCTTCGCCGAGGGCAACTCCGTCGCGCTCAGGGCGGACGCGAAGAACATAAAGTACGACACGATGATATTCGGCGCGTTTCTGGAGCATTTCGACAACCAAGTGTATGGCGGCGTGTTCGACCCCAAGTCCAAGCTTTCCGACAAGGACGGGTTCCGCAAGGATGTCATAGACGCGCTCAAGCGCATCAAGATGCCCATCGTCCGCTGGCCGGGCGGATGCTTTGTTTCGGCCTACCACTGGCAGGACGGCGTAGGAGCGAACCGCGAGCCGACTTACGACAAGGCGTGGTTTGTCGAGGAGCCCAACACATTCGGCACCGACGAGTACGTCAAGTGGTGCCGCAAGGTCGGATGCGAGCCGTACATCTGCACAAACGCGGGAACTGGCACGCCTGAGGAGATGAGCGACTGGGTCGAGTACTGCAACCAGACGATGGGCAAGTTCGCGAAGATGCGCGAGCGCAACGGACACAAGGAACCGTACAACATCAAGTACTGGAGCGTCGGCAACGAAAACTGGGGCGGCCACGAGACCGGCGCGAAGACCGTCGGCGAGTGGGGCCCGCTTGTGCGCGAGAGCTCGAAGATGATGCGTGCGGCCGATATAAAGACGAAGCTCCTCGCCGCCGCCACGCCCGACGAACGCTGGACGCTGCCGCTCCTGCGCGATGCCGGCTATCTGCTCGATTATGTGTGCATCCACCACTACGGCCAGATACTCGCCCACAAGTACAATCCGACGGACTACCTCGGCGCGATGATGCTTACCGGCGACGCCGATCGCAACATCGGCGCCGTGCGCCGCATCCTCGACAAAGCGCGTCTTGGCGGCGGCCGCGTCAAGATCGCGTACGACGAGTGGAATCTTCGCGGATGGCACCATCCGTGGCACGGCGACTTCCGCCGCGGAATGGACGTTGGCGCGCGCAGGAAGAACGACACGCACTCGACCTATACGATGGCCGACGCGGTCTACACGGCCTGCCAGCTCAATTCGTTCATGCGCAACGGCGATATTGTCGGGATGGCGTGCTTCGCGCCGGTTGTGAACACGACGGGCTTCATTTTCGTCCATGACAAGGGTGTCGTAAAGCGCACGATGTACCACGTATACGACATGTATGTGAACGGACTTCTCCCCGAGGTCGCGCCTTGCGCGGTCGAATGCGAGCGGCTCAAGGGGTGGCGCGCCGAGACAGGCGTGATCGACGCGGTGGTCACGACTGACGCGAAACGCTCGGCATACAGAATCGCGGTCTCCAACAAGCACCCCGACGCCGCGCAGAAGCTGCGCATAGACTTCGCGTCGCTCGGCAGGACGCAGCCCGGCAAAGTCAAGGCGGTTATGCTGACAGGCGACTCGAAGGATGCGTTCAACTCGCCCGAAAAGCCAAATCGCGTCGTCCCCGAACATGTGACGCTCGATGTGACAGATGGCTGCGTAGAGCTCCCGGCGCATACTGTCGCCGTCATTTCGATCGACTGAGCCTTTGCATTCGGCCGAAAAATTTGATATAATAAGCGACAAACTGGTGCAGGGTGTCGTGCGCCCTGCCTATAGGAGGTTAAACAAAAAATACTATGAAAAAGACTCTACAGTTTGTCGCCATATCAGTTCTTGCGTTTGCCTCCAAGGCGGACGAAATCAGCCCTGTCGCCGGCCAGACGCTCGCGACGGCGCCCTTGGCCGCGGACGATGCCGTGCTGCGCATTAGCGAGATATGTCCGAAACCTGACGCGCTCGACCCAAACGGCGTCGAGGCGGGCTGGGTCGAAATATACAACACGAGCAAGACGTCATCGGCGAACCTTTCCGGCTATTCGCTGACAACCGCCAATCGCGGCGGCGAAATAAAGGCCGCTGCGGCGCTGCCGGATGTGACGATCCCGGCGGGAGGGTACAAGATCGTATATACGACGAAGGAATATCCGAAGGAAGGGGTTAACGACGGCTCGACGCCTTTCATCACAAACGGGTTCATCGTCGCCCAGCTGAAGATCAACCCCAAGAAGTACCCTATTGTCCAGCTTCGCAAGGGCAAGGCTGTCGTTGACTCGTTTATAATACCGGTCGACTTGCCGGATAACACCTCCTTTGCGCCGGCGGGTGGCATTTGGGGCGACTATACCGGCGCGACTGTCGAACCTGCCGAAGCGACTGTCGAGGCCGCCACGGAGGTGCCTGTCACCGAAGCCATGCTCAAGATTTCGTCCAATGTGACCAAGAACGAGGCGGAAGGCTTCTATTCTTTCGCGAATACCGAAGATGGTATGGACGGCATCATGATTGACAGCTCGGCGACCTGGCAGATGGCGTCCAAGGACATGTTCTCGATATCGCTCACGTTCAGAGCCACGGTGAACACCTCGACAAGTGAAACTGGCGGCATGCCGCTTTTCTTCTGCCGCAACTCCAACAGCTCAACGCCGTATTCGGGTATTCTCGCCTTCATCAACAAGGCGCCCTACAGCAATCTCATCATCCAAATACGCGATTCAGGCAAATACACACTCAATTACCAGGTCAACAGCGATCTTGACTGGCTTGACGGCAACTGGCACACGCTCGAGGTCTCGTGCGGGCAGACCGCCGCCAGCCGCATGGCCGTGAGCGTGGACGGGGTCAGCTATGTCGACACGACATGCGGCGTCGCGGCGCAGCTTAACACCGGCATGCCGATGTGCATCGGTCGCGCGTACGACTCGACATACTGGACGCGCTTCACGGGTGATATCAAAGACGTCCACCTCTATTCGGGGGATGCGTTCCCGGCGTCCGTGCCGGACCCGGCGGAAGTGACGTCCGACAAGACCGAAATCGTTGATGCGACAGCAGTGACGCGCGTCATTCTGCCGACGATCACGCCCGGCGCCGCCAACAACCGCAAGGGCGAAATCGCCTACGGCCCGAACGTCGGCCCGCTTTACGGCATCAAGCACAAGGTCTCTGACTGGAAGGCGTGGGAGCAGGCGAAAGTCGGCGAGGACTACCCGGTGACGCTGGCACTGAATCCGATGGACGACGATCCGATAAATGCGATACAGTCCGTCTCGCTCGCCTATCGCACAGACTTCGGCGCCATTGCGTTCGTCCCGATGACAAAGGGCGGCGTGTCGCCTGAAGAGGGCCAGCTTTGGACAGCGACGATACCGGGGACGGCGATCGTGAAGGCGGGGCACATCCTGCGCTGGGCGGCTGTAGTGACGGATGCCGCAGGCAACAAGTGGCGCACGCCGAGCTTCTGCGACCCCGACAACGCCTACGAGTGGTACGGCACGCTGATCGAGCCGTCTGCCGATCTGCTCTCCAAGAAGCTTCAGACGTTCCATATCTTTGCTGACAAGACGGCGCAGGACAACATGGACAAGCAATATGAGTCGATATCCGGTTCCATGCCATACGGCGCGCGCGTGCAGATATACGACAGCCAGACCGGTTTCTACTACGATAATGTGAGAATCGACCTTCGCGGCAACACCACGGCCGGGTTCTACAAGAAGAGCCACGGCATACGCTTCATCAAGAGCCAGCCGCTTACATGCACGAATCCGTTCACGGGCGAACTGATCGACGGGCTTAGAAAGGTCTCGTTCATCGCCGAGTACAGCGACCCGTCGTTCATCCGCCAGGCCCTGGCGTTTCAGCTGTTCAAGGATATGGGCTTGAAAGTGCCGTATTCATACCCCGTACGTCTCAATATGAACGGTGAATTCTATCAGATGGCGTTTCATTCGAACAGGTTCTCCGACGAACTCATTGAAGAC
>JAZQBR010000222.1:0-3806 GCA_045545855.1 Kiritimatiellia bacterium | reverse complement strand
ACCTTATAGCTCTCTTGCTACTCTCGCCTGTCGTCGCTCGCACGACGGCGGACTTCTTCCGCCGCACGAGATAGGAAATTTTAGACAGGATTAACAAGATTGACAGGATTGAGAGATACGTAAGCAACATTCTTAATCTTGTAAATCCTGTAAATCCTGTCTAAAACAAAACCTGAAAGGCAGAACTTGGATGTAAAAAAAGGAACGAAATGACAATGGCAGTTTTAGCGGCGACGGTGTGGTTTATTCCCGGGTGGCTCCGCACGGCGGAACCGCACGAGGGGATTATGGAGTGTGTCTCAAATGCGTTTCCTGAGGCGAGCGTCGAATTCAAGTCCTGGGACGGCGACAACCTCGTGTGGCCGCTTTCGGTCGATTCGGCGGACAAGGAGTCGTGGCGCTTCGCGTTCGAGATCGCGATGATGCCGCCCGAGGCGCGCACGAACCTGACGCTCGTCGGTCATTCGCTCGGCGGACGCATCACTGCCCGCGTCCTTGCGCGTCTCGCCGAGAACGGGCTCAAGGTGAAGCAGGCGGTCTTGTTGGGCGCGGCGATTCCGGCGAACGACCCCGATCTCGCGAAGATGGGACTTGCGACGGAGCTTCCCGTTCTCGCCGTTTGCAATCCGAAAGACAATGTCCTTCGCTACGTCTATGCTACCGTCGGCGGCGAGGGCTCGGTCGCGTTTGGCGCGAACGGCACGCCTACGCAATGCACGAATGTCGTCGAGTGCGTGACGCCGTCGAACATCACGCGCGAGGCGAGTATCGATGGAATATGGGCGAAGAGCCAGGCGCTTAAGGACATCGCCAACCACCACGAGAAATTTTACTTGGAGTATGCGCGTCGCATCCTCGGCGGCGAGGAGCCGTCTGGGAAGATCATGGTGCCACAGGGCTTCCCCGGCGTAGAGGGGCATGTAATGGATTCGATGGTGTGGTGGGACGTCCTTGACTCGTCGTGCGGCTGGAAGCTCGAGAAGAACAAGGTGACGGGCCACTGCCGCATCATTGATCCGGACAAGCTTCGCAAGGCGTGGGGCCGCGAGGCGGAGATGCGCGCCGCGTTCGAAAAGGTGAAACAGCAATTGAAGTAATTTTAGGAGGTAAAGCTATGGAGGCTACAGGGTCAGACATGGTTACCACAGTAGCGGGAGTTTATGATATAATATACGCCATGAAAAACTCCATACTCGTCTTTATCGGCCTTGTTGCCGGGATTGCGGCAGCCAACGAGCCGCATGCGAAGGGTCGCCTTGCTCTCTCGTTCAAGGAGAGCGACCCAGTCGGTGACTTTGCCGAAATGAAGCGCAGGGTTCCCTCTCGAAGTTCGGGCCCGTCCTCGGCGAGAAGGCGAAAAAAGCCCTTGCCGAGCAGGCGGAGTAGTTTCGGGCAACGGGCAGAGCGCGCCGTGTCCGCTGCGGATTTGGTATAATATTGAAAACACAACAGTTAAGGAGGAAAGAGGAATGGAATCAATGATTTCAAGGGTTGTCGCAGTTGCTGCATTGCTGATTGCGGGATGTCGTATGTTCACCTGCGAGCCGACGATGCCTGAGGTCGATGCCGCGAATATAAGCGGCGACGAGCTTGTTGCGCTGCTGGCTGGTGTTGAGAAGGTGCCAAGCTTCAGGCAGCGACAGAACTTGGCGAGCCAGCTGGAGGGGCATCGCTTCACGTTCCACGATCTGAAACGGGCGCCATGGCGCGTCGGGAAGGATCAATACCATTTAGAAATGGACATGAGAGACCCAGGAGGGATGCTGCTGTGTCCGGGCGACGTCAGGCTCTTCTGGTTCACGCTTGACGTACCGGGCGTGACCGAGGAGCTTCGTAATTTTGCACGGAAGACGAAAGACGGTAGGTTCTCGTTGAAACCCGTGGTCAAGGAGCTGGACTGCACTTTTGGAACTAACTTCACGGTGACGGTGAACCGCTTCGTTCCGGCGATAGAGCTCGCAGAGCTCCCTAAGTTCGACGCCGCGTCCATCACCGGCGATCAGCTGGTGGATGTTCTGCGCGGCATGAAGGGCAGAATGAGCGACGCCGTCGGCGAGGATCTGGCGGCGCGGCTGGACGGTCGGGAGCTGACGTTCACGAACGCGCAGGTGACAGGGGTCGCGACCATCGACGACGACACGGTTGGGCTTCTCTTCCGCGTCTCGTTCGGCGAGGGATGGGACCAGGCCTTTGACGCCGGGGCCGTTATTCCGCGGAAGGCTCTTGCGGGGTTGCCGTGGAACCTCTGGGCCACCCCCTGGAATTATGGCGACGAGCTGAGTCGACTCAAGGGCACGGTGTCCAAGCAGGCTGATGTAAACCTTCCGCGCTGCGGGTTCCGTCCATTGTTCACGCTCAAGAACGTTGAGTTCGACGTGCCGTGGCAAAGCGAGAAGCTGCCCGACTTCGACCCGCAGGCAATCACTGGAGAGGAACTTGTATCGCTCGTGTCCAAGTTTACGGACAGGGGCGCGAAAGCGAAGGTGGACACCGTTCTCGAACGGCTGAACGGAAGGCGACTCACCTTCCCGGAGGTTGTCGTCCAGAATGTTTCCACTCCTGCAGACAAGAATAAGAATCCGTCGTGGCCGCACTCGGGGCGGATTGACCTCGACCTTTCGGTGTCGCGTGTCGAGCTTAGCGCTGCGGGCAAGGACGGAGGAACGTTCGAGTTCTACGCCTTCATGCCCAGCGACAAGGCGAAGACGCTTTCGGACAATGCGCGGCTCGTCGACTTCACGGGGACCGTTGTCTTCCACCGGACGCCGTTTCAGCCGGACTTCTCGGCGTTCGAGGATGTGGAGTTTATGCAGTTGGACAAGTCCGAGCCGCTCCCGAAGTTCAACCGCAAGACGGTTACCGGCGACGACATCGTGAAGCTCGTGGCATCCCGTTCCGTCGCGCTGACCGGCGAGCAGGTCAAGGAGCTCGGTCGGCAACTTGACGGCGTCCGTGTAACTCTGCCGCTGGACCGTAGCCAGATCACTTCTTGGACCTACTACAATCCGATGTGGGATGGTGAGGGCGGAGGTTTGGAGTTGTGCGCCTCATACCCCAGTCGTAATATCCGGGGTTTGCGCGAGATGCCGATTCTGCGCATTTCAGCGCGACTAAAGGGAGTCATGAGGGAAGAGGACCTTTCGTTTAAAGTGAATGTTGAGAAGAACCTGCGCCTGTCTGGTACAATACGAAAATCAGACTTCGACTTCGACAGCTCGTTGGAACTCAAGGATGCCGTCGTGGAGCCGGCAAAGTAGGGCGCAGCTGATTGACCAAGGGGGGGGCTGGACTGCAGGACTGCTCCAAACACTTCAAATCTTGTCGAGCGCTACTATTTTGACAGAGGGGCTACAGGGTCAGACATGGTTACCACAGTAGCGGGAGTTTATGATTTACTGTTCGGCATGAGACGTTGCAGGATAAATCTTCCAAATCGGTGCTATCACCTGATCAGCCGCGTCGCCCACAGCGCGTTTGAAGGAGGGCAAGCGGCGAATCGAAGTGGTGGGGTTGTTTTAACGCAGAGACGCAGAGAACGCAGAGATGCGGGGCGTGGGTGGGGGTAACGTGCCCACCCCCGCCGGTAGGGGCCGACCACCGGGCGGCCCGAACGCCCCCCTCGGTAGGGGCCGACCAGCGGTATCCCCCGGCCGACAGGCCGTCCGCGAAGCGGATGCCCTAGCAGGGGTGCGGCCCGAACGCCCCCATGCCGCCCCCATTCGCAACGGGGCGCTCGGTGATCGCCCCCTACCGTGCCGCGCTGGTAACGGTTCCCACGAACATGCCCGCCCTTGCGGTTGCGGGCC
>JAZQBR010000221.1:0-9826 GCA_045545855.1 Kiritimatiellia bacterium | reverse complement strand
TCCTTGTTGGACGAGTCGCGCATGTCGAGCGCCTTCTGCTTCTCCTCGCGCATCTTGCGCAGGTCTGCCAATGTAAGCTTTGCCATTTTCAATTCTCCTTAACCAAGTTTGCGATACTGGGCGATGATGCCGTCGACGTCCTTCGTCTCGAGCTTGCCGTGAACCTCGCCGTTGACGACCGCCACCGGCGCCAGACCGCAGCAGCCAAGGCACCGCACCGCCTCGACCGAGAACATGCCATCGTCGGTCGTAGCGTTGAGACCGACGTTGAGCTGCTTCTCGAACTCCTTGATGAGGTCGTCGCCGCCGCGCAGGTAGCAAGCGGTGCCGAGACATACCTGGACATTGTACTTGCCGGCCTTCTGCAGGCGGAAAAAGTTGTAGAACGTTATGACCCCGTAGATTTTGGCGAGTGGAACGCCGAGTATCTCGCTCGTCTCAATCGCTATCTCGCGCGGGATGTACCCGTACGTCTGCTGCACGCGGTGCAGCACCATAATGAGGTTGCCCGGCTTCGTCTTCCATTCCTCGACGAAAGCGCGCAACTCCGGAGTCATCGTTTCTGGCTTTTTGCTCATTTTGTCGTCCTTAGTGTTTGTTGGAAATTACCTTTCCTGCAAGGGTGGATATTATTATCTCACATCGACCCCCTGTTAGGCAAGTCTAAGATAAATTATTTCGCCTTTCGTCAGTCGGCCTTGGCCATGGCCGTGAGCGCCCTCGCGAGCATGTCCATGCCGGCTTTGCCCGCGTCGAAGTCCGCCTTCACGCGCTCGTAGCGCCTTACGCACTCTTCGCGGCTCGCAGCCCTTACGACCACGTCGTTCACTATGCCGCTGGCGATTCTGTTAACCCCCATGTCGGTCGGCGATTTGTACGGGCACTCCTCGCCCATCATCCGCTCCCATATCTCGCGCAATATCGGGTACGCCTCGACATCACGGTTGTAGTTGACGCGTATCTCGTCGTACGCGAGAAAGTGGTGCGGGTCGATCTGGTTCTCGTCCTTGAGCTCCAGCGTGGCGGCCTCGTAGGCGACGTTTAGCGGGTGCATGAGCGGCAGATTCCAGACCGGGAAAGTCTCGAATTTCGCGTAACCGGCCTTGCGGCCCTTCTTGACCTCGTGGTAAAGCATCGTCAGGCACGTCGCGAACTTTCCGGAACCGGGCCCCGGCCCTGTAACGACGACTATCGGCTTTTCGGTAGGGATGTAGTCGTTCCTGCCGTAGCCGGAGTCGCTCACTATGGTGTCGAGATCGTTCGGGTACCCCTTGATCGGGTAATGATAGAAAACCTGGACGCCCGCGGTTTCGAGAACCTTCGCGAACTCCCTCGCGGTCGGGTGGCCGTCGAAGCGCGTAATCGCGACGCCTCTCACCGATATGCCGCGCTCCTTCATCGCGTTTATGAGCTTCAGGGTCTCCTCTTCGTATGTCGTGCCGTAGTCGGCGCGACGCTTCTTCTGTTCGATGTCGCCGGCGTAGATGCAAAGCACAAGCTCCGCCTGATCGCCAAGTGACTGCAGAAGCCTCAGCTTGACATTGGGATCGTAGCCGGGCAGGCACCTCGCGGCGTGGTTGTCGTTCATGAGCTTGCCGCCGAACTCGAGGTACAGCTTGCCGTGCTTCTCGGCGCGGCGGCGTATCTCGGCGGACTGCTCCTGCAGATACTTCTCGTTGTCGAAGCCGACTTTCATCTTCTTCATCCGGCCACCCCGTTGATCTCGTCGAGTATCTTCTGTATCTTGGGTATGCACCTGCCGCAACCGCCGCCGGCCTTCGTGTAGTTTGTAACCTCTTCGACCGTCGTAAGCTGATTCTCGGTAATGACTCGTCTGACTTCGTTCTCCGAGACGTTGTAACACGTGCACAGAACCGTATCCTCTAGATTGCGGTCAGTGTTCTCGCCCGTCTCGTAGTTCTTGATGGCGGCTTCCATGGCCTCGCGCCCCATGACCGAGCAGTGCATCTTCTGCGGCGGCAGCCCCCCGAGATAGTCCGCAATCTGCTGGTTCGTGATCTTCTTGGCCTCGTCGAGCGTCTTGCCAATCACCATCTCGGTCAGCGCTGAACTTGACGCTATGGCGCTGGCGCAGCCAAAGGTCTGGAATTTCGCGTCGGCAATCTTCCCGTCAGGCCCGAGCTTGAACTGGAACTTTAGCGCGTCTCCGCACGCGAGCGAACCTACGGTCGCTTCGCCGTCCGGGTTGTCTATCTTGCCGACGTTCCGGGGATTCCGGAAGTGGTCCATCATCTTGTCTGAATAATTCCACATAGAATCAGTTTGCCTTTCTGACGAGAATCGAAGTTTTGTGCCCGTTCAAGTCGGCCTCTGCCGCGCCTTCGGCGCTGGCGAACTCGAGCGACAGAGCGAGCGTTTCGTTCTTTACGTACTCGGCATGAGCCTCGATCGCGGCGCGCGTCTCGCCGTCTGCGCCCACGGTCAGGTTGATGCGCTGTGTCACCTCGAAATCGGCCTCCTTGCGCATTGCCTGGACATGGCTGACAAATTCGCGCGCCAAACCTTCTGCGACGAGAGCCGGCGTAAGCGCGGTTTCGAGACCTGCAACGACAGACCCTTCTGAGGCTACGACCAGCCCCGCCTTGGGTGCTCGCGTCACTATGACATCCTCGGGTTCTAGCTCTACGCCTTCGACGACCGCCCGGCCGCTGAACGACTTCATGCCCGCGACAGCTGCGGCTACGGCCTTCATCTTGGACCCGCACTTTCGCCCGAGCGACTTGAAGTTCGCCTTGTAGCTGACATCGCAGAGCTCCGTCTCGTCGGCGACATAGGCTACCGCCTTCACGTTGAGCTCGTCTTCGATTAGCTCCTCGAGACCGGCGACGTCGCCGCCGGCGACGCTCACCTTCGCGAGCGGCTGGCGCACCTTGAGATTGCTGTCTGCTCTGAGACGGCGCCCCAGCTCCACAACCGTCTGCACGTCAGCCATGCGGCGCTCGAGCGTGATGTCGCGCGCGGCGGCGTTCGCCGACGGAAAGTCGCACAAATGGACGCTCCCAGGGTCGCTCGCGCCCTTGAGGTTGCGGTATATCTCTTCGGCGATGAACGGCGTGAACGGTGCCGCCACCTTCGCCAGCTGCACTAGAACGTACCTGAGCGTCCTGTACGCGCAGAGCTTGTCGCTGTCGTTCGTCGACTTCCAGAACCTCCGGCGCGAACGGCGTATGTACCAGTTCGTAAGGTCCTCCACGAACTTGACGAAAGGCCTTACGGACTTCTGCAGGTCGTACGCGTCCATGGCAGCCGTCACGTCGGCTATAAGCGTCTCCATCGACGAGACGATCCATTTGTCGAGCACGTTCGGCGACTCCGGGTAGACGACCTCGGTGTCGGAGAACCCGTCGACGTTCGCGTAGGTGACAAAGAACGAGTAGGCATTCCACCATGGTATCAGCAAGTCTCTCATGAGCTGCTTGACGCCGTTCTCTGAGAACTTCAGGTTTTCGGCCCTGACGACGGGCGAGTAGATCATGTAGAGTCTTATCGCATCCGCGCCGTAGGTGTCAAGCATCTTCGTCGGGTCGGGATAGTTCTTCAGCCGCTTCGACATCTTCTTGCCGTCCTCGGCGAGAACGAGACCGTTGACAATCACGTTCTTGTAGGGCGACTTGCCGAAAAGGCAGGTGCCGAGTACCATCAGCGTGTAGAACCAGCCGCGCGTCTGGTCGAGACCCTCGGCTATGAAATCCGCCGGGAAGAATTGCGATACGTCGCCCTCACCCATGTAGTGCTGCTGCGCGTATGGCATCGAGCCAGACTCGAACCAACAGTCGAGCACCTCGGGCGTGCGGTGGTATGTCTTGCCGTCTTTCTTTATGACAACCTTGTCTATGAAGTGCTTGTGAAGGTCGGTCACCTTCTCGCCCGAAAGCGACTCCAGTTCCGCGACGGAACCGATGCATATCATGTCGTCCGGGTCGTCATCGTTGATCCATACCGGTATGCAACTGCCCCAGAAGCGGGTTCTGGAGATATTCCAATCGCGCGCCTCGCCGAGCCAGTTGCCAAAGCGCTTTTCGCCGACGTAGTCGGGCGTCCAGTGCACGGCGGCGTTACTCTTCGCGAGTCTCTCGTGCAGGTCTTCGACTCTCACATACCATGCGTCGATCGCGCGGTAGATGAGCGGCGTGTCGGTGCGGTCGCAGAACGGATACGAGTGGGTGATCGTCGCCTGATGCACGAGCTTGCCGCTCGCCTTGAGCATCTTTATGATGTCTTTGTCGCAGTCCTTGCAGAAGCGGCCTTTGAATTCGGGTATCGCGTCGGTAAACGCGCACGCATCGTCGAGCGGGTCTACAAACGCCGTCATGCCGGCCTCCTTGCACACGCGGAAGTCGTCCTCGCCGTACGCCGGCGCGATATGGACGATGCCTACGCCGTCGTCCGTCGTGACATAGTCGTCGTTCAGCACTCTGAACGCGCCCTCTTGGCGCTTGTCGGCGAAATACGGGAATATCGGCTCGTACTCGGTGCCCTTCAGCTCCACGCCTTTCATCTCGGCGACGAGTTCATACTGTTCGGGTTTCTTGAAAATCGTCGAAAGCCGAGCTTTCGCCATGAGATATACAGGCTTTGTGCCATCGGTGACGTCGCGCACGGCGACGTAATCGATGTCAGCGCCTACGCACATCATCAAATTCTCGGGTAGCGTCCACGGCGTCGTCGTCCAAACAAGAAGATACACCGTAGGCTCGGCGGCGAGAAGCGCCTTCATCGCGGCCGACTCTGCGGCTACGGCCTTTGTCCTTACGGTGACGGTCGGGTCTTGCACGTCTTTGTAGTTGCTGCCGGCCTCGAAATTCGACAGCGGCGTCGAGAGCTTCCAGCTGTACGGCATTATGCGGTGCGACTTGTAGACGCGGCCCTGGTCCCAAAGCTGCTTGAAGACCCACCAGACGCTTTCCATAAAACCCGGTTCCATCGTCTTGTAATCGTTGTCGAAGTCGACCCAGCGGCCCATGCGCGTGACGGTCTTGCGCCATTCGTCGACATACTTGAGAACCATTGAGCGGCACTGCTCGTTGAACTTGTCGACGCCCAGCGCTTTGATCTCGGGCGCGCCGGCGATGCCAAGCGCGTCCTGTGCGAGAGCCTCAATGGGGAGCCCGTGCGTATCCCACCCGAAGCGGCGTTCGACGTACTTGCCGCGCATCGTCTGGTAGCGGGGTACTATATCCTTGATCGTGCCCGCGAGAAGATGGCCGTAGTGCGGCAGACCCGTCGCGAAGGGTGGCCCGTCGTAGAACTTGTAGCGCTCGCGGCCCCTGTTTCTCTCGAGCGACTTCTTGAATGTGCCGTCTTTCGCCCAGAAGGCGAGAACCTCCTCTTCCATCTTCGGGAAGGCGACCTTGTTAGATACAGGTTTGAACATGTTTATGCTCCATGATTCATGAAATGTTTAATCCGCCGGCGCGCCGCGTCAGAAGTCCAGATTGCGCACGTTCAGCGCGTTGTCTTCGATGAACTTGCGGCGCGGCTCGACTTCATCGCCCATCAAAAGCGAGAACATCTGGTCCGCGGCGACGGCGTCCGAAAGCTTCACCCTCAGCATGTGCCGCTTCTCCGGATTCATCGTCGTGTCGAAGAGCTCGTCTGCGTCCATCTCGCCAAGACCCTTGAAACGCGAAATGGAAAGCCCCGTCTTGCCATGGGCTCGAACATCGTCGAGAAGCTTCTTGAGTTCGCCGTCAAACCAGTCTGACGGACCATACCCGTAGGCCGAGAGCGACGAGAACTCTTTGCGGAGCATCGACGCGCCGGTGCCTTTGGCCTCGGCGTCGCCTACGAGAGCCTCTGGCTTGAAGCCGCGCTCTTCGACCATCTTCGCCGTCGTTTCAATCTCGGCCAAAAGCGTCATTAGGGCCTTGGCGCGCTCCTTGTCCATGACGGCGCCGTCCTTGCCCTTCACTTCAAAATCGTCCAGACCGAGCGTGAGCAACTTCTGCGTCAGCTCGCCGTCGGTCAGCACGTATTCTATCTTCTTCTTGCGCTCAACCTTGTACAGCGGCGGCTGGGCAAGGTAGACGTAGCCGCGCTCGATAAGTTCTGGCATCTTGCGGTAGAAGAATGTCAGAAGGAGCGTACGGATATGGGCGCCGTCCACATCGGCATCTGTCATTATCACAATCTTGTGGTAGCGAGCCTTGGATATATCCCACTCTTCGCCGAAGCCGCAGCCTATCGCTGTTATGAGCGTGCGTATCTCGGCGTTCGCGAGCATGCGGTCGATTCGAGCCTTCTCGACGTTGAGCACCTTGCCTCGAAGAGGCAGTATGGCCTGGGTCGCGCGGTCGCGCCCGGTCTGCGCCGAGCCTCCGGCCGAGTCGCCCTCCACGAGATAGAGTTCCGTCTTGGAGGGGTCCCTCTCGGAGCAGTCGCGCAGCTTGCCCGGCAGCGACAGCCCGTCCATCACGCCCTTGCGCCGCGTCGATTCCCTCGCCGCGCGCGCCGCCTCCCTCGCCCGGGCCGCCAGAAGAGTTTTCTCTATAACCGTCTTCGCGACCGCCGGATTCTCGTCGAAGAAAGTCATCAACCTGTCGGCGACGATGGAACCCACAATGCCGTCGACCTCCCCGTTACCCAGCTTGGTCTTGGTCTGGCCCTCGAACTGCGGCTGCGGCACCTTGACCGACACCACAACCGTCAGCCCCTCGCGCATGTCGTCGCCCGTGAGGGTGTCGAACTCCTTCTCCTTGAGTATCTTGTTGTCGAGGCCGTACTTTTTTATCGTCGCCGTAAGCGCGCGTCTGAAGCCCGAGAGGTGGGTGCCGCCTTCTACGGTGTGGATGTTGTTGCAGTACGTCTGCTCGAGCGTCGAGTAGCTGTCGGTGTACTGCAGCGATACCTCGGCCTGCACCATGCCCGTCGTACCCTCCTTCGAGCCTTCAAAATGGATGACCGGCGAAAGCGGCTTCTTGTTCTGGTTCAGGTAGCCCACGAACTCGTCGATGCCGCCGTCGTAATGGAATGTCTCCTCGTGGTGCGCCTCGCCCTCGTCGTCGCGAAAGTGTATCGTAACCCCCCTGTTCAGAAACGCGAGTTCTCTGAGACGCGCGGCGAGGGTCTCCCACTTGAACGCGTGACATGTGAAGATCGTATGGTCCGGGAAGAACGTCACCTTCGTGCCCGTCTCGCCGCCGCACTCGCCGACTGTCTCTAGAGGCTTCGTTACGTGCCCGCGCGAGAACTCGATGTGATGCACCTTGCCGCCGCGCTTCACCTCTACCTTCATCCACTCCGAGAGCGCATTCACGCACGAAACGCCCACGCCGTGCAGCCCGCCCGAAACCTTGTAGTTGGAGCCGTCGAACTTGCCGCCGGCGTGCAATATCGTCAGCACCACCTCGATCGCCGGCCTGTGCTGGGTCGGGTGCATGTCGACCGGTATGCCGCGCCCGTTGTCCTGCACCGTAAGCGAGCCGTCTGCGTTTATGATGACGTCAATCATCGTGCAGTAGCCCGCCAGCGCCTCGTCGATTGAGTTGTCGACCACCTCGTACACCAGATGGTGGTAGCCGCGTTCGCCCGTGTCGCCTATATACATTGCGGGGCGCTTGCGCACAGCCTCCATCCCCTCCAATACCTGTATGTTCTCGGCGTTGTAATTGCCTTCTTGACCTTCAGCCATTGTCTACCTCGATGCCTGTGAATTACCGTTTTGTCCCGTCTGCCGCCGCACTGTGCGCCGCGTCACTGCCCGAATGCCAGGCGGTCCGCAAGTCTGTCGGGCAACCCCGCTTCGCGTATGCGCGCCTGGGCCGCCGCTATGTCGTACTCGAGCCGGCGGTATATGACTTTGCGCTCCATCGGGTCGTATATTGCATACGTCGCGCGCGGGTCGCCGTCGCGCGGCTGGCCGACCGAACCCACGTTGATGAAATACTTGCGCCCGGACTTCAGCTGGAAGTCCTGCGGGTCGATGCGGTACACGCCCGCCATCTGCTTCTCGTATATCATCGGGCAGTGCGTGTGCCCGTGAAAGCATATCGGCGTCTTTTGGTTTATGAAGTTGGTCTCCGCCTGCTGATTGTCGAAAACGTAGCCGAAATTCTCGGGGTGGTCCATCGTCGAGTGCACAAGCGTGAGCCCCGTCTTGGTTACCGAGAACGGCAGCGCGTTCAGGTACGCGAGCTCATCCTCGTCAAGCTGGCCGCGCGTCCACATGACGCCGGCCGCAGCGTGCGGATTGAAGTCGTCGAGGTTCTGCCGGGAAGCGACATAGTGGTCGTGGTTGCCCTTGACGACGGGGCACCCGAGCGAGCGCACTATCTCAAGGCACTCGTGCGGGCACGCGCAGTAGCCCACGACGTCACCCGTGCAGAGGTATTCGGTGACGCCCTGATCCCGGCAGTCGGCGAGAACCACGTTCAGCGCGTCAAGATTCGCATGTATGTCACCCAGTATGGCGATTCGTCTACCCATTTGCTCTCACTTCAGCAGAGCCCCCGCGAGCTGCAGGTCCTCTACGGTTGTTATCTTGAAGTTCGGCTGCCGGTTCTCAAGCACCTTGACGGTCTCGCCCATCAGCTCGACAGCCTGGCAGTCGTCGGTTATGTCTTTCTTGCCCAGCGCCTTGTACGCGGCGCGTATCGTCTTCATCAGAAACGCCTGCGGCGTCTGTACGACCCAAAGCTTGTCGCGATCTTCGGTGCTCTCGACGAATGACCCCTTCTGGATGCGCTTGATCGTGTCGGTTATGCGCCGCCCTACTGTAACCGCGCTGAAGCGTTTGACCGCCTTGGCCACCTCGGATATCGTCTCTGTCGTTACGCACGGACGCGCGCCGTCGTGTATCAAGACATAGCGCGTGTCCATGTCGCAAGCCGCCAGCCCCGCCTGCACCGAGTCCTGCCGGCGCTGGCCGCCAGCGACAATCGCGTGCATCTTCGAAATTCCGAACATCCGCACGACCGCCTTGGATGCGACCAGCTGATCCTTCCTGACCACAAGCACGATCTTGTCGATATCCGCACAGCGTTCGAACGCCAAAAGCGACCATGCCACCACAGGCTTGCTGACGAGGCTCAGAAATGCCTTGTCGGTGCCAGCGCCCATTCTCTCGGATTTCCCCGCCGCCACTATTATCGCCGTTGTCATGCAATATTCCTCCCACAGCATTTTTTGTACTTTTTGCCCGAACCGCAAGGGCAAGGGTCGTTTCTGCCGACAACGTCGTGTCTGGGCGTCGGCATGCCGTCTGGCACTACCGACGGCACGACGCGGGCCGGCCTCGACATCATTGAAGCGAATACATCGGCGACTGCTTTCTTGTTCTCGGCAGGCGTCGCCGGGCGGGGGCTCGCCGGACGCTCCGCCGCAGCCGCTGCCGCGGGACGCGGCGACTGCGCCGCGGCGCCGTCTCCGTCCACCGAAATAGCGCTCTCGTTCGTCCTCGCGCGCGCCTTCGCCGCCTCCATGGCCGCGAACATGCGCCTCAGATTGGCCGCCGTTGTGCTGCGGAACTCGCTCGAGACGACCTTCGTCTTGATCGAACTCATCAGCTGCTCGAACATTTCGAAGGCGTCCTTCTTGTACTCGATCAGCGGGTCGCGCTGCCCGTACGCGCGCAGGTTCACGCCCTGGCGGAGGTCGTCCATCGCGCTCAGGTACTCCTGCCACACGCGGTCGACCACGCTGAGGAAGACGCCGCGCTCCATCTGCGGGAGCACCTCCGGGTCCTCGCCCGCGCACTTCGTCTCGTACGCCTCCTCGACTTTCTTCATCACCAGCTCGCCCGCCGCGTCGGGCGTGCCCATGAGCGGCTGTATCTCGTCCTCCGTCACCGTTATCGGGAACGTGACGC
>JAZQBR010000220.1:0-5001 GCA_045545855.1 Kiritimatiellia bacterium | reverse complement strand
GTGCAAAGGTACGGTTTTTTGGGACAAAATCACTTAAAATGTTGCGAGGGAATAGCAAAGAAAAGCAAATGGGGCAAAAATCACATCAAATAATCCACGACAGACTTCCAATCGGGGAACTGTTCGCTGCCAAATTGAATCCATTCACCTGCAAATTCACTTGTTCCATTTTTGCCTCTATCATCGATAAGGTAATCTCCTTGACACAAATCTTTCCTGTGAGTGATGACCATTCGTTTGTGAAACACATCGTCAAAGTATTTGGTTACCCACGAAACCTTGTCTGCCCATGCCGAAGGGTTTTTCCAAGGAGCAGTCGATAGGATAAAGACATCAAATTTTGTTGCCAATTGATGCACGGCTTCAATAGCCCCAGGCATAGGATCCATCAAGGCAAAAATGCCAGGGACTTCATCCAAACGCCCTTCAAATTCCGTTTTTGTTTTTTCGTCTAATCATGGAAATGTCGTTTCTACGGTCAGCGATAAAAGTCCCGCGGTCTCGTACGAGTATGACGAGGCTGGCGTGAGGATTGGCATTGTACGCTCAGCCGACGGCAGTTGGAGGAGGGACACGACCTCTTCGCTTTACCGCGTGATAGACGGCGACATATGGAAGGAAAACATTTCTACGCAGACCTGCTCCGATGTTGCCATAGCCCCGATTGTATCATCTCGGCAGTATCGTCTCACCGGACTTTCGGCTGCGAACCCGAAGACTGTTATTGCGACAGATATTCGCGGAAACATAACCGAAAAATGGATTTCGTTCGACTCGGAGCTTGGTGTTGAGATTGAACATGAACGAGTCCCATACGCCACCGGAGTGGCATCTTCCTTTCGGCGGTTCGGGATGTTGCTCCGCTCGGTAAGCGTCTCTTCGGTTACAAACTCAACTACTTATGATGGTCTTGGCCGCATCGTCACGCATACTGACGGGCGCGGCAACACAACCGTAACGGCGTATAATGCTGTCGGCAAAATCGAGTCGGTCACCGACGAGGCAGGCTCAATCACCCGCTATGCCTATGACAGATTCGGTCGTGTGGCCGCAGTTACTAATGCGCTCGGCGTTGCCACCGTATTCGAGTATGATGTTCACGGAAACAGGATATACGAAGGTGGAGCAACCTATCCCGTACGATATGCGTACGACGCTTATAACGCCGTGACCAACATGACCACCTACCGTAACGAGGCCAGCGGTGTCGGCGACTCCACGGCTTGGCGTTATGACGAGGCGTCGGGGGTGTTACTGCAAAAGATTTATGCTGACGGCAATGGGCCGAGTTACACTTACAACAATAATGGGCAACTTGCAACCCGCACCTGGGCGCGTGGAGTTACGGCGACATACGCCTACGACGGGTGGGGAAACCTCACCAACACATGTTATTCCGACGGAACGCCTTCCGTTTCCATTGTATACGATGCGATGGGTCGTCAGTCTGCGGTGCACGATGCGGCGGGTACGACGAGGTTCGCGTATGACAAGTACGGGCAGAACACCAACGAGGTGACCGCGCTTGCTGGCATAGCACGCATCTATGATGCGTTTGGCCGCAATGCAGGATACGTCCACACCTCTGGATCCATGTCGTCAAACGGATACGACCCGGACTCCGGCCGGCTGGGGAGCGCATCGTTTGACGGAGTCGGATTCACCTATAGCTATGTTTCCGGCTCGGACCTTGAAGCCGCGATAGCCGGTCCTGGGTTCGACAAGATCGTCGCCTACGATTCGCGCCGCGACCTGATTGCGTCGATTGCTTATACCAACTCCAACCTGATTTCTTTGCGGTCGTACGGCTACGACATCGCCGGGAACGTCATAAGCAGAACACAGAAGCGCAGGGGTGAGCCAGATCGGAAAGACATTTTCGCCAATGACGTCAGAGGACAGCTCACCAATGCGGTTTTCGGATCTAGTTCCTATGCTTACAGCTATGACGACATAGGCAATCGCAACTGTTCATTTGAGGTCGGGACAAACGTTGTATACGCCGTGAACGGGCTCAACCAGTACACGAATATCCTCGGCGCGTCTCAATCCGCTGCGTTCGTCCCGGAATACGATGCCGACGGGAACCAGACGTTCCTCCGCACCTCAACCGGCGATTGGCGTGTCACTTACAATGCGGAGAACCGCCCTGTTATTTGGACCTGCGGCGCGACGAACATACTGATGACCTATGACCGTATGGGCAGACGCCTGGAGAAGACCATTGTCGAGGGCGGTGTTGCCGTCAAGTCGTCCCTGTTCGCGTACGATGGTTACCTCCAGGTGGCCGAGTACGCAGTATCCAACGGACAGACGTCAACGGTAGCACGCACTTTCTGGGATCCGTCAGAACCTATTGCCACTCGTCCACTTGCGGTGAAGGACGGCACTGGGGCAATCCGCTATTATGCGGTTGACCTGGCTAAGAACGTGTGCGAGGTGCTGGACGCGGATTTGGCAATAACGGCCAGATGCGAATACTCCCCGTTCGGCGTGGTGTCCGTTTCTGGTGACGCTCCTACTTCTGGTTTCCGGTGGTCTAGCGAATACAATGATGATGACTTGAAGTTGACATATTACAATTACAGGCATTATGACGGTCGATTGGGAAGGTGGCTTTCAAGGGATTCCATATTAATTGACGCAAGCAATCTTTATTTGTTTGCTGGGAACAAGCCCATTAGTTCGTATGACATTCTCGGGGGTGAAGCATGTGAGAGTCTGCCGGCATGTGCTCAGGGACCATCATGGGACAGATGGCCTTACTACGGGGATTGGGGGGGGCCGGGATGGGCTTCCGGACGATACGTAACAGATGGATGGATGAACCGAAATCCTGAATATTTGAAACATGGATGGATAGACGAACTTGATTACTGTTATTACAAGCACGATATATGCTATGAGGAATGTAGGAACAAACATCAAACAGGCTGTTGTAGAGACGCCTGTCTTTCCAAATGTGATTTGGACGCGGTTATCTGTCAATCCTTGGCGCTGCTTAATCCGTTTGATCCGTTAAAGCCGTACGGATATGGTGCTGGGCCATTAGGGATTGTCGGCCTAGGGGGGCAGGGCGCTTTAAGAATGACCGCATCTGGTGTATTTGCTGTGGGGGGGCTTGCAGCAGATGCGGCAAATAGAACTGTTGACACAGCGGTGGGGGTCGTTCAGACGTTAGGTGAAGGCGTTGCTGAAATGGCGAAGTCTAGTGCAACTGCCGCGAAGAATTGTTTGCGGAACCTAGAACTAAGGCCATGGGGTGTCGGCTTTAGCTTTTAGACACAAGGAGGAACTGGAGATGGCTAAATTGCACAGAGTGCCTGCGGTATTGGTGTTGCCGTTATTGTCGGGATGCCTTTTAATAAGGGAGGATTACACGCCACTGTTTGAAAGGCATGACGAGTTTGTGACAGCCAGGCATTCTGAGGCTGCTTCCAGACGACAAATGGAGCTGGCTTGGTTTGAATTGTCTAAGCCGCGGGTGGACTTGTATCTCGTAAGGGCGATACTGGACCGTGCATGGATACGCTCTCCGGACAGTTACGAGCCTGTTTGGGGGTGGGCGATATTCAAGGCAATCCAGGCGCGGCAGTCGTCCTCTTCCAAAGAGGCGGAACGTTGTTTCACGGACAGCCTCCGCTATTTTAAGCGCGTCAAGTCAATGTTGCCTCCTTCGTCTTGCGAAATGTTCAATGTCGACATGGATTACGTGAATAGCCTCAATTGGTTTAGTGCGGCATTGCGCAGAAGCGGAAAAACCGAAAAGGCGAAGGAGGTTTTGCTGCAAGTCGCCATGGTGCTGGCCGGATATGCGCAAAGAGACGATATCGACAGGAAACGATATTTGACTATGAAGGCATACAATTCCTACTACCTTGGTGATAAGGATGCTGCCAGATCGGAAATTGAGGCGGCTGTTTCGTGTGGTGCCGTTTTCCCAAAAGAGTTTGCCATTGAAGTAAATGGCAAAGAGGAGGCTGCAAATGACTGATTGCCGTACGATATGGACTGTCGCCTGCCTTTGTTTCGTGGCGGGGTGCAATGGATTGTTATATAGGGACCCTGCATTTGTCGAACCGGAGAAGGCGGTTTTAATCACCGATGGAAACGGATTGTTGTCTTATGGAAACTTGGTCAAAGATGGTTGGGATAGCCTTTATGACCTTTCGAATCCAAGGTTTGGCGATTACTCCCTGATTGGTGCTCAAGATTTCTTCAATCTCGCCTGGGAGCGGAATCAGTCCGGATATGATTCTTATTGGGGATGGGGGGTGATTCGCATGGAGCAGGCTAACAGGACATATTGCAGTTGGAAAGTTGAACGGTATTTAAAAGAGGGTGTCTCCTATATGGTTATTGCGGGGAATAATGACACATTCCCAGAAGAGCATAGGAACGCCTTGAACTTAGACCTGGCAAGGGGATATTGCCTTTTGGGGCAATATTATTCCAGATCCGGAAACGCCAGCGATGCCAGAAAATGCATAAATAGCGCTATTGATTTGCTCCGATCAATAAACCCCAAAGGGAAATTCGAAGAGGATCGTAAAGTGGAAATCACGGCGCAACTGCAAAATGCCGAGAAGTTGCTTGTAAAATGATTCGTATTTGCCGGACAGTGGGTGACCCGTCCATTTGCACAGTCAAGGGCGCCGCCGAGTTTCTCCGCACGGTGACGGCGTTCTATCCTGTAGTCGCGAACGACTTGCGCTCCGGCCTTGTTCGGTCGATCCGCCACGAGGACGGCAGACTCGACGTCTACGACTACTCCCTCGTTTCCAACACCTGGACCCGTACCGTCACCCATCTCCACGAGCAATCTCCCTCGCCCGTCTCCGGAAAAACAACCCGTGACATTGTAACAGCACAAAAATGATGGCAAGGGTTTTAATGCACCTCTGACTTGCTCGGGATAAGGGTTAAGGTGTGCTGGGAACGAAGATGAAACGAA
Organism: Kiritimatiellia bacterium; assembly: GCA_045545855.1. Classification (GTDB taxonomy): domain Bacteria; phylum Verrucomicrobiota; class Kiritimatiellia; order RFP12; family UBA1067; genus UBA1067. The sequence goes on along the minus strand of JAZQBR010000220.1, from coordinate 47 downwards.
GAGGGAGTGTGCGCGGATGCGGATGCCGCGCCACTCCTGCGATAATA